>DASZUO010000070.1:0-42594 GCA_035547575.1 Amycolatopsis sp. | reverse complement strand
CATCCTGGGCGTCCAGCTCCCGGTCGATCTCGGCGGCCTCGCGCCGGTCGTCCGTGGACATCCGGTTCAGCAGCGCGCCCAGGAAGGGCAGCCCGGCGAGATCACCGAGGATCCACAGAATCCCGGCGCCGACGATCTGGTCGGTGCGCAGGTCAGGGCCCCAGCTGCGGGCGAGTGCGTGGTAGTAGTCCGCGGCGCGCAGCGGGCCCAGCCACAGGACCAGGCCGAGCGCCGCGTCGACGACCACCTCGGTGAAGCTGATGCCGAACGACACCAGGGGGTGGTCGTCGCGGGGCGTCGGGTCGACGCGCAGCCGCGTCCAGAAGTAGCCGAACCCGCAGCAGACCAGGCCCAGCCGCACGAGTTCGTCGACCGCGCCATGCCGCAACGTCAGTTCGTAGAGGGGCGTGAGGTACAGCACGAACGGCGGCACGATCAGCAACACCGTGATGACCAGCGGGAACGTCAGCATCCGCGCCGCGCGGCCACGGCCCAGCGCCCGCAGCCGGTCCGCCCGGCGGGAGGTGGCCAGCACCAGCGTCAGCGGCGCACCGAGCGCGAGCAGTAGCGGCGTGATCATCAGCAGCACCACGACCTGCACCGCGCGCACCCAGAACAGCGCGTCGTCGTACACGCCGAGGAACGAGCAGGTCAGCAGCAGGATCGTGGCCAGACCCGCGAGAAACGCCGTGGTGCGCCCGCGTGAGGTGTCCACATGGCGCGCGGCACGCAGATAGGCACCACCGAGCAGCAGCACGAAAATGATCGCCGGAATATCGAGCGTCCACGACGTGAACACCCTTTCCAGCGTGAGCGGGGCGGTCATGCGACGAAATAGATCAGGCTGCCGACCCCGGCGATCACACAATAGATCGCGAACGGGTTCAGTGTGCGCGTTTCGAAATACGACGTCAGGAACCGGACCGCGAGGTAAGCCGCGATTCCGGCGACGATGCTGCCGGCCAGCGCCGGGCCCAGCGACGGCCGGTTCTCGACGGTGAACAGCGACGGCATCTTGAGCACTCCCGCGGCCAGGATCACCGGCGTGGCAAGGAGAAACGCGAACCGCGCCGCGTCCTCGTGGTCGAGCCCGCGCCGCAGTCCGGCGACCATCGTGATGCCGGACCGGCTGATTCCGGGGAACAGAGCCAGAATCTGCGCCGCGCCGACGAGTACGGCCTCGCCGACACCGAGCTTGGCCAGCCGCCGGTCCGACGCCTCCTCGACGGTGACGACCCGCATCGGCATCGTCTCCTCGGCGGAGAAGTCAACGGTCGTCTCGGCCGCGATCGGAACGCGGACCTCGGCCGGACGACGTGCCTTCCCGGACCGCTCGACGGCGAGCAGCACCGCACCGTTGAGCGCGAGGAAGATCGCGGTGGGCACGGGTTTTCCGAGAAAGTTTCGCAATGCGCTCTCGAGTAGCAGGCCGGCGATGCCGACCGGAATCGTGGCCAGCACGAGCAGCCACGCGAGCCGCTGGTCGGAGTCGCCGACCTCGCGGTCGCGGATCGAGGTCCACAGCCCGCGCAGGATGCGCGCCCAGTCCCGCCGGAAGAACACGACGAGCGCGATCGCCGTCGCGACGTGCATGGCGACGAGCACGGCCAGGTACGGCGAGTCCTTGCCCATGCTCAGATCGTTCGCCCAGGAGCCGCCGATCCAGGCCGGAAGCAGAATACTGTGCCCGAGGCTGGACACCGGGAACAATTCCGACACGCCTTGCAAGGCGCCGACAACAATCGCCTCGAAATATGTCACAGCGGACATTGAGGACCCTTCCGCGAACGCGATGGCACTGGCCGATCGCCATAAAAGTACCCGACGCGTTGCGGCCCACCCACGACGTGGTCACCGACAAATACGACGGACTACGCGAAACGACCGAGAATTTCCGCCAGTTCGCGATGAGCGTCCACAAGGGACGGTCCGTACCAGGTCAGATACCGGCCCGATACCAGCGCGTAGCGAACGCCCGGAAAGGCCTCCGGCCCGTCGCCGGCGGTGACCTCGTACGGCTCGTCCGGCAGCACCAGCAGGTCGGCTTGCCCATCGGCGAACCACGACCGCAACTCGTCGAGCTTCGGCCGCGGGTACCGCTCGTCGTGCTCGGAGTACACAATGGACACTCCGAGCCTGCGGAGCACGTCGCCGCCGAACGTGTCGCGGCCGAGTATCACCCATGGTTTGCGCCACACCGGCACCACGGCGCGCATCCGCAGCGGCGGTGTCTCGCGCCACAGTTCCTCCGCCGCCACCAGCCAGTGCGGTTCCGGCGCCTCGAACGCCTGCGTCAGCAGCCGGCGCAGCGACGCGAGCGCGTGCGGGACGGTCGCGGGAGCCTCCATCACCCAGACCGGGAAGCCGTTGGCCCGCAACCGTTCCACGTCCTCCGGCCGGTTCTCCTCCGAGTTGGCCAGCACGAGGTCCGGGCGCAGGTCCAGCACCCGGTCCACCTTGGGGTACTTCGAGCCGCCGACCCTTGGCAGGTCCAGCGTGGACGGATGGGTGCAGTAGTCCGTGGCGCCCGCGAGCACCCCGGACACGGTCGCCTCGACGGCCTCGGTCAGTGACGGCACGAGTGACACCACCCGTCGCGGCCCGTGCCGCAGCGGGACGTCCTCTCCCAGGTCGTCGAAGAGCGTCATCGGGCGTCCCCGGCGTAGTCCAGCAGCACGTCACCGTGACACGGCTGCGGCGCGCACCAGCACCCGAGCGCGCGGCCGGCCAATTCGCCCGCCCGCAGGCGGCGCAGCAGGTCCGGCCGGCCCTCGAGGTACTCGCGGTAGTGCCTGACCATCGCCTCCCGGTCCAGCTTGGCCTCCTTGACGAACGGGTTCGCGAAATCCGACTCGGGCCACGCATGGCGGTTGCCCCTGTGGCCGATGTAGGTGATGAGGTCCCGGTCGAGAAGCCAGGGCACGAGATGCCGGTGCGGCCCCGACTTGCGGACGTTCACCACCACCGCGTGCCCGTCCTCCACGCGCCGCGCCAGGTCCCGCTCTTCCTCAGTCCAGTCAGTCACGCCCGCTCGAACGACACCTTCCGTTTCGTGACGTCCACGCCGGTCAGCCGGACGGTGATGCGCTCGCCTTCCGGCAGGTTCGCGCCGGTGCACCTGCCCATCACCGGCGGGTCCTCCACCAGGATCTCCGCCCTGGCCTCCTCGGCCCGCAGCACGACCGCCTCGAACGTACCGCCGATCCGCTCGGCCAGCATCCACGCCTCGACCTGGTCGATGCAGGCCCGTTCGACGCGCGCGGCCAGCGTGTCCGACGCGCTCATCAGCACCGGCAGTTCCGGCAACGCGGCGCGCACCCATTCCGGCACCGGGAGACCGGCGCTCACCGCGAGGCAGATCTCGGTGGCGAAGCGGTCCACCAGCCGCCGGATCGGTGCCGTGACGTGCGCGTACGGGGCACCGATGCCCGCATGCGTCGTCGACGGCGGCAGCCCGCCCTCGAACGCCGTGTAGCCCGCGCCGCGCAGAAGACGCGTCGAGCACGTGTAGAGCGCCATCGACTCGGGCAGCGTGGGATCCAGCCCGGCCAGCAGCTCGGAGACGCTCCGGTGTGCGGGCCAGTCGATACCCAGCGCCTGCGCGGAACGGCGCAGCCAGCCGACCGAGTCGTCGTCGGGATCGGGCAGCGTGCGCAACACTCCCACCTCGGCGTCGATCATGATCGACGCGGCCACCCTGCCAGTGAGCAGGGACATCTCGGCGTTCCACGCGTCGACGTCGTTGCGCGGCCGCATCCCGAGCATCCAGCCGTCGCCGACGTCACCGCCGATGGCCTGCTCCGGAAGCTGCAGTTCCACAGCGCCGCGCCCGACCGCCAGATCCCGGCGCAGGCGGCCGAGTTCGGGCAACGCGGCGATCGACGGGTGCGGTTCGCCGGCCTCGAGCGCGGCCTGCACGGTGTCATAGTCGAACTGCTCGGTGGAGCGGACCAGCGCGCGGCGCACCCTGGTCGTGGTCGGCTCGCCCCCGGCGTCGACGTCGATCGTCCACAGCACCGCGGGGCGGACCTCGCCGGGCAGCAGGCTCGCGACGCCTTCGGACAGCACGGGCGGGTGCAACGGGACGTTGCCGTCCGGCAGGTACAGCGTCTGGCCGCGGCGCCGCGCCTCGCGATCGACCGGGCCCGCCGGCGCGACGAACGCGCCGAGGTCGGCGATCGCGTAGTACAGCCGGAAGCCGTCGCGCCGGCGTTCGATGACCATGGCCTGGTCGAGGTCCTTGGCACCGGGCGGATCGATGGTCACCAGCGGCAGGCCGGTGGCGTCCTCGCGGGCTGGCTCCGGCTCGGGCGGGTCCATCGCGACGCTCTCGGCCTCAGCGAGCACCTCGGCGGGAAAGGACTCCGGCAGCTCGAACTCGGCACGCAGGCGAGCGAAGTCGCCCTTCGCCGAATGCGAACCGACCACGAGACGAGCCACATCAACCACCCTAACGCGCGGAAGGCGTGTTGATCTGGTTTCGTTTCGTCCTCACGAGAGTTCGGCGATCACGGCACCGGCCTCGTCGAGCAGATCGCGCGCCAGCAGCCCGGTCAGCCCGGTGCCAGGGATGAGCCGCTGCCCGGCGGTGCCGTGCACGTAGGTCGCCCAGCAGGCGGCCTGCGCCGGTTCGGCCCCACGGGCCAGAAATCCGCCGATCATCCCGGCCAGCACGTCCCCGCTTCCCGACGTCGCCAGGCCGACGTGCCCGCTGCCGTCGATCCACAGGTCCCCTTCCGGGGTCGCGATCGCGCCCATCAACGTCACGACGGCGCCATAGCGGGCCGCGACGTCCAGTGCCGCCTGCCGGTCGTCCTCGACAGTGCGGTCCAGCAGGTATCCGGCTTCGACCCGGTTGGGCGTGAGCACCACCTGTCCCGCCCACGGCTTGACCAGCGCGGGCTCCTTGCTCAGCCCGCCGAGCGCGTACGCGTCGAGGACCAGCCGGGCGTCGTCGCGGACCAGCGGGAGCAGCCGGGACAGCAGCGCCCGCGTCTCCTCAACATCCGTCAGTCCCGGTCCGATCACGACGGCCCGCGCGTTCGCCAAGTTGTCGGCCAGCACGTCGGCGGCGTCCCGCGAGATGGCGCCGCCCGCGGTCTCCGGCAGCCCCAGCACCGACGCCTCCGGGACGGCCAGGCCTAGCGCCGACGCGTGCTCTGTGCTGGTCGCCAGCTGCAGCGTCCCCGCACCTGCCCGGAGCGCGGCGGTGCCGGTCAGCAGCACAGCGCCCGGCACGGTTCGCGCGCCGCCCACGACGAGCACGGTCTGCCGGTCGCTCGTGCCGATCGGCCACTCGCGCAGGAAGGCCGGGCTGATCGCGTTACGGGAGGGAGACGGCTGCATCGGAGTCCTCCGTGGGCGGCGTGGCCGCGTAGCGCAGGTGCGTCGTGTCCTGTTCGGTCTCCAGCCGGTAGTGGGCGTGCCCGTCGTGGGCCCAGCCGGTGATCGACCCGTTGGGCACGACGGTGCGCGCGGCGATGTCGAGCAGTTCCGGTTCCGGGACGCCTTCCAGGACGTACCGCAACGCGAACACGGCCATCTCGTGCCCGACGAGCAGGAGCGGCCCGTCGTCCCGCTGCAGTTCCCCCAGCAGCGAGCGGATTCGCAGCACGACGTCTGCCCAGGACTCGCCGCCGGGCGGCCGGTAGTAGAACTTGCCGTGCCGCCGCTTGCGGCGCAGTTCGTCCGGCCACCGTTCGCGGACCCCGTGCGAGGTCAGCAGATCGAGCACGCCGAGCTCCCGGTCCCGCAACCGCTCGTCGACCAGCGGCTCTGCCGGTACGTTCGCGCCGAGCCGCGCGGCTTCGGCCAGCGCGAGGCGCGCGGTGTCCACCGCGCGCACGTACGGGGAGCTGACCACCAGCCGCGGCGGATGCTCGGCGAGCCAGGTGCCCGTGGCTCGCGCCTGCTGCCCGCCAAGGTCGGTGAGCGGCACGTCGGCGTCCCGCTCGGGGATGTCGATCACCTCGTGCCCCGCGGCTTCGGCCTCTTCGCGGGCGACGTTGCCCGTGCTCTGACCGTGGCGCAGCAGGCCGACCCAAGCTCTCACTGTTTCGGGTTACCCCGACAACGGTGATCGCAAAAGCCCCACCCGATCGTGGTTCGGCCGGCCGGGTGTACTTTGCTCCACTCGCAATGAAAACCGATATCGTTTTCTCTTGATGGAGAGGTGTGGTTCGCTGTGAAGGTCGCCTTCGTCGGCAAGGGAGGCAGCGGGAAGACGACGCTGACCTCGTTGTTCGCCGCGTATCTGGCCGGGTCGGGGCGTCCGGTGCTGGCCGTCGACGCCGACATCAACCAGCACCTGGCTGTCGCACTCGGCGCGTCCGAAGAGGACGCGGCCGCGCTCCCCACGCTCGGCGAGCACCTGCCGCTGATCAAGGACTACCTGCGCGGCGACAACCCGCTCATCGCCGGCGCCGACGCGATGATCAAGACAACCCCACCCGGCCGCGGCTCACGACTGGTGCGCCCCTTCGAGGACAACCCGATCTTCGACACGTGCTTCCGCGACGTCGCCGGCGTGCGGCTGGGCGTCACCGGCCGGTTCACCGAGGACGACCTGGGCGTCTCGTGCTACCACTCCAAGGTCGGCGCCGCGGAGTTGCTGCTCAACCACCTGATCGACGACGCAGGCGAGTACGTGCTGCTCGACATGACCGCGGGCGCCGACGCGTTCGCGTCCGGACTGTTCACGCGTTTCGACCTGACGTTGCTGGTGTGCGAACCGACCATGCGCAGCGTCGGCGTGTACCGGCAGTATTCGGAGTACGCACGCGAGTGGGGCGTCCGGCTCGCGGTGGTCGGCAACAAGGTCACCGATGACGAGGATGTCGAGTTCCTGCGCGCGCAGCTCGGCCCGGACTTGCTGTGCTGGCTGACCGGTTCCGGCCACGTGCGCGCGGCCGAGCGCGGCCGGGCCCGGCCCGTCACAGCGCTAGAACCGCACAACCTCGCCGCTCTCGGGTCGATCCTGTCCACTGTGGACGCGACGCCACGGGACTGGGCCCGGTTCCACCGGCAGGCGGTGGAGTTCCACCTGCGCAACGCCCGTTCGTGGGGCAACGAGCGCACCGGCCGGGACCTGGCCGCGCAAATCGACCCCGAGTTCGTACCCGGCCCGGCCGCTTTGGCCGGATCGTGACGAAGGACCCGGCCGGGTCCTGACGAGAAGGAGGAAACCGTTGTCCCTGGATGTACCCGCCGCTCTGCTCGAGCGCGCCGAGTCCGGTCAGGTCACCGATGAGGAGTTCGTCGCGTGCGTGCGCGACTCGCTGCCCTACGCGTGGCAGGTGATCAGCACGGTCGCGGCAGAGCTGGACAGCGCCGACTTCGCCGACCACGCGACCCCGCCCCCGAGCGAGACCGAACGCGGCCAACTGCTGCGGGCGCTGGCCTCGGATGCGATCCGGGGTGGGCTGGAGCGGCACTTCGGCATGAAGCTGGTGTTCCAGAACTGCCACCGCGTCGGTGCCTTCCGCCCGGCCGCCGTCGACAGCGAGGCCTACCGGCAGTTCATCTCGCCGGCAGGCCAGCTACGCAACCAAAGCCCCGGACTCCGCGACTGCTGACACCCGTGAGGGGAGCGCCGGGTTTCGGGGCTCCCCTCACCACTCACGGCCGATAGCGATAGGGCAACTCGGTCGGATCCCCGGTGGGCCCGAAATCAGCCGGCTCGTCGGACGAGTCCTCACCCGGCAGCGGATCGAACCACCCCCGATCGGACACCGGAATCCCGCGCGGCGGTGTGTCCTCGTCGTTCGGCTCGCCTGCCCCGGAAGGCGCGGAAGGTGTAGCTGGTTGCGCCGGTGCGGCACCCGACGGCGCGGCGTCCTGCGGCGGCTGCCCTGGCGGGGCGGCCTGCGCGGCCGGATCTTGCGGCGGAGCCGCCTGCCCGACCGGGGCCTGCGGTGGCGCGGCCTGCCCGGCCAGCGGTTGCGGCGGCGCGGCGTGCGCCGGCGCGCCTTGCGGCGGGGCGGCGTGCGCGGCCGAAGCCTGCGGTGGCGAGGTATCCCCGGCGTGGGCCTGCCCGGCCGGTGGCTGGGCCGGGGTGGCCTGCTCGGACGGCTCCGGCGGCGGCGCGGCGGATTCGGCCCCGCCCTGCGGTGGTTGCGTCTGTCCAGTCGGGGCGTTCGCGGCGGGGAGCCGTCCTGACGGCGGCCCGACCTCGATCGACTGGCCCGTCCAGGTCGGCACGCCCGGAGCCTGCACGTCGGCGACCTGCTCCGCCGAAGGCGGCGCATCCGTCGGCTGTCCCGGCGAAGCGGGCCCGGCCGAATGCCCACCGACCCCCGGGGCCCACTCCTGACCGCCGGCCTGCTCCGAGCGCGGCGGCGCGGGCCGGGTCCGCTCCGGCAACGGGGGCACCCCCTCAGCCGGCTTGGCCGGCGTCGTGCGCCAGACCGGCGGCGGCGGGATGTTCATCGGCGCCGCGCGGGGGCGCTCCGGCTCCTGCGCGGCCGCCTCGGCGGCGCGTGCCGAGCCACGGGGCGGGATCGGGTCGAGGCACGACACCAGCACCGTCGTGGCCTCCGGCTCCTCGACCTTGCGCCCGCTGCGCTCGCGGTAGACCATCTCGCCGTCCGCGTCGATCTCGACCAGGTAGCCCGCCTCCGCCAGCTGCTCCTCGTCCAGGTCGACCAGGTTCTCGTACCGGGACGGCACCACGCGGTAAACCGGCCAGCTCAGGCCGCGGTGTGTCTGATGGAACTGGGCCAGCATCGCCGCCATCTGCTGTTGCCACGGCAACGACATCGCCTCGGCGAGCGACCGTGGCAGCACCACGTATCCCTCGCTGACGCCCGGCCAGTTCGCCGACAGGTAGTCCGCCAGCGGCGTGCTCGACGCGGGCCGCACCGGGGCGGCCCGGAGCGGCGGAGGCGCGCCGAACATGTCCCGCGGCTCGCCGGCCCCGGACTTGCGCCGCTTCCCATACTTCTTAGCCACAATTGATCCCTTGAGCTCAGACTCCGGGCCGCACTGCCTGCGGCACCAACTCGTCCTCGTCGAACGACACCGGCCGGACGTGCACCGGCACACCGGTCTGCTGGGCCTCCACGATTTTCCCGCCGCCAAGGTACATCGCGACGTGGTGAATCGTGTTGGGGTTGGATGGGTCGTACGCCCAGAAGAGCAGGTCGCCGGGCTGCGCGTCACGCGCCGGCAACATCGCCCCGTCGTGGTACTGATCGGCCGACACCCGGTCGAGGGTGACGCCCGCGGCCTCGTACGCCCGCAACATCAGCCCGGAACAGTCGTACGAACTGGGCCCGGTCGCGCCCCACACGTACGGCTTCCCCTGCTCCCCCAAGGCGAACGCGATCGCCGCGGACGCCTTCTGGTTCGGCGGCAGCGCGAGACCGACGCTCTGACCGCAGTCGCTGACCTGGCTCACCTGGCCGACGTTCTGCACCAGGTACGCCCCCATCGGCTCCCACTTGTGGTACCGCTCGGGAAACGCCGAGCGCTCCACCGCCTGCGCCGACGTGCCCGGCCGTTGCTGGTCCCAGTCCGGCACGGCCAGCAGCACGTCGTAGAACTTGTTGATCTCGTATCCGACGTCCTGCAACTGGGCTTGCGAACCCCAGCCCATCGACGGCCGCATCTGGAAAACACCCAGCGAGTCGCGGTCGCCGTAGCTCAGGTTGTGCAGCCCCGATTCCGTCATGCCCGCCTGGATCGCGATCTGCCACGCCCGCGGGGAGAGCCCGCGCTGCTTGCCGATCGAGACGATCATCGCGACGATCTGCTTCGAGTCCTCGGCGAGGGCGGCGGCCTGGCCCTGGGCGGTCTGCGCATCGCCAGGGTTCGTCGGGCCGATCGCGGCGTCGCAACTGACGTTGCTGTACGCCTGCGCCTGCGCCGCCTGCTGGTCGGTGACGACCTTGACCACCACGGTCGTGGTCGCGACGGTCACGACCAGCGCGGCCATGATGACCCCGATGAGCACCCCGAGCCGCATCGCTCAGCTCGCCTGGTCGTAGGAGGACACGCGCCAGCCGGCGGTCGTCTGCGACACGGTGATGCTGAGCTTGGGGCCGTCGGTGGGGATGACCACCTGAACGGAACTGGTGTAGGAAGTCGTGGCCACCGGATCGCCGGTGACACGCGTCGCGGGAATGTTCGTAGGGTCCACAGTGGACATCTGCGGCAGGAACTCGTCGGTGGTGTAGGGACGCAGCCCGTCGAGCCACTGCGCGTTCGTGATCCCGGCCGGATGGTTCACCCACGCCTGCGCCCACAACTTCGCCGTGTTCAGCGCGTCCGGGTTCGGCGCGGCCGATGTCGGCTGCACCAGCGGGGCGGTCAGCCGCGTGGAGATCGGTGCGCTGGTGGCCGAAGTGCCTGCCTGCTGGCCCGTCGAGGCCGGGTCCTTGATCTGCAGCGGAGTGGGACCCTGGTCGCCGCCGCCGTTGTTGCCGAGGAACTGCGGGACGACGATGCCGATCGCGATGACCAGCACCGCGACGGCGATCGCCGTGCCCGCGAGATGTCTCGGCGACCGGAGCGGGAATCCCCATAGCCTGCGGTAGACCGCGGTCCGCCCGCGGTTCGTTCTGATCGGCATCGCTCACCTCACCGCACGAAGTGATCCGTGTCGCGCAGATCCTCGCGCACCTCGATGCCCCGCGACGGGCGGTACAGCACGTGCACCGGCTTGCCGCCGACAAGCTCCCGCTCGGCTCGCCGTGGCTGCGGAGCCCACGGCGCCGGCGACGCTGCGCTCACCCGCGGGGTCGCCATACGGGACGGCACCACGACCGACTCCCGCTGCTCCCATTCCCGGTCGAACACCGGCGAGGTGTCGACCCGGCGGCTCTGCGGCTGCGGCGGCACCCAGGCGTCGGCTCGGCGGGTGGTGCCGGGCGGCGCCGAGTACACGTAGTCGTCGGGACCGCCACCGGCCACATACCCGGGCCGCACGCCTGGACCGCCGCCGGAGGGCAGCGCGCGACGGGACCCGTTGCCCGGCAAGGCACCCCCGCCCGGCCACGGCGCACCCGACCACGCGGCCGCGGGACGCGCGGCCCTCGAGCCGGCGCCGTCGAGCCGCTGCGAGTTCGCGAAGATGGTCGCCTCGGGCCGGAACCGGCCACCACCGGCCGTGGCGCCCATCGGGCCGCGCGTCTCGAGATCGCTGTCGTCGGAGTCGCGCACGCCCTGCCAGAACTCGTCCTGCGGCGTCGGGCCCGCGTTCTTGCGGCGGAACCGCGAGAAGAGGCCGCTGGGCGCCGGGACCGAGGAGCCGACCATGCCGACCGACATCTCGACCATCTGCCACAACCGCCGCACCGGCCGTCCCACCAGGAACAGCAGGATCGTCACCAGCCCCGCCAGCGCCATCTGGGTCAGCATGGACAGCGAGTTGCCCGCGGCGAAGATCGCCTGTAGCAGCAACGCGTGCACGCCCGCGAGCACCGCCAGCACGATCAGGTTGAATCCGACACCGCCGAGCACCTTCGCCACGCGGCGCAGGATGTCGTGGTGCACCAGCGCGACCAGCCCGATCAATGGCGCGGTGAGCGCGAACAGCCGGATCAGTACCTGTGCCAGCAGCACGGAAGCCTTGGCCAGCAACTGGAACAGCGCGTAGACCAGGCTCTGCAGCAGCGCGAGGAACCCGGCACCGGTGCGGCTGCCGTCCTCACCGGTGAAGTACCCGGTCGCGGGTCCCAGCTGCGTCGCGATCTGCTTGTACGAGTTCTTCTTCCCGTCCACGACCGCCTGGTTGGCGTCGTCGCCGTTGCGTAGCTGGGCCCAGGTGAACGCCTGCGCGTCCAGCAGCGGCCGCCCGAACTGCTGCGCCTGCGGGGCGTCCGCGGCGCCGAACTCGCCGCGCAGCCAGTTGTTGTACACCACCTGGTTGTGCAGGTCGGTCGGCAGGATGTGCCGTACGCCGCGGTCCTGCGAGTCGTCGACGAACCCGGCCTGGATGTTGGTGGTGGTCTGGACTATCGCGTTGTCGATCGGGTCGAAGTACCGCAACATCGCCAGCGAGGAGGCCGCCAGCCACATCGCGGCCAGCGCGTAGAGCCCGCGTTTGCTCACCGCGGCCAGGTCGCCACGCCAGATGTTGCGGAACATCAAGATCGCGAGTATCAGCGCCGCGAGTCCGAACAGCTGACCATAGATGTTGTTGTAGACCTTCTCGGCGCCGGCCTTGACCGCGTTGTAGATCGGGTTCAGCAGGCCGCCCTGCATCACGGTGTAGTGCAGCGAGTTGGTGGCGCCGACGAGGTTCTTCGCGACGTTGAACAGCTCGTTGCCCGCCCACGTGTCGATGGTCGAGTTCGGGCTGGCGATGCTCGACAGCGGGGAACAGTTGGTCTCGTAGGTGTTCCAGACCATGCCCGCGTAGCCGTAGTCGCTGTACGCGCTGCCCGCCTCGCCCTGCCCTTCGGCCGGGTCGAGTGCGCCGACCATGCCCGAGCCGGGGCGCTCCGGGTTCGGCGCGTCACCACACGCGGCGGCGGACGCGGACGGCGCCGTCGCCAGCGTCTGGAGCAGGAGCAGCAGCGCGACCGCGAACGTCGTCGCGGCCTTGCCTGGCCTTTTGCCCTTGAAGCCGCCATTTCGGACAAAACGTTTCAGCCCGTGCCAGGCGGCGGCGCAGGCGAGCACGCACAGCAGAGTCACGAGCGTCATGCGGCGGCCTCGACGGACACGGCAAGCCGCGACTGTGTCGCCACGTCAGCCAGGCATGGCGCAGATGATTCGGACCCGCAAGCAGTCCTCATGCCGCGTCCCGGCCATGGCCGCCGCCCGGCTTGCCCGCGGCGGCGGTCTCGCCCTCCGCGAGCAGCTGTTCCTCGGTCAGGCCCACCTCCCGCTCGGCGGCCAGCTCCAGATCCGGCTCCAGCTCGTCCTCCTCCAGGGGTGGCACAGGCACGTGCTGCGGCTCCTGTTCGGTGACGGACCGGCTGATCCGGTTGTCCGCGGGCAACGCGTCCTTCGAACCCGGCGTGGTGTCCATCGCCGCGCGCAGGTGCTCCAGGTGCGGCCCGGAGAAGTCGACGCGGATCCGCTCCACGCCACCGGCACCGTCCCCGAAGATGAACTGGCGCGGCTCGCGATCGCGCTCGAGGTCGCGGTGCGCGCCCGGCCGCCGGCCGAGCGCGGCCACGACCTGCTCGTACCCGACGCCCACCGGCACCTTCAGCAGCCGCAGCGCGTCGGCCTGCGCCTCGTCGTCGTCGAGCCTGCCGACGAACACCGAGTCCAACAGCGCCACGAAACCCTGGATCTTCAGGAAGTCCGCGGGGATCTGGGAGGACAGCAGCACCCGCACATTCCACTTACGGGAGTCGCGCGCGAACCGGTTCATCAGCACCCGCCCCGTCGGCACCTCCGACAGGAAGAACGCCTCGTCGATCCACACGCCCTTGCGCTGGTCCTTCGGCTTCTCGTACACCGAGCGGGCGGTCAGCCAGGCGGCGAGGTTGAGCATCTCCACGCCCAGCGCCTCGGCATCGGTCCAGTGCTCGCGGCCCACGCCGTCCTTCGGCAGCGTCAGCCCGGCCATGGTCAGCACGGTGAGCCGGTCGTCGCGGGTCTCGGAGTACGGGTCGGCGTCGTTTTCCGGGATCAGCAGCGACATCCGTTCCCGCATCTCGTCGAGGAAGTCGCCGACCACGATCGCGTGCTCGTGGTGCTCGGACGCGTCCCGTCGCAGTGCGTCGATGACCTGGCCAGGGTCGGCGTCGTAGCGGCCACCGACCGCGCGGACCGCGCGCAGCAGCACGATCCGGCTCTGCGGCATCCGCGCGACCTCGTACGGCAGGATGCCGGCCAGCACGTCGAGCACCAGGCGACGCCGGGTGGCTCCGGCCAGCGCGCGCTCGCGGCGCCACGCCCGCTCGGGGTCCTCCTCGTCCATGAAGTGCTCGAGCAGCGGCTCCGCGACCACGCGGTACGGGTTGAGGATGCCCGGCTGGGCGTTGAGCAGGTTGATCGGCCGCGCGTACGGCTTGATCTCCGGCAGATCGCACAGGCGTGACAGCGGGCCCGACGGGTCCAGCAGCGTCCAGTGCGCACCCGCCCGGAGCGTCTTGTAGACCATGCCGCCGCCGAGGAACGACTTGCCGCCACCGAGCCCGGCGACCATCGCGGTCAGGCCCGACCCGTCGCGGATCTCCTGCGCCATCCACGGGTCCCACGCGACGGGGCGCCGGGTGGCGGTCACGGTCTCACCGAGCAGGATGCCGCGCCGGTCGCCGACCTCCGCGGTCGCGGTGGGCACGGCCGCCGCCGCCCACACCACCGAACCGCGGCGCATGTACGCCGACGAGGCCAGCGGCTCGCCGGGGATGAACTCCCGCGCCATCGCGTACTGAGCCTCCGGATGCTCGATGGCGACCTTCGGCTTGTACAGGTCCAGCAGCTGCTGGGCCAGCCGCAGCGCGTCACGCTCGGTGGGGCCGGACACCGCCAGCCGCCACCACGAGCGCACCCGGGTGGCCAGCGCGGTGAAGCCCGACGTCATCTCGTCGTCGATCTCGAGCACGCGCGAGGCCTGGCGCGCCAGCGACTGCGGCGGCTCCAGTTCGTGCTCGTCGGTGTAGTGCTTGACCTGGGAGCGCACCTTGTTCATCTGGCGCTGGAGTTCGCCCGCCACCTCTTCGGGGCGGCGCACGTAGATCCGCGCGGACCACTCGACCGAGGCAGGCAGGCGGTCGGCGTGCTGCACCCACGGGTCGTCGACCTCGGGGATCTGCAGGCCGTGCATCTGGCCGACGGTCAGCACCGCGACATACCGCTTCACCCCGGCGTTGGACCCGGTGCGCCCGCGCACGGTCAGCGTCGGCGCGTATGGGTCGGCGTGGAAGTCCGCCGCGTCGGTGAAGCTCGCGAGGTCCTCCGGCTCCCATTCCGAACCCGGCACCGCGGGCATGTTGCGCGGCGCCGGCAGGCCCAGCGAGCACGACCGGTGCATCAGCCAGGACATCTCGTCGGCGTGCACCGGCCTGCCTTCCAGGCCGGACGAGCCGATCACCTGGTCGAGGTGCTCCACCTCGGAGTCCAGTGCGGTCAGTTCGGCGTCGACGGCCTCGGGCAGGATCCGCCGCAGCAGCGGCGCGGCGCTCTCCACCGCACGGTCCACCATCCGCCGGGTCTGCACCTGGACGCCGATGTAGACCTCCTTCTCGGCCATCGAGCGGCCCATGAGCTGCTGCTGCTCGCCGATCAGGTAGTCGTCGAAGGACAGCGCGCCCGGGGTGTCCGGCGGGCGGCCGACCGCGTTGTGCACGTGCGCCTCGGCCCACATCCGGATCGGGTACGGGCGCGTGGTGACGCGCAGATGCAGCCAGCGGCCCTGGAGTTCGGCGTACTGACCGGCGATCGCGGCGATCAGGTCACGCCGCTGCGAATCGGAGCGGAACGACCAGCGCTGCGGCGCCAGCCGGTACCACGCGTAGACCTCGTGCCCGGTGCGTAACAGGTGCCCGTCAATGCTGCGGGCCGCGATCGACGGGGTGTAGGCGGGGATCGCCTGCTCCCCCGGCAACCGCCGGTTGCCCTGCTTCGGGTCGGGCTGGGCACGACCCGGCCGCGGCTCCCACTGCTGGGCGCCACGCGTGTCCTGCTCCCGGTCCTTCCGGCGACCGAACACCGGCTACCTCCTCGCCGGCGCCGCGTGGCGGCTCCGGCGTGCTCGCTTGTTCCTGGGCAAGGGCCGCTCCGAGCGCACCCGGAGCTTGGTGGCGGTGACCGCACCACCTTCGCCGCGGGGCCGTTCCCGCGGCGCGTGCAACTCCCGCAACCACATCGTGAATACCGCACCGAGCGGGCGTTCGTGGCTGATCTTTCGGGTGATCAGCCGCGTGATCAGGATGGTGGCGATGAACGCCCACGCGGTCGAGAAGAACCCGAAACCCACGCCCAGTTGCCGCTCGACGGTGAGCACGACCAGGAAGACCGCGATTCCTACGCCCCAGGCGACGTACCGGGCACGCCATGGGAACGTCGCCTTGGGCGGGCCGAGCCAAACGGCATCGACCCGGTAGACCTCGTCATCGGTTCGAATCCGCACGCGCCGTCCCCCGAGCCGTTACCCGGTGAACAGGCCGGCGATCCACGAACCGACGTTGACGCCCAGTCCGCTGACGGCGAGCCCGATGATCGCCAGCGCGATCACGACACCCGCGAGGCGGCGCATCACGCCGGCGTTGTCGCCCTTGCCGCCGCCCAGCCAGAGCAGCAGCAACGCGACGGCCAGCAGTACCAGTGGGATGATGTTGTCGAGCATCCACTGCTGGACGCCTCGGGTCTTGATCTCGCCCTGCGCCAGGTGGCTCACAAGCGTCATCATGGTCATCGCGTACTCCCGGGTGCGAGGAGTGTGGTCGGGTGGGTCACGCCGGGCGGGGCCCACGGGGCTGGAGCTTTGTCCGGTCTGGTCCAGATCATTGTGTCACTACCTGTGACAGCTGAGCTGCTCTCTGTTGAAAGTAACCCATCTTCACAAGGCACAGTACGGCCACTCTCCCTGAACTCGTCGCCCTCCATCATCGTTGCAAGGCCGCCCAGGATTAACCCCGTCCACCCGTATTTCGTAGTTGGAGCGCGAAGTCACCCGCAGGCGAGCACTTTGCTCACGCTGGGTTCGTGACAGCGCCGGTTATTGCCAGCCCGGATAGTGTGGCATGGCCCGATCGGGGGCAGGCGTTCTACCCGTCTGTGACTGATGTGACTACGAAGTCGATCAGCGTGACCGGGGGAAATGGTCACAGGACGCACGATCGTATCCCCGAATGGCCACCCTGCGTGACATTCTGACCCACAACGTCGCGAGATTTCCCCGATCGCGGTGTCCCACGGGCCGGCTCGGCGGTCTCGACGACTTCTGGCGACGTGACGGCGTCGCCGAGAAGGCGGCGCAGCGACGTCGGTGTGGCGCGACAGGGGCGGACGAGCTGGCCTGTAAGCCGGATCCTGTTCCCCGGCGCTTGCCGGGGCGGCGACCATCCATCTAGGCCTGCCGTTGCCGGCAGGCTCGAGCGGCCTACCCGCAGGCTCGGGCGGGCAGCCCTCGAACGCCTGCGCAGACACCCCTGGGGGCGTCCTCTTGGCCTTGCTCCGGGTGGGGTTTACCGAGCCATCCCGGTCACCCGGGATGCTGGTGGTCTCTTACACCACCGTTTCACCCTTACCCCGGTACCGAGACCGGGGCGGTCTGTTCTCTGTGGCACTGTCCCGCGGGTCACCCCGGGTTGCTGTTGGCAACCACCCTGCCCTGTGGAGTCCGGACTTTCCTCGAGGAGTAACCCTCGCGGCCGCCCGGCCACCTCGTCCGCGCACACAGCGTAGCCGCTCGGCGCGGACCGCAGCTAGCGTGGTGGCGTGCACGGGATCCCGCCGACCCTCGGTTTCCTGGCGGCGATTCTCGTGGTGGCGCACCTGGCGGGGGTATACGGCGTCTTTACGTGGCTGGGCGCCAGACTCGCGGCAGCCTGCCACGGCAGGCCCCGGCGCCTGCTGGTGCTCACGTTCGCGGCCGCCGCGGGCACCACGGCCGTGCTCAGCCTCGACGCCACGGTCGTCCTGCTGACCCCGGTGGTCTACGCGACCGCGAAACGCCTCGGCCTGACGCCCCGGCCACACGTCTTCGCCTGTGCCCACCTGTCCAACTCGGCTTCGACGCTCCTGCCGATCTCGAACCTGACGAACCTGCTGGCCTTCTCGGCTTCAGGCTTGAGCTTCGGCGCCTTCACGAGGCTGATGGCGCTGCCGTGGCTGGTCACGATCATCGTCGAACTGGGCATTTTCGCCCGCTTCTTCGCGACGGATCTCGAAGGCGTCGGCACCGAGGAGGCCGACGTGCCGCCCGCCCCGGTGTTCGCGCTGATCGTCGTGGGCCTGACGTTGGCCGGCTTCGGTGTCGCGCCCTTGCTCCGAGTCGCCCCGGTCTGGGTCGCCGCCGCAGCCGCGGGCGTGCTGGCCGCGCGAGCACTGGCGCAGCGGCTGGTACGGGTCCCGGAGCTGGTGAAAGCGGCGAATCCGTTGCTGTGCCTTGTGGTGCTGCTGCTGGCCGCACTCGTCGATCTGGTGCCCCACAACGTGCTCGGCGCACTTCTGCCGGACGGCACCGGTCTCCCGGCGCTGCTGCTGACGGCTGTGATCGCGGCCGTCCTGGCGAATGTGGTCAACAACCTGCCTGCGACGCTGCTCCTGTTGGCGGCCCTGGGCCCCACCCCGGCGGCGGGCCTGGTGCTGGCGGTGCTGGTGGGCGTCAACCTGGGCCCGAACGCCACCTACCACGGTTCGCTGGCGACCCTGCTCTGGCGCCGGTCCCTGCCCGAGCGGCCGGCCGCCCGGGACTTCTTCCGGCTGGGAGCGCTCACGGTGCCGGTGACCCTGGGGGCGGCGGTGGTCGCACTGTGGTCAGGACTCCGGTGACACCGGGAAAGCACCCGGCGACCATCCACACCTCCCCCCACCCCGATCCCAAGCCGAACCACGCCGTGGTCCTGCCGGGTCAAGCCTGGCGCAGCCACTGCGAAGCGGCGCGACGAAGGAGCGGGCTTGACGCGGCCCGACCGCGGCGTAGAACCCTCAGGGATCGGGGTGGGGGAGGGCCAGCGGCCACCGACTCGTCAGGCAGCGGAGGAAGCGCACCGAAACGGAGTTCCGCCATCGACTTACATGACACCGGGAACTGTCGCTCAGCCCAGGTGGCACGTGTCGTTTACCAGTCGCACGCTTGCGTTGCCGTCCGGGTAGAACTCCGCTATCGACAGCGACGCCAGGTCCAGGTGCAGCCGGAACAGCAGCGATGGCCCGGTGTCCAGTGCCAGGCGCAGCATCTGCTTGACGGGCGTGACGTGGCTTACCACCAGCACGGTGCGGCCCGCGTACCGTTCGGTGACTTCGTCGCGGAAGGCGGCGACTCTGCGGGCCACGTCGTCGAAGCATTCGCCGCCCGGGGGCGCCACGCTGGTGTCCCGCAGCCATCGGCCGTGGTGGTCGGGGTCGCGTTCGGCGGCTTCGGCGAAGGTGAGGCCTTCCCACTCGCCGAAGTCCGTTTCGAGCAAGCCCTGGTGCGTTTCCACCCGTGCGCCGATCGCGTCCGCCGCCGCTTGGGCCGTCTGCCTTGTCCTGGTCAGGGGGGATGCGATCACCGGGATGGGTTCGCCGTCGGTCACGACATCCGGCATCGCGGCCAGGCGTTTCGCGGCGGCGGCCGCTTGCTGCCGCCCTTGCTCAGTGAGGGGGACGTCGCCGCGGCCCGAGTAGCGGCGGTCGATCGACATCTTGGTCTGGCCGTGGCGCAACAACAGCAGGCGAGTCGGCTCACCGCGAGCGCCGGTCCAGCGTGCGGGCGACGACGCCGGCGGGAGGGGGGACGACGCGGCGCGACTGGGGGCGCTGCCGGCCTGGGTGTCCATCGCCTCGTTGGCCAGGCGGTCGGCGTGTGCGTTCTCGGCGCGGCGGATCCACTCGAAGCGGACCCGTTCGAACCGCGCCGCGAGAGCCCGCGCCCGGTCGGCCAGTTGGCGTAAGCCTTCGTGCTTGATCTTCCAGCGGCCGGACATCTGTTCGACGACGAGCTTCGAGTCCATCCGCACGTCCACAGTGGACGCGCCCAGCTCCGCGGCGGCCTCGAGACCCGCGATCAGGCCCGAGTACTCCGCGACGTTGTTCGTCGCGACGCCGAGGCCGTCCTGACGTTCGGCCAGCACGGAACCCGAATCGGCATCCCGGACCACCGCGCCGTAGCCCGCCGGACCGGGGTTGCCGCGCGAACCGCCGTCGGCCTCGACGATCACTCTCACAGGCCCGACTCCACGGTGCGCACGAGGATCGCGCCGCAGTTGTCGCACAGCACGACCTCGTCGGCGGCCGCCGTTTTGATATCGGAGATCGAACTGCGGTCCAGCTCAAGCTGGCAGGCGCCGCACCGCCGCGCCCGCAGCAGCGCCGCGCCGATGCCCTTCTGCTCGCGCACCCGCTCGTACAGCTTCAACAGGTCCTCGGGAAACCGCGGCACGAGCTTGGCTCGCTCCTCGTCGCGCCGGGCCTGCGTGGTGTCGAGATCCTTGACGTTCTCGTCGAGGCGGGCCTTCGCGCTCTCCCGCTCCTGCTCCGCCTTGTCGACCTCCGCGCCCGTCCGCCTGCCGTCCAGCTGCAGGGCCTCACGCCGCTCCATCAGCTCGAGCAGGTCATCCTCGAGCGCGGTCTGGCGCCGGGTGAGGGTCTCCAGCTCGTGTTGCAGGTCGTTCATCTGCTTCGCCGACACCGAACCGGAATCCAGCAGCTTGCGATCGCGGTCCTCGCGAGCACGGACCGACTCGATCTCCTTCTCCTGCCGCGCGATCTCGCGGTCCAGGTCCGAGATCGCGGTCTCCGATGCCACCAGCGCATCCCGGTGTTTGCGCACCGTCTTCTCGGCCGCTTCGATCTCGGCCAGCTCCGGCAGCGTGCGGCGGCGATGGGCGACGCGCGAGAGATCCGCGTCCACCTTGGCGAGGTCGAGCAGCTGACGCTGGACGGCGGGGTCTGCCTTCACTGGATGTGCTCCCTCGAAACTCGGATCGTCCACGGGTCCGTGCGGCGCGTGGACACGTGAGTGTCGACGTTACCCGCAAAGGCCCTCCGGAGAATCCCCGAGGCTTGCTCGCACCACGGCCACTCGCTCGCCCAGTGGGTCAGTCCGACCAGTGCGGGCCCGCCACCTTCGAGGTGCTCGCCCGCCGGGTGATGACGCAGGTCCGCGGTGACGTAGGCGTCGACGCCCGCGGCGGTGGCCGTGGCCAGGTAGCCGTCCCCCGCGCCACCGGACACCGCCACCGTCCTAATCGGACGCTCCGGGTCGCCGCCGCCGACCACGCCGGGCTCGGTGTGCGGCAGCGCGTTCGCCACGCGCCGCACGAAGGCGGAGAACGGCTCGGGTTCGGGCAGCTCCCCTATCCGGCCGATGCCGGTTTCGCCGTCGTCGTTCGGATTGAGCGGACGCAGCACGCGCAGCCCGATGGCCTCGGCGAGCGCGTCGGAAACACCGGGGCTCGCCGAGTCGGCGTTGGTGTGCGCGCAGTAGAGGGCGATGCCGCCGCGGATCATGCGGTGCACGAGACCGCCCTTGGTGGTGTCCGCGGCCACCCCGTGCACACCACGCAGCAGCAACGGGTGATGTGCCACGATCAGCCGCGCGCCGATCCCCTCGGCCTCGGCGACGGTCGCCTCGACCGGGTCGACGCACAGCAGGACGCGGTCCACGTCCTCGGCCGGGTCGCCGCAGACCAGGCCGACGGCGTCCCAGCTCTCGGCGAGCCGGGGCGGGTAGGCGTCCTCCAGGACGGCGATGATTTCGGACAGCGCGGCCATACCGGGATCTTCGCATCACGCTCGGCTACTCCGCACCCGACCGCGCCCTGGAGGTCGCGCAGCGATCGCGGAACGGCACACTGTCAGGTGTGACACAGCTGCACGTCTGTTTCGTCTGCTCCGGCAATATCTGCCGGTCACCGATGGCGGCGCTGGTGTTCTGCGAACACCTGCGCCGCGCGGGCCTGGCCGGCCAGGTGCGCGTGACCAGCGCGGGCACCGGGCCGTGGCACGTCGGCGAACCCGCCGACGAACGCGCCAGGCAGACGCTGGCCGACCACGGTTACGGCGGCGACCACATCGCCGCACAGGTCGACGACGAGCACCTCGCCGCGGACCTGCTGCTGGCCGCCGACGCCGGGCACCTGCGCACGTTGCGCGACAAGGTCGGCGATCCGGACCGGGTGCGGTTGCTGCGCGAGTTCGACCCGGCGGCCCCGCCCGGCGCCGAGGTGCCCGACCCCTACTACGGCGGCGACGATGGCTTCACCGAGGTCATCGGCATGATCGAGCGAACGGTTCCGGGGCTGCTCGGTTGGGTCCGCACCGAACTGGGAAAACCGTCCTGATGGACGCGCGCGAAGCCGTCGAGCGGTTGTGCGGGGGCGAGGTCACCGGCGTACGCCGGGGCGGCGGGTCGATCTGCCTGGTGACGCTGGCGGGTGGTGAGGTCGTGGTCGCCAAGCGCGGCGTCGGACCGGGGGCCGCCCCGGCGGAGGCGGCGGGCCTGCGCTGGCTCGGCGAGCACGACGACGTGCCGGTGCCCGGGGTGCGTGGCAACGACGACGAGTGGCTGGTGATGCAGTACGTGCCGCCGGCCTCGCCGACCGCCGACGCGGCCGAGCGGTTCGGCCGTGGGCTGGCGAAGCTGCACCTGCGCGGGGCGGACGCGTTCGGCGCCCCGCCACCCGGCGGCCCCGCGGAGGCGTGGATGGGCGTCGCGCCGATGCGCAACGAGCCCTGCTCGGACTGGCCGGATTTCTATGCGCGCCACCGGATCGAGCCGTATGTCCGGATGTGCGTGGACCAGGACCTGTTCACCGAGGACGAGGTCAAGATCTTCGACCAGCTCTGTGAGCGGCTGCCCGACGTCGCGGGCCCGCCCGAGCCGCCGGCCCGCCTGCACGGCGACGCGTGGAGCGGCAACGTGCACTGGTCGCACGACGGGGTGTGGCTGATCGACCCGGCCGCACACGGCGGGCATCGCGAGGGCGACCTGGCGATGCTGCAGCTGTTCGGTACGTCACTGCTCGACCACATCCTCGGCGGCTACGCCGAATCCGCCGAGGACGAGGGCGCGCCGCTGGCCGCGGGCTGGCGCGACCGCGTCCCCCTCCACCAGCTGTTTCCGCTGCTCATGCACGCCGCCGTGTTCGGCGGCGGGTACGGCAGGCAGGCGTTGAGCGCGGCCCGGGCCTGCCTGCCCTGACCGACGCGGGCTACCGTGGACCCGTGCGCTGGAAGTTCTTGCTGCGACCCAGCTGGCTCGCTCTCGTGGCCGGGGTGCTGGTGTTCGCCTTCGCCTGCTTCTGGCTGCTGTCCCCATGGCAGTTCTCCCGCAACTCCGAACGCGAGGCGCAGAACTCCGCGATCGCGCGCTCGATGGACGCCACGCCGGTGCCGCTCGGCAGCGTGCTCGCGCCCGGTGTCGCACCGAACGCGCAGAACGAGTGGACGCCGGTCAAGGTCACCGGCACCTACGTGCCGCAGGACGAGGTGGTGGCGCGGCTGCGCACCGTGCAGGGCGAGCCCGCGTACGAGGTGCTCACCCCGTTCCGCACCACCGACGGCCAGTACATCCTGGTGGACCGCGGCTACCTGCGGGTGGCCGAGCACGACTCCGTGCCCACCTACGCCGCGCCCCCGGCAGGCACCGTCACGGTCGTCGCGCGCGTCCGCCAGGACGAGACGGACGCGAAGAACCGGCCCGCGTTCGCCGACGCGTCCACGGGCGGGCGGCTGCAGAGCTACGACGTGGACTCGCGAGTGGTCGCACGGTCCAGCGGGCTGCCGATCCGGCCCGGCTACTTCCAGCTCGACCAGAACCAGCCGGGCGTGCTCAACGCGCTCCCGCTGCCGCAGACGGACTCGGGCCCGTTCTTCTCCTACGCGCTGCAGTGGATCGCATTCGGCGTGATGGCGCTGGCGGGGCTGGCGTACTTCACGGTCCGCGAGCTCAAGCCGGGCGGCGTGCTGACCGAGATGGGCGAACGCGCCAAGGAGAAGCGGGCACACAAGCGCAAGTCGGTCGCGCAGATCCTTGCCGATGACGAGGCCGCCGAGGCTGTGTCGGTCGGTACCGAGCCGACCGGCAGCCACGGGCGATCGACGGAACGCGGGTCGGCTTCCGGCTGACCGGACCGACCGGGCCGGCCTACGCTCGGACGGCCTGGCGCCGGTGGCGAAGACCGGTCAGCACGGCCAGCACGGCAGAGCTGAGCGCGGTCAGCCACCCGACCACACGGGACAGTTCGACGGCACGTGTCACATGCCCGGCGTCCGGGTTGCGGCCATCGCCCAGCACGGGCAGTTCCTCGACGCCGTGCGGGTACACCGTCCGCCCGCCGAGGCGGATCTCCAGCGCGCCCGCGAAAGCGGCCTCGACGCGGCCGGCGTTCGGGCTGGGGTGGGCAGTGGTGTCGCGCCGCCACGCGCGCCACGCCCCGCTCGCGGAGCCGCCCACGACCGGCGCGCCGGTGACGGTCAGCGCTGCCGCGTACCGCGTGGGCACCAGGTTGACCAGGTCCGCCAGCCGCGCCACGACGGCCGGCCCGCGCACGAGGCTGAGCGCCCGCGCGCCGACCAGGCCCGGGATGCCGGCGACCGCGCCCCAGAACATCGGTCCGACGACGGCGTCGTTCGTCTGCTGCGCCACGGACTCCACCGACGCGCGGGCCAGGCCGATCACGTCGAGGCCCTCGGTGCACCGCGGGTCGAGGTCGGCGAGGGTCTGGCGTGCACCGTCGAGTTCGCCCTCCTCGAGGTCACGGGCCAGCGTCGTGCCATCGGCGGCGAGCCGGGCCGCGCCGAGGACGGCCCAGGTCGCCGCGGCTGTGCCCAGGGCCTGCGCGACAGGGCTGCGGCGCGCCACCCGTTCGGCCAGGACGCCGGCGACGACGAGCCCGCCCGCGACGCCAGCCCCGCGCACGACGTCCGCCTTGCGCGCCGGCTGTGTGATCACTCCGTCCGCAGCCGCCCCCAGCAGCAATCCGATTGCCCGCGCCGCAGTCAACTCATCCGCCCCCTGTATTTTCTGCTACGTCGGTCGGAGGCTACTCGAAGTGCCCGACGCGGTGTTGCCGGAGGACGAATGACGGTCGTCGTGGTGATGGGCGTGGCCGGATCAGGCAAGACCACCATCGGCACGACGCTCGCCGCGCGTCTGAGCACGCCCTACGCCGAGGCCGACGAGTTCCACCCGGTGGCGAACATCGAGAAGATGTCCGCCGGCCATCCGCTCACCGACGCCGACCGCCTGCCGTGGCTGCGCGCCATCGCCGGCTGGATCCGCGAGCACCAGGCGCCCGGCGGGGTCGTCTCGTGTTCCGCGCTCAAGCGCGCGTACCGGGACATTCTCCGCTCCGGTGGGGACGTGTGGTTCCTGCATCTCACCGGCTCACGCGACACGCTCGCCGAACGCATGCGGGCCCGGCCGGGTCACTTCATGCCGGTGTCCCTTTTGGACTCGCAGCTCGCCGACCTAGAACCACTCGGTCCCGATGAGCACGGCTCGGTCGCCGACATCGCCGACTCCACGGACGACATCGTCGCCGCCGCGCTCGAGCGGGTCCGAGGCCAGCCGTAGTACTGGCGATCGGCAGCCCGAACGTCAGGCTCCTGGATCGGCGTACGCCCAGGCTTCGAGCATCACGCGGGCGATCGACGAGTTGCCGGGCAGCATCATCGTCGAGGCGCCATCGAGAATCGGGACGGGTTCGCCGTCGTTCTCGAACGCCGCGCGGACGTCGGCGCGCGGGACCCACAGGGCCTCCTCGATCTCGCCGTCCGCGGGCTGCAGCGGGCGAGACGAGTCGGCGCGCGCGGCGAAGCCCAGCATGATCGAGCGGGGGAACGGCCATGGCTGGCTGCCCAGGTACCGCACATCGGTGACCTCCGCGCCGACCTCCTCGCGGATCTCCCGCACCACGCAGCCTTCCAGCGACTCGCCCGCCTCGACGAACCCGGCGAGCACCGAGTACCGCCCCGGCGGCCACACCGGCTGGCGCCCCAGCAGAACCCGCTCGCCGTTGACACCGGCCTCGTCGTGCACCAGGCAGATGATCGCGGGATCGGTGCGCGGATATTCCTCGTGCCCCTTGGCCTCGCATCGGGTGGCCCACCCGAACTGCACCCGCCGGGTGGGGCTGCCGTCGCGCGCACAGAACCGCGCCCGCCGGTGCCAGGTGGCGAGCGCCATCGCGGTGGTGAACAGGCCGGCCGACGTGTCGTCCAGCCGGTCGGCGTAACTGCGCAGGTCGACCCACAGCTCGTCGTCGACCTTCGGGATCTCCTCGCTCATCCCCCAGCTGCCGCGCATCCGCACGACCTCGCCGTCGCCAGCCGGCTCGCCGGGCAGCGACCAGTAGTCCACGCCCTGCCATTCGCCCAGGAACACCGCCTCCTCCGGCGGGACGTCCCCGAACTGCAACGCCTTACGCGTGGCCAGCACCGTCTCGCCTGCCCGCACCGGGGTGCGGGCCTGGTCGCCAAGCAGCACCACCTGCGCTTCGGGCCAGCGGGCGATCAACCGGTCCGGGTTGGTACGTAACGTTTCCTGCCGGTCCACAGTGGACCTGGACAAGGTCGGAAGCTTGCCGAGCGTGAACGGAGTTGTCATGACCGAGTGGGCTCTCCCACGGTGAACCCGCCCAGCGCCGCCAGTCTCGGCGCGAGCGTGCCGGCATCGCCGACCACCACGCCGGTGAACCGGGTGGGCGCGAAGAAGTCCAGCGCCGCCTGCGCGACCTCGTCCACCGTCACCGCCGCCAGCCGGCCGGGGTGCCCGGTGAGCCACTCGACGCCGAGGCCGTTCGCCGCGAGCGCGGCCAGCTGACTGGCCAGCCCCGCCTGCGACGCCGTAGAGGTCAGCAGTGAGCCGATCGCGTACTGCCGCACCGACTCCACCTCCTCCTCGCTGGGCGGCACGAGCGCGAGCCTGCCCAGCTCGTAGAAGGTCTCCAGCACGGCGGCGGCGGTCGCCTCGTTGGCCGTGTCGGCGTCGACTCCCACGGTCGCACCCGCCCCGGTGAACTCGAAACCGGAGTGCGCGCTGTAGGTGTATCCCTTGTCCTCACGGATGTTCTCGACCAGGCGCGACGAGAAGTAGCCGCCGTAGGTGAGGTTCGCGAGCTGCAGCGCCGGGTACCGCGGGTCCGTGCGCGGCAGTGCCTGCGCGATGAGCCGGATCTGCGACTGCACCGCACCGGCCCGCGGCACCAGGAGCACGTCCCCGCCGGTAATCGCGGGCAAGGCCGGAAGTTCCCTGGCCGACGCGTCGGACGTCCATGCCTTCAACGCGTCCCCGAGCTGCTGGACGACGGCGTCGGGCTCGAGGTCGCCGACGATCACCAGCACCGAACCCCGCGGCAGCACCGACCGGGCGTGCAGCGCGCGCACCGCCTCGGGCGTCACGGTGGCGACGTCCTCGGCCTGCGGCATCTCCCGCGTGACCGGGTGGTCGCCGTAGCAGTGCTCGAGCAGCGCCTCGCGCGCGATCACGCGCGGCTGGGTGCGCGACACCGCGAGTCGCTCGACCAAGCGCTCGGACTCGCGCCGCACCTCACTGTCCACATAGGACGCGGAAGTGAGCGCGTCGGCGAGCACGTCGAACAACGTCGGCAGGCCGCTGGTGAGCGCGTTCCCGTTGACGGCAAGGCGTTCCGGGTCCACCGACACGCTCAGCTCGCCGCCGATCAGCGCCAGCTCGGTGTCGACGTCGATGCGGTCACGGCGCTGCGTGCCGGTGAGCATCGTCTCGGCCAGCACCTCGGCCGTCGCCGCGTGCAGCGGGTCCTCGCCCGCGAACGGGATCCGCAGGCGCAGTTCCACCAGCGGGACGTTCGCCTTGCGGACCAGCAGCACCCGCAGGCCGTTGGGCAGCGTCGTGTTCAGCTGGGACAGGTCCGCGGCGGCCGTCTGCTCCCCGAGCGCCGGCACCGGCCGCGGCCCGCCCGCGGTCCGGCCGATCTCCTCCGCGGAGCGATGCGTCGCAGTGCTCACTTGCTCTCCTCGATGTCTTGCGGGGCCGCGTCGCGTCCCGCTCCGTGCGGTGCTCCAGCCGGCTCGACCAGCAGTACCGCACGAGAATCGGGACGCAACGCCTTGGCCGCCACGGCGATGTCGTCGGCGGTGACGGCCGCCATGCGGTCGGCCAGCCGGTACATCAGGGACGGGTCGCCGTAGAGCAGCTCGAACGAGCCGAGGCCGAGCGTGCGCGACACCAGCCGGTCGTGCTCGGAATGCAGGCTCGCGCTCCAGCGCGCAGTTACCTTCGCCAGCTCCTGCGGCTCCGGCGGCGTCGCGGCCAGCTTCTCCAGCTCCTCGTCCAGTGCCGCCAGCACCCGATCCGGTGCCACATCGGGCGCGTGGATCGCGGTGATCGAGAACGTGTCCGGGTCGCGCGCCTCGAACGGACCGAACAGCCCCGCGCCCGCGCCGATGTCGGTGACCAGCGGCTCGCGGTGCACCAGCCGCTGCTGCAGCCGCGAACCGTCGCCATCGGTGAGGATCCCGGCCAGCACCAGGTTGGCCAGGTAACCGTCGAGTTCGTTGATCGGGTCGGGCATCCGGTAGCCGACCGCGAGCGCGGGCAGCGGCGCGTGCGGGTCGGTGTGGGTGCCGCGCACCTCGCCCGTGGGCGGCGGCTCGGCGAAGGACCGCCTTGGCGGCGCGGGCCGGTAGGGCACGTCGTCGAAGTGCTTCTCGATCAGGCCACGCGCGACGTCCGGCGCGAAGTCGCCGGCGACGGTGAGCACCGCGTTGGCGGGCGAGTAGTAGGTGTCGAAGAAGGCGGCGCAGTCGTCGAGGCCGGCCTGCTCGAGATCCGTGAAGTCGCCATAGCCGTTGTGCGCGTTGGGGAACGTCGAGTACAGCACCGGCGGCAGGAGGATCCACGGGAACCCGCCGTAGGGCCGGTTCAGCACGTTGAGCCGGATCTCCTCCTTGACCACGTCGATCTGGTTGGCCAGGTTCTCCTGCGTCAGCTTCGGCGCGCGCATCCGGTCGGCCTCGAGGAACAGCGCGCGCTCCAGCGCGGCCGAGGGCAGCACCTCGAAGTAGTCGGTGTAGTCGGGGTGGGTCGACCCGTTGAACGTGCCGCCGCTGGACTGCACGATCTTGAAGTGCGCCAGCTTCTCCAGGCTCTCGCTACCCTGGAACATCAGATGCTCGAACAGGTGGGCGAACCCGGTTCGTCCCTCCGGCTCGGAGCGGAAGCCGACGTCGTAGTGCACGGAGACGCCGACGACCGGCGCGGTCGTGTCCGGCGCGAGCACCACGCGTAAGCCGTTGTCCAGGGTGAAGCGCAGATTCTCGGGTGCGGCCATGGCCCCCACCTTACGGGCATCTCCGCGTGCCCGGCCGCATCCGGTGCCCGGAAAATCGGCGAAGATCACCACCCTGGGGCCGGGCGCCGTTATGCTTGCCCGCGCATGCCGAACGTCCGCCGGTGTGCTCGAGAAAGGGAAGAGCAGCCGGCGATGTCCCAGCCCCCGCCCTGGCCCCCGCGCCACCAGCGGCACTGGCAGCCGCAGTGGCAGCCGCCGCCGAAGAGGCACAACACCGGGCTGATCCTGGCCGTGTGCCTGAGTGCGGTGGTGCTGGTTGGGGCGGTCGTCACGGTCGCCGTCGTCGCGTCGCCGTCGCACCCCACGAGCAGCGCGACCAGCTACGGCACCACCGCGACCAGCACCAGTCCCACGTCGTCGCGATCGTCCTACTCGAGCACGTCACGCACCACGTCATCGACGTCGAGCCGCACCACCACCACGCAAGCCACCTCGGCGGGTCCGCACAAGATCCTCGCGCTCGCCGACCACCCACTGTTGGAGGACCCGAACGCCGGGCTGTCGAACGCGGCCTGCACGGTGCCCGGCTGGCCGAGGGACCCGGCGGCCTCGCAGGCGTTCTTCACCGCCGCGCTGCAATGCCTCAACGCGCGCTGGGGCCAGTTGCTCACGGCGATGGACCTGCCGTTCCACCCGCCGATCCTGGAGTTCCCGACCGGGAGCAGCTTCACGACCGACTGCGGCACGATCAACGTCGGTGTCGCGACCGCGGCGTACTACTGCAAGGACCATCTGTACGTGCCGTGGCGGGGGCTGCAGACGGACCAGTACGGCAACAAACCGGGCGTGTACCTGGCCCTGTTCGCGCACGAGTACGGGCATCACGTGCAGGACCTTGTCGGGTTGATGGACGCGGCGTGGGACGTGATCTACCAGAAGGGCGAGAACAGCGCACCCGGCCTGGAGATGTCACGGCGCAAGGAACTGCAGGCGCAGTGTTTTTCGGGGATGTTCCTCGGCTCGACGGCGAACCGCGGCGGCACCGTCACGCAGGCGGTCTTCGACACGGCATGGAACGACCAGGAGACCCGCGGGGACAACACGTCCGGCAGTCATGACCACGGCACCAACGCGCACTACGCGGCCTGGTGGCGCAAGGGCGCCCAGAGCGACCGGCTGGCCCAGTGCAACACCTTCTCGGCACCGAGTTCCGACGTCTCGTGAGCGGGCCCCCCGGTTCGGCTCCCGCTAAAAGGCGGTCCAACCTGGGGGGCGGTGGGCGGCCGCGCCGCCGGTGAGGCGGTTGCGGCGTTCGGCGAGCACGGCCATCAGGTACATCCACGGCGGAACCCCGTCCGGCAACGGCGTGCCGATCCGGGCCGCGACCTCCAGCGCCAGCGTGTAGCCGAGGCTGTCGCGGGCGTCGGGGCGCAGGGTCGGGTAGCGGGCCAGGTACTGCCGCGCCGCGAGGGCCAGGTCGTCCGGCAGGGCGGACAGGTCGAGGCGGCTCGCCCAGTCCATGAGCAGCGGCGGCATGCTGATCATCGGCGCCGGGGTCGCGGGCGCGCGTTCCTGCACGACCACCGTCCCCGCCAGGAAGTCCCCGACCCGCTTGGACTTCGCGGAGCACAGCGAAACCACCACCGCGACCACGCTCCACACCAGCACCGGCCCGAAGTCCACGACGGCGCCCGCCAGGCCGCGCGTGAGCGCATGCCGGAACCGGATCGGGCCGCCGTCGTCCCGGACCACGCGCAGCCCGAATGCCATCTTGCCCAGCGTGCGGCCACCCGCGAGCGCCTCGAAGAGCACCGGATAACCCACGCGCACCAGCACGAGCAGCGTCAGCACGATCGCCGCGCCGAGTGCGTCGTCGTTGACGCCCGAGAACACCACGATCAGCACCAGACCCAGCAGCACCACGGCTTGCACGAGCACGTCGAGCGCGAACGCGAGCCCCCGGCTGGCCAGCCGCGCGAGACGCAGGTCGAGCACGACCGCTTCGCCGGTCACGAGATCGGGTTCGTGGCTCACCTGGTAACTGTAATCTGACGGGGTGGACGTCGATCTGTTCGCCGCGACCCATCGCGCCGAATGGGATCGCCTCGCTCAACTCCTGCGGCGACGGCGCCGGTTGGGCGGCGCCGAGGCCGACGAACTGATCGTCCTCTACCAGCGCAGCGCCACCCACCTGTCGATGGTGCGCGCCGCGGCGCCGGATCCGGCGTTGCTGTCGTGGCTGTCCTCGCTCGTCGCGCAGGCGCGCTCCGCCGTGACGGGCACGAGTTCGCCGGCTTGGCGCGAGGTCGGCTTGTTTTTCTCCCAGCGGTTCCCGGCCGCCGTGTACCGCACGCGGCGCTGGTGGCTCGCCACGGCCGCGGTGACGATCGTGGTCAGCGGGTTGCTCGCCGCGTGGGTCGCGATCAACCCGGCGGTGCAGGCGAGCATCGCCGCGCCCGACCAGATCCGCTCCCTCACCGAACCCGGCGGCTCGTTCGAGACCTACTACTCCAGCCATCCGGCAGGCTCGTTCGCCGCGCAGGTGTGGACGAACAACGCCTGGGTGGCCGCGACCTGCCTGTTCTTCGGCGTGCTCGGCGGCATCCCGGTGTTGCTCGCGTTGTGGGCCAACGCCGCGAACGTCGGCGTCAGCGCGGGCCTGATGTCGGCGGCCGGGCGGCTGGACATCTTCTTCGGGCTGATCACCCCGCACGGCCTGCTGGAACTGACCGCGGTCTTCGTCGCCGCGGGCACGGGACTGCGACTGGGCTGGACGGTGCTCAACCCCGGCAGGCACACGCGTGGCGTGGCGCTCGCCCGCGAAGGCCGGGCCGCGGCGGCCATGGCGCTCGGGCTGGCATGCGTGCTGCTGGTGTCCGGCGTGATCGAGGCGTTCGTGACGCCGTCCGGCCTGCCCACGTGGGCCCGGATCGGCATCGGCGCCCTCGCGGAAAGCGCTTTCTTGGGCTACGTGTTCGTGTTCGGCCGCCGCGCCGCGCGCGCCGGGGCCACCGGAGACCTCGACGAAACCGGCGACGTCCTGCCCGAGGCGGGCTAGAACCGCCCGGACGCCTTCAACGCCAGGTAGCGGTCCGCGAGCGCGGGCGGCAAGTCGTCGGGAAGCGCGTCCACCACCTCGACGCCACGACGCGCCAGCAACGCCGTCACGTGACGGCGCTCCCCCAGAGTCCGCTCCGCGGCGGCGGCCTCGTACACCGCTTCCGCGCTTTCCCTTCCCTGCGCCATTTCCGCGACGCGCGGATCCGCGACAGCGGCCACCATCAGCCGGTGCCGCGCGGTCAGCGACGGCAGCACGGGCAGCAGGCCGGCCTCGAACGGGGCGGCGTCGAGCCCGGTGAACAGCACGACCAGCGAGCGCCGCTTCGCGCGCCGCAGCACCTGGGCTACCAGGCCGCGCGCGTCCAGCTCCACCAGGCTCGGTTCCAGCGGCGCCATCGCGGCGACCAGCGACGCCGGGCTCGCCGAGGTGGCGCTCGCCCGCACGGTCCGGTCGTACGCGATCAGATCGACCCGGTCCCCCGCGCGGGAAGCCAGCGTGGCCAGCAGCAACGCGGCCTCCATGGTGGCGTCCAGCCGCGGCGCGTCACCGACCCGGCCCGCCGACGTGCGGCCCGTGTCCAGCACCAGCAGCACGTGCCGGTCCCGCTCGGGCCGCCACGTCCGCACCATGACGTCCGACGCCCGCGCGGTCGCGCGCCAGTCGATCGACCGCACGTCGTCGCCGAGCACGTACTCGCGCAGCGAGTCGAATTCCGTGCCCGCACCTCGCACCAGCGCAGCCTGCCTGCCGTCGAGCTGCTGCAGCCGCGCCAGCCGGGACGGCAGATGCCTGCGACTGTGGAACGGCGGCAACACGCGCACCGACCCGGGCACGCGATGCGAACCCTGCCGCGCGGCGAGCCCGAGCGGCCCGGTCGACCGCACGGTCACGCGCGACGCCTGCCGCTCCCCGCGCCGCGTCGGCACCATCCGCACCACGACCGTGCGCCGCTCACCTGGCGGGATCTCGACGCGGTGCCGGTCGGACTCCACACCAGCACTTGGCGGCCACGCGTCCCGCACCAGCGCGCGCACGGTGCGGCGCCCCGGGTTCGTGATCGACAGGCGTGTCTCGACGGGTTCGCCGAGCCGCGCGGAAGCACCCGGCGAGCGCGTGAAGACCAGCCCGCGTACCCCACCCGCCAGCGCCAGATCGCACAGCACCAGCAGGAGGATCGCCGCCAGCACGGCGAGCACGCCGGTCCAGGACGGCAGCGCGAAAGCCACCACGAGCGCGCCGAGCAGCGCCAGCACGCCGACTCTCGCGGTGATGGCCATCAGCGTGGCACGGGAACCGAGGCGAGCACGCGGTCGAGCACGCCGTCCGCGGTCGCGCCTTCCAGCTCGGCTTCCGGCCGCAGCTCCAGCCGGTGCCGCAACGCGGGGCGCGCCAGCGACTTCACGTCGTCGGGCGTCGCGTAGTCGCGGCCGGCCAGCCACGCCCACGCGCGCGTCGCGGCGAGCAGCGCCGTGGCCCCGCGCGGCGAGACGCCCAGACGCACCGCGGGCAGCGACCGCGTCGCGCGGCAGAGGTCCACGATGTACCCGAGCACCTCGGGGTTCACCGTGACCCCGGCGACCGCCGTCCGCGCCTGTGCGAGCTGCTCGGGACCCGCGACGGCGCGCACCCCGGCCGCCGCGAGGTCGCCGGGGTCGAAGCCCTGCGCGTGCCGGATCAGGATGCCGACCTCGTCCTCCCGCGACGGGGTGGGAATGGTGAGTTTGACCAGGAACCGGTCGAGTTGCGCCTCGGGCAGCGCGTACGTGCCCTCGTACTCGACCGGGTTCTGAGTGGCCACCACGATGAACGGCTCGGGCAGCTGGCGCGGACGGCCGTCGACCGACACCTGCCGCTCCTGCATGGCCTCCAGCAGCGCGGACTGGGTCTTCGGCGGCGTGCGGTTGATCTCGTCGGCGAGCAGCAGGTTGGTGAACACCGGGCCCTCGCGGAAGGCGAATTCGCCCGAGTCGTACACGAGTGACCCGGTCACGTCGCCCGGCATCAGGTCGGGCGTGAACTGGATGCGCTTGAACTCCAGGTCCAGCGCGGTCGCCAGCGCCCGCACCAGCAGCGTCTTCGCCACCCCCGGCACACCTTCGACGAGCACGTGCCCGCGGCACAGCAACGCGATGATCAACCCGGTCACGGCGGCGTCGTTGCCGACCACCGCCTTGCCGACCTCGGCCCGCAGCGCGATGAGCGCCTCTCGAGCGGCAGCCGTCACGATTCCCGTACCTCTCTCGTCAGCCGGTCCAGCTCGCTCGCGAGCCGGACGAGCGACGCGTCATCCTCCGGAGCCGGACCGTACAGCAGCGGACCCGCGTCCCAGCCGCAGCGGGCCATGATCGCGGACACCACGGCGGCGAGTTCGGCGTGCGCGCCGAGACCGAGCACCGGCAGCAGGCGGGCGATCGTGGCCTCGCGCAGCGTCTGCGCGGCGTGGGCGCGTGAACCGGAACGGCGGTAGAGCCGGGCGCGGCCCTCGGTGGTCTCGGCCGCCCGCACCACGACGGGCAGCGGCTCGGACACCACGGGCCCCAGCCGCCGCATCCGCCACAGCGCCAGCAGCACGGCGGCAACGCCGACCTGGATCGCGCCGAACAGCCACGGCCGCGGCAGCAGGTCGAGCAGGCCCCGCTGGGGGACACCGGATCCCGGATCGGCCGGCGACGGCAGGTACCAGACGAGCGTCGTCGTGCGGCCGAGCAGCCGAAGCGCCAGCGCGGCGTCGCCTTCCTGGCCGAGCCTGGCGTTGGTCAGCGGGTCGCCCGAGCCGAGCAGCGTCGTGGTGCCCATCTGCAGCAACGCGCCGCCGTAACAGGTCCGGCCGCGTTCGTGGGCCACGTACTCGCCACCGCCCAGCACCGCGTTTCCCGCGGCGACTGCGGCGGCGACCGTGCAGTCTGGCGAGCGCACGCCCGGATCCCGCTGCCCGGTGACGAACACGCCGGGCAGCACGATGTCGAGCGTGTCCTGCGGCGGCGCCACGAGCACGGCCTCGCCGACGCGGCCACGCAACTCGCCGAGCAGCGTGGGCCGCACCAGGCCAGGGTCGGTCACCAGCAGGGTCGCGTCCCGGTTCGCGATGAGCGCCTGCCTGGCCTCGTCGACGGTCCGCGCGGTGACGATCCGCACGCCCTGGTCGCGCAGCAGCGTCGCCAGCGCGCGGGAGCCGTTCTGGTCGGCCGAGTCCGGGTCCAGCTCGCCGTGCTGCCCGGCGCTCTGCGTCAGCAGCAGCACGACCGCGGCCAGTACGATCAGCAGCGCGGTCACCACAGGTGCCCGCGCGGCACGCCAGACCCGCCGCGCGTCGGGGGAAACCGTTGTCACGTAAGAACTCCCGGCCGTTCCCGCGGCAACTGAGCGTCAAGTGCGGCCAGCCGCCGGTAGTCCTCGCCGGACGCGGGCAGGCCGCCGTAGTGGACGGCGCCGAACTTCTCGGCCGCGGCGGCCAGTTCATCGCGCGACCCGGGCAGCCGCGCCCCGGCGTCGCGCGCGGCCTCGTCGGCGGTACGCCCGGACATCTCGTCCAGCACGCCCCGCTCCTCCAGCCCGCGCACGATCGCGCGGAACCGCTCGCGCACCGCGCCTGCCAGGTCGCCCGCAGCGGCGGCCTGCTCGGCGGCGGCACGGTGGTCGGCCGCCGCCCGCGGCCTGCCCTCGAACACCGGTCGCCGAACGCGCACGTCCCGCGTGAACTTGCCGACCCGCAACCGCACCACGACGATCACCAGGACCACCACGGCCAGCAGTACCAGCAACCCCAGCGGACCGCCCGGCACGACGCCGGACGCGGCGGCGAACAGATCCGCCAGCCGCTGGCCCAGCCACCGCAGGACGCGCTCCACCAGGCCGGGCTCGGCCGCCCGGTACTCGGGTCTGCTCAGCTCCGCCTCGGCGGCACGGCGTGCGTCGTCCCGGTCGATCACCACCGGGACGTCCGCGAGCAGGTTCGGGAGCACTACTGGCCGGGGGCCGTTCCGGCCACGCGGGCGAGCTGGATGTCCATGCCTTCCCTGCGCATCCGCTGGTCGATGTAGAGCAGCGCGGTCGCCCCGGCGGCGAAGGGCGCCACGATGGTCTGGGCGATCACCTGGCCGAGCGCGGCCAGCAGTTGCGCGCCCATCGACGCCGACGCCAGCTCGGTCGAGTCGACGCTGCCGACGCCGAACTGCAGGTTGAACGGGATCTGGATGATCACGCTGATGATGCCCGCGGCGATCGCCGTCAGCAGCAGCACGCCGAACACGCGCCACCACGCGCCCCGCACCAGCAGCCGGGACCGCCGCAGCGACTCGCCGATACCGCCGCGCTCCAGCACCAGCGCGGGCGCGGCGAGGCCGAACAGCACGTAGAGCCAGATGCCGGGAATGACGAAGAAGAACGACGCGACCGCGACGATGATCGTGTAGACGATCGTGAGCCCGAGCAGCGGCAGCAGCCGCGGCCGCAGCTCGGACATCGCCTGCCCGAGGGAGACCGGGCTGCCCAGCACGGCCTTGCCGACCACCACGGTCATGAACCCGGACAGGAACGTGCGGGTGAGCACCGTGATCACCAGCGTCACCCCGACCGCGGAGGAGGTCTGGCCCAGCACCGACGACAGGTAGTCCAGCTGCTCCTGCTGGCTGGCGGCCGGACCCGGCACGGTGAGGGTGGGCAGGTCGCGCAGCAGGAAGTAGTTCGCCAGGAGGGTGAGCGCGGCGCTGATCACGGCGACGAGCGCGGCGATGCCGAACACCAGCGCCGGGTGGCGGCGCATCGTCGTCACGGCACCGTCGAGGATCTCGCCGACGGACAGCGGGCGCAGCGGGATCACGCCCGGCTTGCCGTAGCCGGACGGCTGCCCGCCGGGCAGCCGTGGCGCCGGTGGCAGGTCGTTTCGCGGCTGGTCAGGATTGGTCCAGCCCCCGGGGTCGCTCATCAGTCTCTCCAGTTCATATGCTGTCGACGCCCACTCTCGCAGAGCGCGCCGCGCACGACCACGCCGGACGCACGCATTTCCTGAGTCGTGATGTGCGGGAACTGGCTATGCTGGTCGCCTCATGACGCACCCCGCCCCGCGCCCGTCCACGGGTACCCACAGATCCCGTCGACGGCACCGGCGACCGGCGGAGACGACGCGGCCGGCCATCGCATTCGGCGTGAGTGCCCTTGCCGTCCTGCTCGCAGGGCTGATGGTGTTCGTCATCATCCGCACGACCACGTCGGGCAGTGCCGCCGCGCCCGCCCAGGCCGGGCCGGGCAACGCGGCACCGGCGGCCGGCGCCGGCCCGGCAGCGGGCGAGAAGGTGCTCGAACTCGCCGACCACCCGATCCTGCAGGACCCGGACGCCGGACTGCCGAACATCGTCTGCACGCTGCCCACCTGGCACGACGACGAGCGGACGGTCGAGGCGTTCTTCACCGCCGCGGAGGGCTGCCTGAACGACGCGTGGGGCCCGTTCCTGGCGTACTACCACCTGCCGTTCAGCCCGCCGATGCTGCACTTCCCGACGGGAGCCACGTTCCCGACCGCGTGCGGCACCATCTCGGTCGGCGTCTCCACCGCGGCGTACTACTGCGACAACAACCTGTACGTGCCCTACCAGGGTCTGCAGATCGACCAGTACGGCGACAACCCGGGCGTCTACCTGGCGCTGTTCGCGCACGAGTACGGCCATCACGTGCAGGAGGTGTCCGGGCTGATGGACGCCGTGTGGCAGCGGATCTACGCGCTGGGCCAGAACAGCCCGGCCGGCCTCGACCTGTCGCGGCGCAAGGAACTGCAGGCGCAGTGCTTCTCGGGCATGTTCCTCGGCGCCGTGGTCGACCGCGGCGGCTCGGTGACCCGCGAGATGTACGCCAAAGCCTGGCGGGACCAGGACACCCGCGGCGACAACACGTCGGGCAGCAACGACCACGGCACCAACGCGCACTACGCGCAGTGGTGGCGGACCGGGGCGCAGTACAACCGCATCGCGAAATGCAACACCTTCGCGGCCCCGGCCTCGGACGTTTCCTGAGCGGGCTAGGCGGTGACGACGGCCGTCGCGGGTTTGCGGGGGCCACGGGCAGCCAGCGACGCGTACATCGCGCCCGCGAAGCAACTCAGTGCCAGCAACGCCAGCCCGGCGGGGCGGCGCAGGCCGCTGTGGCCCTCCACGACGTCGGCCAGGTGCACGTCCGCCGTGCCGGTGCCGATCCCGGTCGGCACGCTGACCCGGACGTGGTCGTTCTGGTCGTGCCCGCACGCGTCCAGCGACCCGGTGTGGGTGCGGCCGCCGAAGTCGAACTGCACGGTCTCGCGGGCGTTCGGGTCGGTGCATGCCGCGGCGGTGGCGACGGTGGCGTCCGTGACGGTGCCCTTCGCGACAGGGGCAGCGCCGAGTATCCCCGGCCCCGCCCACCACACGGCGATGACGATGGCGATCCCGGCGAGCACGGGAATCACCAGCGTGTTCCACCGGAGTTGGTGCGCGGTCGTCTGCACTCGGTCCATGGAACCAGAATGTTCCGGCGAATCACAGCGGCCGGGATGTGACGACCGCGGATCACTCGATGTGGTCAGCAGGCGTGACTTTACGAACGTAGAGTAGCCGGTCACCCGGTTCGATGGCGTCCACCTGCGCCGAATCGACGCGATGCAGGACACCGTCACGCATCACGCCGAGCACGATGTCCGAAAGATGGCGCGGTGACCCGCCTTCCTCCGACTGCTCAACCGGACGCTCGGCGATCGCCAGACCCGACTCCGGGGTGAGCAGGTCCTCGACCATGTCCACCACGACCGGCGTCGACGTGGCAAGGCCGAGCAGTCTGCCCGCGGTCTCGCTCGACACCACGACCTGGCTCGCGCCGGACTGCTTGAGCAGGTGCACGTTCTCCGCCTCGCGCACGGACGCCACGATGTGCGCCTCCGGGGCGAGTTCGCGCGCGGTGAGCGTGGCCAGCACGGCGGAGTCGTCCCGGTTCGTCGCGACGACGACCGCCCTGGCCCGCTGCACGCCCGCGACCCGCAGCACGTCCGATCGCGTGGCCGAGCCGTGCACGGTGACCAGGCCGAGCGCGGCCGCCGCGCCGAGCGCCTGCTGGTCGGTGTCGACGACGACGATCCGGCTCGGCTCGACGTTCTCGTCGCCGAGCAGCGTCTTGACCGCCGACCGGCCCTTCGTGCCGAACCCGACGACCACCACGTGGTCCCGCACCTTGTTCCTCCACTTCTGGATCCGGAAAGCCTGCCGTGAGCGTTCGGTGAGCACTTCCAGTGTGGTACCGACCAGCACGATGAGGAACAACACCCGCAGCGGCGTGATCACCAGGACGTTGATCAGCCGCGCGGAGGTGCTGACCGGGGTGATGTCGCCGTAGCCGGTGGTCGACAGCGAGACCGTGGCGTAGTAGAAGCTGTCCAAAAGGGACACACCATCGTCGTTGACGTCGCGGTAGCCGTCCCGGCCGAGATAGACGATCAGCACCGTCGCCACCAGCGCGAACAGGGCGTAGCCGACCCGCCGGAGGATCGACCGCAACGGGGTGATCGACGGCTCCGGCATCCGGACCAGGCCGCCGCGGCGCGCCTCGGTCGCGTCTGGGTCTCGCACGCCGCGGATCGTAAAGGATCAGCCCGGACTCTGGGGGATCGACCGCAGCAAATCTCGCAAACCCGTCCCGTCCAGCAGGTCGACCGGCCGCAGCGTGTGGTCCTCCCGGACGTAGTGGAACGCGGCGCGCACCTTCTCCAGCGGCGCGCCGGACAGCGCCGCCCAGGCCAGCCGGTACGCCGCGAGCTGCACGGCGAGCGATTTCAGCTTGCCCGGCTCGGGCACCGCGCCGGTCTTCCAGTCGACGACGGTCCAGCCGCCGTCGGGGTCGGCGAACACGGCGTCCATCCGGCCGCGCACCACGACGCCGTCGACCTCGGTCGAGAACGGCACCTCGACCTCATGCGGCGTGCGCGTGCCCCAGCTGCCGGCCTCGAACGCCGCGCGCAACTCGTCCAGCTTCTCGTCCGGTGCCGCGCCCATGTCGGCCGCACCAGGCAGGTCGTCGATCTCCAGCAGGCGCTCGCCGGCGAAACGCCGTTCCAGCCAGCCGTGGAATGCCGTGCCACGGCGGGCGAACGTGTTCGGCGCGATCGGCAGCGGACGCCGCAACCGACGGGCCAGCGCGGCCGGGTCGGATGCCAGTTCGACCAGCTGACTCACCGACAGGTGCGGGGGCAGCGTCACCTCCTCGGCCGCGTCGGCGGCCGCGGCCCGCTCGGCGAGCAGCACGTCGGTGTCGGCGATCCAGCCGTCCGGATCGTCCTCCTCCTCGCGGGTCTCCCCCGCGGCGAGCGCGGCCAGCACCAGGTCCGCGCCCTCGGCGACGGCGTCACGCCGGCCGCCGAGCGGGTCGACCGGCCAGCGAGCCGTGCGCGACTCGGCGACCAGCGGGTTCTCCTGGTCGGCGGGCGGCTCCTCGGCCCAGGCAGAGATCGTGCTCTCGCCGGCCAGCGCGGCGGCCTCGACAAGGAAGTCCGAGGGGCCCTTCGGCCGGATGCTCGTCTCGTTCCACCAGTGCCCCGAGACGAGCAGCGCGTGCTCGGAGCGGGTGAGCGCGACGTAACAGAGACGTCGTTCTTCGTCTGCCTCGCGCTCGGCGAAGCCCTGCTCGTGTTCCTCCAGTGCTTCCTGGATCTCCTTGCGGTCCATGCCGTGCCCGACGCGCAGCGTCGGCAGGTCCATCGAGTCGCCGCGCAACTCGGCGGGCAGCGACGTGACCGTGCGCAGCCACGACGAGGACCGGCGGCGGTTCGGGAACACCTCGTCGACCAGGTGCGGTACTGCCACGACCTGCCATTCCAGGCCCTTCGCCGAGTGCACGGTGAGCACCTGCACCCGGTCCGGCAGCACGTCGACCTCGCCCGGCGTGAGCCCGTCCTCGGCGTGCACCGCCGCGGTCAGGTAGTCCACAAAGGACATCAGCGTGGCGTCGGGTGCGGTCTCCGCGAAGTCGGCGACGACGTCGGCGAACGCGTCCAGGTGGGCGCGGCCCGCGCCGCCGGGGCGGGCGAGCGACTCGACGTCGAGCAGCATCGTGCGCTCGACGTCGGCGACCAGTTCCGGCAGCGACTGGTCCATCCGGCGCCGCAGACCCGAGAGCTCGGCGGCGAGCCTGCGGATGCGCTCGTAGCCCGCCGGTGAGTAGTTCGCCGGATGACCGGGATCGTCCAGCGCGTCGACCAGACCGGTCTGCTCGGCACGCTCCGCGAAAATCTCGTCCTCTTTGGACTCCGGCGTGGCGAGGTCGCCGGCGCGACGCCACAACGCGGCGAGATCGGCCGCCGCGATGCGCCATCGTGCGCCGGTGAGCAGGCGGGCGGCGGCGGTGCCCGCGAGCGGGTCGGCCAGCACGCGCAGCGTCGCCACCAGGTCGGCCACCTCGGGCTCGTCGAGCAGCCCACCGAGGCCGACGACCTCGACCGGCAACCCGCGGGCCCGCAGCTCCGCCGCGATCGGGGCCATGTCGGCGCGCCGGCGCACGAGGACGGCCGCGGTGGGCGGCGAGCCCGTGGCGTCCTGGACGGCGAACCAGCGCCGCGCCAACGCGTCGGCGACCCACTCGCGTTCCTTGCGGACGTCGGGCAGCAGACCGCACTCGATGTCGGCCGCGCCCGCGCCGTCGCGGGCGCGCAGCCGTGCCCCGCCGCGGCCGCGTGCCCGCAGCGGTTCGGACATGCCGTTGGCCAGCGTCAGCACCTCGGGCGGGTTGCGGAAGCTGGTGAGCAGGCCGTACTCGCGGGCAGGCAGCAGCTTTCCGTTGTCCCGCCTGGGAAAGTCGGTGGTGAACCGCGGGAGGTTCGCCGCGCTCGCGCCGCGCCAGCCGTAGATCGCCTGCGCCGGGTCGCCCACGGCGGTGACCGGCAGCGGCGGGTTGTCCACCCCGCCGAACAACGCGCGCAGCAGCACTCGCTGGGCGTGCCCGGTGTCCTGGTACTCGTCGAGCAGAACCGCGCCGTACCGGTCGCGCTCCCCCGCGACCACCTCCGGATGCGTGGCGGCCAGCTGGGCGGCGAGCGACATCTGGTCGGCGAAGTCGAGCGCGCCCTCGCTGCGCTTGCGCCGGTGATAGCCCTCGATCAGCGGGATGAGTGCGAGCCGGAACCGTTGCGCCGCCACGATTTCCTGCAGCGCCTTCGGCAGTGCCGCACGCTGGCCCTTGGCCCGCGGTGCGTTCTCGATCAGCTCGCACAGCCGCCGCGTGTGCTCGGCCAGCTGCCGCTCGTCGACGAGGTGCTCGCCGAGCTCACCGGCGAGCGCGAGCACCTGCGCGGTGACCGTCACCGGGATCCGGTCGGTGTCCAGATCACCGTCCCATGTGGACACCACCCGGTGCGCGAGCTGCCACGACGAGGTCTCCGACAGCAGCCGGACACCCGGCTGGACGGGCAGCCGCAGGCCGTGTTCGGCGAGCAGCCGTCCGGCGTAGGCGTGGTAGGTCAGGACCGTCGGCTCGCCCGCGAGCACCGCGGCACGGCGCCCGCCGCCCGGGTCGAGCCGGTCCAGCAGGCCGGACCCGGCCAGCCGCCGTAGCCGCGCACGCACCCGTTCGGCGAGCTGGCGCGCGGCCTTGCGGGTGAAGGTCAGGCCGAGAACGCGGTCCGGCGTGACGAAACCGTTGGCCACCAGCCAGACCACCCGGGCCGCCATGGTCTCGGTCTTGCCGGCACCCGCCCCGGCG
>DASZUO010000069.1:0-14735 GCA_035547575.1 Amycolatopsis sp. | reverse complement strand
AGCGTGAAGTCCATGATCGGGCACACGATGCCGGCGGCCGGCATCGCCGCGCTGGTCAAGGCCTCGCTCGCGGTCTACCACGGGTTCCTGCCGCCGACACTGCACTGCGAGGACCCGCATCCGGAACTGGCGCGGACGCGCTTCCAGCCCATCGGCACCGCGCGTCCCTGGGCGGACAGGGTTCGCCGCGCCGGGGTCAACGCGTTCGGGTTCGGCGGGATCAACGCCCATGTCGTGCTGGAGTCGGCGCCCGGAGCGGCGCCCGCGGCGTTCTCGGTGCGCGAGCCCGAGCGGGTGCTCCGGCTCGCCGCGAACAGTCCGGAGCAACTGATCGCCGCGCTCGACGCACCGGACACCGCCGTATCCACTGGGCGGTACCGGCTCGGCATCGTCGGACCCACTCCGAAAAAGCGCACCACGGCAAGGAAAATCGTGGCGAAGGGCGTGCCGTGGCAAGGGCGCCACGACATCTGGTTCACTCCCCGGCCGCTGTTGTCGGACCCGCATGCCGGTATCGCATTCGTGTTTCCCGGCCTGGAAGCCGAGTTCGCGCCCCGGGTCGACGACGTCGCCGCGCATTTCGGCCTGCCCGCACCGGATTCCGCGGCGGGCGACCTCGGCCGGCACGGCACCGCGGTCATCGGCGTCGGCCGGTTGCTGGACGAGGCGTTGCGCCGGCTCGCGATCGTGCCGGACGCCGTCGCCGGGCACAGCGTCGGTGAATGGACCGCATTGATCTCCGCCGGCGTGCATGCCCGCGCGGAGGTGGACCGGTTGCTCGAGCGATTCGATCCCGAGTCGCTGCGGGTGCCCGGCGTCGAGTTCGCGGTGCTCGGCTGCGGCGCCGACCGGGTGCGGGACGCCATCGCGACCGTCCCGGAACTCGTTGTCTCCCATGAGAACTCGGTGAACCAGACGATCGTGTGCGGACCGGCGGAGCCAGTGCGCGCGCTCGTCGCGGACTTCCGCGCCCGCGCGGTGATCTGCCGCCTGCTGCCCTTCCGTTCGGGTTTCCACACACCGATGCTGGAGCCCTATCTGGGCCCGTTCGTGGCCGCGGCGAATGTGCTCGACGTCCATCCGCCGTCGGTTCCGGTGTGGTCGGCCACGACGGCGGCCGAGTTCCCGCACGACGCCGAATCGGTCCGCTCGCTCTACATCCAGCACCTACTGCGCCCGGTGCGGTTCCGGGAACTGGTCGAGAACATGTACGCCGCGGGCATCCGCGCCTTCGTCCAAACAGGACCCGGACAGCTCGGCTCGCTCATCGACGACACCCTCGGCGAGGTGCCACACCTGACGATCGCCGCCAACTCGCCCCACCGCAGCGGTCTGGACCAGCTCCGCCGGGTGGCGACCGCCTTGTGGGTCGAAGGCGCCACACCCGACTTCACGGCCCTCTCGCGGGAAAGCACCGGCGCACGGCTGGACCTCTCGTCCGGCCTGGTGTCGCTCGGTGCCGCCGCCGAAGGCCTCCTACCCCTCGGCGCTGGATCGTCCAAAATAGACACACTGACCGCCCGCTACCCGGAGTTCGGCCTGCTGCTCCGGGAAACCGCCGACGCCGCCACCGCCGTCCTGGCGGCCCTGGACCCGCCACCGGCGACATCGACGCTGCGGGTGTCCACCGCCGCCATGCCGTACCTGCTCGACCACTGTTTCGCGGTGCAGCGCGAAGGCTGGCCCGATGAGACCGACCGGCGGCCGGTCGTTCCCGCGACCACGATCATCCGGCACATGATGGACACCGCGGAGAAGGCCGCTCCCGGCCTGCGCGCGGTCGGAGTGACCGGCGTGCGGCTGAACCGGTGGCTGGTCGCCGCGCCGGCCGTCGACGTCGAGGTCACCGTCGTCCCGGTGACCGGCGGCCAGGTCGAGGTCCGCGTCGGCGAGTACGCCGCCGCGGTCGTGCTGCTGGCCGAGCAGTACCCGGCCGCCGCTGCGGCGTGGTCCCGGCCGCCTGCCGAGCGAACCCCGGCGCTCACCGCGGAACGCTTCTACGCCGAGCGGTGGATGTTCCACGGTCCGAGGTACCAGGGGATCACCGCGCTGACCGCGATCGGTGACGCCCACGTCCGCGGCGTGCTCACCGCGCCGACCGCACCCGGCGGTCTGCTGGACAACGTCGGCCAGCTGTTCGGGCATTGGATCGTCGAGACGCAGACGATCCGGCGGGTGGTGTTCCCCGTCGGCATCGGAGCGCTCACCTTTTTCGGCGACGAACCACCACCCGGAACCCGGCTGGACTGCGACATCCGGATCAAGTCCATTTCGGACACGACCTACGAGTTCGACGCGCAGCTGAGGGTGGGCGACCGGGTCTGGGCGGAGATCACCGGCTGGCAGGACCAGCGGTTCGACAGCCATCCCGACACCGACGCCGCCTACCGCTTCCCGGAGCGGAACATCCTCGCGAAGCGCCGATCCGGCGATGAGTTCCTGGTCTTCGACCGCTGGCCCGGCCTCGCGTCCCGCGATCTCTACCTGCGCAAGTATCTCAGCGCCGCTGAGCGTGCCGATTACGAGCGGCTTCCTGCACCGGCCCGGCGGCACTGGCTCCTCGGCCGGATCGCGATCAAGGACGCGGTGCGGACCCGGCTGTGGGACGACGGCGCGGGCGACATCTTCCCGGCCGAGGTGCTCGTGCGCGACGACGAGAACGATCACCCGGTCGTATCCGGCTGTCACGGCCTCCGTCTGCCGGAGTGCGACGTCGCGGCGGCCCACTGCCGCGAGGTCGCCGTCGCCGTCGTCTGTCCGCGGTCGGCCCGGCGGCCGTGGGTCCGGATCGAGGAGACCGCCGCGCAGGATGGCACCGTCCGCAATCCGCCCGACCTGCCGGAACGGCATTACCTGGTGACACGGGGAACGGAGAAGAGATGACCGACGAAACGGCGACCATCGCGGATGGCCCGGTGCTCGATGTCGTCAGCGGCATGGTGCGGGAACTCCTGGGCGGCTACGACGTCGACGACATCGAGATCACCATGGACACGACCTTCCACGAGGATCTCGAGCTGGAGAGCATCGACCTCGTCGTACTGGCGGACCGGCTGCAGCAGCACTACGGCGAGCAGGTCAACCTCGCGGAGTTCCTGGCGGACAAGGAACTCGACGAGGTCATCGAGCTGACCGTCGGTGCGCTGGTGCGGTTTGTGGCGAGCCGCCGGTGAGCATGATCGTCGCCAACGGCATCCGCATGCACTATCAGTGGATGCGGGCTTCGGGCGCGGACACGGAACCACCTGTTGTGGTGTTCGTGCACGGTCTCGCCATCGACAGCCTCGCCAGCTTCTACCTGACGCTGGCTCCGCCGGTGGCCGCGGCGGGGATCGACGCGATCGCCTACGACCTGCGCGGCCACGGCCACACCGAGAAACCCGGCGACGGTTACCGGGTCGGTGACTTCGTCGCCGATCTCGGCGGGCTGCTCGACGCGCTCGGCGTGCACCAGCGCGTCCACCTGGTCGGGAACAGCTTCGGTGGCACGGTCGCGTTCGCCTACGCGGCCGCGCACCCGGACCGGGTCGCCAGCGTCGTGTCGATCGAGGCGGAGCCGCCGACCGAGCCGTGGGCACAAAGGATGCGCGCGATGATGGCCGAGGCCGTGGAGAAACTGGCCGAAGAGGGCGCCTTCGCCCGGATCGCCGAGGCTTTCGGCACACACCACGCGAGACTGGCCGCCGCCGGGCTCAAGCGGCTCACGTCGGCCACGATGATCGAGGAGCTCCCGACGGGTCCGCTGCTGGACCTCGCCGGGCTGCGGGCCATCCGCTGCCCGGTACTGTCCATTGTGGGTAGTGAGGGGTTCCAGCAGGACGATCTCGGCGCACTGGAACGGGCCCTGCCGGACTGCCGGACCGAGGTGCTGGCAGGCCAGCACCATTCCGTGCTGGTGGAATCGCATCGCACGATCCGCGACTTGCTGTTGCGCTGGGTCGGTGAACACGCGGGCACTCCAGCGGGGGCACGGTGAGCCGGTTCCTGTTCGTGATGCCGCCGCTGGCCGGGCACGTCAACCCCGCGATCGGGGTCGCCGTCGAGCTGTCGAGGCAGGGTCACGACGTCGCATGGGCCGGCGCACCCGAGGTCCTCCGGCCACTCGCCGGTGCTGGAGCACGGATCTTCCCGTGTGCGACGCCGCCGGCCGACGCACTGGTGCGTCCGCAACGCTGCCACGGCTACGCGGCACTCAAGTTCCTGTGGGAGCGGGTGCTCGTACCGCTGGCCGCCGCGATGGAGCCCGGAGTGCGCGCGGCGGTGGACGCGTTCGCGCCGGATGTGCTCGTCGTCGACCAGCAGGCGGTCGCGGGCGCCGTGGTGGCCAACCGGCTCGGCCTGACCTGGGCCACCTCGGCGAGCACGTCGGCCGAGCTGGCCGATCCGCTGGCCGCCCTGCCGAAGGTCGGCGAATGGCTGCGCGGGGTGATGCGCGAGCTACAGGAGCGCTTCGGCGATCCGCGGGTCGGTGAGGACCTGAGGTTCTCCCGTGATCTCGTGCTGGCGTTCACCACCGAAGCCCTGACCGGCAGGGGCGCCGGTGACCGGGTCCAGTTCGTCGGACCGTCTATTCAGAACAGAATCCACATCGATTTTCCGTGGTGTGATTTGGATCCCGACCGCCGGCTCGTCCTCGTCACGCTGGGAACGGTGAACACCGGAGCGCGATTCCTCTCCGAATGCGTCGCCGCACTGGAAGCGAGGTCCGACGTGCTCCAAGCCGTCGTCGCCGACCCCGCCGGGGCGCTGCCCGGCAGCTCGGTGAACGTGATCGTCCGGCGCCGGATCCCGCAGCCGGCGCTGCTGGAAAGGGCCGCCGCCGTGATCTGCCACGGCGGGCACAACACCGTCTGCGAGGCGCTGCACCACGGCGTGCCCCTCGTCGTGGCGCCGATCCGCGACGACCAGCCGATCATCGCCGACCAGGTGGCCCGCGCCGGCGCGGGCGTCAGACTCCGTTTCGCCCGCGCCACCGCGGCACAGATCGGTCCTGCCCTCGATGCCGTCCTCGGCGAACCCGGTTTCCGCGAAGGCGCCGCCGCCGTCCGTGAGTCCTTTCGCGACGCGGGTGGAGCCGTGACGGCGGCCGCCAGTCTCGTACAACTCGCCGACCGGGCGCGCGAGGCAGTGCCCGCGGTGCGTTCGGCCTTCGCTTCGAACGAGCCGGGGATCAGCCGATCTCGGCGATGAGTTCGCCCTCCTGGACGACCTGGCCCTCGCTGACCGCGAGATTCGTCACCGTGCCGTCGGAGCCGGCGGTGACCGGAATCTCCATCTTCATCGACTCGAGGATCACCACGGTATCCCCGCCGGACACCTCATCCCCTTCTCCCGCCACGACTTTCCAGACGTTCGCCATCATCTCGGCACGCAGTTCCTCTGCCACTGTCTCTCCTTGTCCGGGGTGGGCCGGCCCCATCACGGCCGCATCCGGCCGATGAGCCCGGTGTCGTAGTTCCCGCTGACGAACTCCTCGTTGCGCAGCAGCTCGGTGAAGAAGGGCAGGTTGCACTTCGGGCCTTCGACGGTGAAGGTGGCGACGGCCTGCCGCAGCCGCGCGAGTGCCTCGTCCCGGTCGGCTCCGTGGGCGCAGAGCTTGGCCATCAGCGGGTCGTAGTGGGGGCTGACGACGTCGCCCTTGGTATAGCCCGAATCGACCCGGATTCCCTCACCGACAGGTTCGCTCCAGCCGGTGATCGTTCCGGGGCCGGGTAGAAACCGCACCGGGTCTTCGGCGTAGACGCGCAGTTCGATCGCGTGCCCGGTGGGGCCGGGCGGGCTCGCCGGGTCGAACCCCGGTGCCGCGCCGGCGGCCACGCGCAGCTGCTCGGCCACCAGGTCCAGTCCGGTGACCAGTTCCGTGACGGGGTGTTCGACCTGCAGGCGGGTGTTCATCTCCAGGAAGACGAACGACTGCGCCGCCGGATCCACCAGGCATTCGACGGTCCCGGCGCCGCGGTACCCGACGGCTTCCCCGGCGCGCACCGCGGCGGCGAGCATGCGCGCCCGCAACTCCGGCCGGACACCCGGGGACGGTGTCTCCTCGGCGACCTTCTGGTGCCGGCGCTGAACGCTGCAGTCGCGCTCGCCCAAGGCCACGACGCGGCCGTCCGCGAGGCCCAGTATCTGTATCTCGACGTGCCGCGCATGGGGAAGGTGGCGTTCCAGCAGAATCGACGGTGAGCCGAAGAAACGCCTGCCCCGGCTGCGGGCCGTCTCGAAGGCGGTACGCAAGGAGGTTTCGTCGTCCGCGACCCCCATGCCGATACCACCGCCTCCCGCGGCGGCTTTCACCATGACCGGGTAACCGATGTCCGCGGCGGCCGCGACCGCGGCCTCGACGTCCGAGACCGGTTCGCGCGTCCCGGGCGCCACCGGAACCCCGGCCGCCGCCATGAGGTTGCGCGCATTGATCTTGTCACCCATCGCCTCGACGCACTCGGGAGAGGGCCCGATCCAGCCCAGCCCGGCGTCGATCACCGAGCGGGCGAATGCCGCGTTCTCGGCCAGGAACCCGTAGCCGGGGTGGATCGCCTGCGCGCCGGTGCGGATCGCCGCCGCCAGCACCCTGGATCCGTCCAGATAGGACTCTGCTGCCGGGGCAGGCCCGAGCAGGGCGGCCTGGTCGGCTTCCCGGACGTGCGGCGCGCCGGCATCCGCCTCCGAGTACACGGCGATTGCCTTGATCCGCATGGCATGTAGCGTGCGGATGATCCGCCGCGCGATCTCCCCGCGATTGGCGACCAGCACCGTCTGGAACACCTGCGCCTCCCCTTTCGTGCCTACTGTGCCGTTCGTTACTAATCCGACCACAGTCACGGCTATCCGGCTGGTGTAGCAACGGTTACGCGCTGCTCGGGGTCCGCCTACTTTTGGTCGGATCAGTAAGATGGTGCTCGGGTGATCGAGCGTTAGGAGTCCACATGACCAAGTCCCAGGTGTTGTCGTGATGACGGGCGACGCGGCGCTTCCACAGGATTTCGCCGGCAAGGTGGCGATCGTGACCGGCGCGAGCCGCGGGATCGGTTACGGCATCGCCGAAGAGCTGATCGCGCGGGGGGCGCGGGTCACCATCACCGCGCGCAAGCGCGCCGAGCTCGACGCCGCGGTCGACGAGCTCGGCGGCGCCGCCGTGGCGCTGGGCATGTGCGGCTCGGCGGACGACGCGGAGCATCAGGCCGACACCGTGGCGCGGACATTCGAGACGTTCGGATCGGTCGACGTCCTGGTGAACAACGCCGGGATCAACCCGTATTTCGGGCCGATCCTCGATGCGGACCTCGGCGTATTCCGCAAGACGATGGAAGTCAACGTGCTCGCCTGCCTGGCCTGGGTGCAACAGGTCTGTCGCGTGTGGATGTCGGAGCACGGCGGGACGATCCTGAATGTGTCCTCGAGAGCGGCGCTGCGCAGCGGAAGCCCGCTCAATCTCTACGGCGTGAGCAAGGCGGCGCTGGTTCACCTCACCTCGCAGCTGGGGGCCGAGCTGGGTCCGGCGATCCGGGTCAACGCGATCGCGCCCGCGGTGGTGAAGACGAAGTTCGCCCGCAAGCTCTACGAGGACGACGAGGAGGGCAAGGCGGCGGCCTACCCGCTCAAGCGCCTGGGCGTCCCGGAAGATACCGCGAAGCTGGCGGCGTTCCTGCTCGGGCCGGACTCGAGCTGGATCACCGGCACGTGCGTCGCGATCGACGGTGGCGCGACCGCCGCCGCGTACTGACCACCTTCTCCCGGGTGCCCCGGCGCGCCCGCTTTCCGTGAGCACGCGCGGATCAGGCCATCGCTCGCACACCATGCGGTGCGACCAGCAGCGACCGGATCGAGCGGAAGTGCATCTGCGGCAGGAAGGTGGGCGGGGACTGCGGAACCAGCTCGATGCCGGGCAGCCGGGAGCTCAAGGTCTCGAACATGATGCGGGTCTCGAGCCGGGCCAGTGGCGCGCCGGCGCACAGGTGTGCGCCCTTCCCGAACCCGACATGGGTTTTCGCGTCCGCGCGGCTGATGTCGAAATCGTCCGGCCTGGCGAACTGCGCGCCGTCACGGTGCCCGGACGGGAACGACAGCATGATCTTCGCCTCGGCCGGAATCGGCACGCCTCCGATGGTGGTGGCACGGGTGGCCCGCCGGCGGTGCGTGAGCACCGGACCGTCGAACCGCAAGGCTTCCTCCACCGCGCCCGGCGCCAGGGACGGGTCCGCGCACAGCCGATCCCACTGCTCGCGGTGCAGCAACAGTTGCCGTAGCCCGTTGTTGATGAGGGAGGTCGTCGTTTCGTGGCCTGCCAACGCGATCGAGTACACGATGTTCACGACATCGGGCACGGTGACGACGCCCGGGTCCTGCCGGTGCACCGCGAGCAGCTCACTGGTCAGGTCGGCAGCCGGGGAGGCATCCCGGTCAGCGACGAAATCCTCGATGTAGCGCCAGAATCCGGTGGTTCCGGCGGCAGCGGCGATCCGCTCTTCGGTGTCCAGGTTGCCGTAGGTGAACAGCACGCGAAGGCGGCTCCACTCCTTGAGCCGGTCGTAGTCGTGCTTCGGGAACCCCAGCAGCTCGAAGGCGACCTGGGCGGGAAAGGCGAACGACACCACGTCGACGAAGTCCGCGCGTGTCTGCTGTGCCAGCTGCTCGACCAGCGAGGTCGCGAGGTCGCGGATGGCGGGTTCCATGGCGGCCACCCGTCCTCGGGTCAGGCACTGGGTCACGGCCCGCCGCATCGGGCCGTGGCGCGGCGGGTCGGCGTTGTTCAGCGTGGGTACCCGGCGGTATCCACCGGCCGCGAGTGCCTGCTGGACCTGCTCGCTCGGCTGGTGCACCGGTGATGACGCGATGGACGCGGAGAACGTGTCCCGGTCCAGCAGCACCTCGACGATGTCGTGATAGCGCGTGACGACGTAGTGGTCGATGTCCGGCACGAAGAAGACCGGGCTTTCCTCGCGAAGTCGTGCGAGCAGGGGGAAAGGGTCCGCGAGCCCTTCGCCGAAGAAGAGTTCCTCGCCATCGGCGACGGGGCACTGCGCGGTGTCCGCTGTCATGATTCTCCAGCTGGTTGTGTGATGACACGGGTCAGATCGGCCAGCCACTCCGCGCAGTGGCCGACGCTGTCCCCGGACTGGTCCTGGAGCGCGGGGAGCGGGGGCTGTGGGCGGACGGTCTGGCCCGCCCACAGCCGCCGGAAGGGACGTAGCAGCCGAGCCGGCCGCCGGCTCCGGGTCCACCGGCCATGGCGAACTCCTCACTGAGCCGTTGGTTACTAATCCGACCACAGTCGCGGCTGTCCGGCTTTCATAGCAGCGGTCACGCACTGTTCGGGGTCCGCCTACTTTTGGTCGGATTGGTAATCGGCCCGATCAGTGGGCTGCTCCGTCGCGCCCGCCGTGCTCTTGGCACCGGACGAGCCGAGCGCAGTGTGGCCCGCAATGGTTCTACCGCTGAATGCCTTAGTCGCGCAAGAGGCGCGATAATCGCACTCGACGCACGAAAGTCGGAAGTGATTCCCGCAGGAGTGCGTTATACGCACACTACTGCGTTATTGACACTGAGTCTCGCCGTAAGAAACTATGTGATGCAGACACGGGCATCTCGTTCCGAGGAGATCCCCGCACTCTCGAACAAGGGGTGCACCGGTGGGAACAAGCAACGGGCAACTGGAATTCAGCGTCAGCAACCTCGGCGACAACATCGGCCATCCGGTGACCGGGGCAACGCGCACCGACGCGGTGACGCATCAACGTTTGACCGAACAGGCCCTCCTCGCCGAATCCGCGGGTATCGAACTGTTCCAGCTGGGCGAGCACCATTTCAACCACTACGTCGTTTCCGCGCCGATGGTCGCGCTCGCGGCGATCGCGGCCCGCACGACCACACTCCGGCTCGGGACCGGCGTCTCCCTCATCACCACCGCCGACCCGGTCGTGATCGCGGAGGAGGCAGCCACGCTCGACGTGTTGTCGAACGGGCGCGCGGAGATCGCGGTGGGGCGCGGCATTCACCAGCCGATCTTCGACGCGACCGGACGGCCCGCCGACCGGGCGAGCGAGATCATGCAGGAGGGCACCGAGCTGTTGTGGCGGCTGCTCAACGAAGAGTCGGTCCACTGGAAAGGGGAGTGGCGGCCACCGCTGGAGGACGTCACGATCCGTCCGCGCCCGGTTCAGCAGCCCGTTCCGATCTGGTCGGCGTCCACGTCGTCGATCGACCAGTCCGCCCGGCTCGGACTCCCGGTCATGTGGACCGCCGTCGTATACCCGTTCGAGCAGCTGGTGCCCTTCGCGGAGCAGTACCGTGAGGCGTGGGCCAAATACGGGCGGGACGAGTCGGACGTGCGGCTGGGGATCGCGGCGCACTACCATGTGGCGCGAACCTCGCAGGAGGCGCGGGACCGTTTCGAGCCGCACTACCGGCATTACCTCGCCTGCGCTTCGACGTTGCAGCGCAGCAACCTCAAGCGCGCGCTGGCGCCGGTGGGGCGCGACGGATCACTGTTCGAGAACGCGCCGTTCTGGGGCAGCCCGGCGCAGATCGTCGACAAGATCGGCCGGGCCCGCGAGTTGCTCGGTATCACCCGGATGGGCATGACGATGGACGTCGGCGGCCAGGACCAGGACGTGGTTCTCGAGATGCTGGAGCTCACTGGCTCGGACGTCATCCCGCACTTCCGTGCCTAGCTCTTCCGCCGGCCGCCAGGTGATGGCCGAGTTGACGGGGCCGGGCGGGCGGTTCGCCATGCGCGAGGTCGTCGTGTCCGGCCGTCCGGTGCGGGCCTGGGTCAACGCGCCGGCCACGCTTCGCGACGTCGTCGCGTCTTCTGCGGCGCACGGCGACGCGCTCTTCCTGGTCTCGCCGGGGGAGCGGTGGACATTCGACCGCCATTACCGGGCGGTGTGCGCGCTGGCCCGGCACCTCACCGAGACCCTCGGGGTCCGGCGCGGCGACCGCGTGGCCATCGCGATGCGGAACTGGCCCGAGTGGTCCGTCGCCTTCTGGGCGACCGTGGCGGCCGGGGCCGTGGCCGTGCCGTTGAACGGATGGTGGACCTCCCGAGAACTCGGGTACGCGCTCGACGACTGCGGAGCGGCGGTCGCGGTCGTGGACGCCGAGCGCCTCGCCCGGCTCGCCGCGTCCGCGCCGCGAGGGCTGCGTTCCGTCCTGGTGGCCCGGCTCGACCAGGACGCGTGCGAGGCCGGCTTTCCGGCCGTTGCGCACGCCCTCGACCCGATCCTCGCCGTGGCCAGCGATAACCCGCCGCCGAGCCTGCCGCCCGCGCGGGTGGCGGACGACGATCTCGCCACGATCTTCTACACCTCCGGGACCAGCGGCCGGCCGAAGGGCGTCGCGGGCACCCATCGCAACATGTGCACGAACCTGCTGAGCCGGGACTTCTGGCGGGCGTACCACACCAACGCCGCTGGTGCGGCGCCCGCGGCGGGCCGTGCGGTGTCGCTGTTGACCGTCCCGCTCTTCCACGTCACCGGCAGCCACTCGTACCTGCTGCCCGCCCTGGCCGGGGGATCCACGCTGGTGCTGATGGACCGCTGGGACGCCCGTGAGGCCCTCCGGCTCGTCGCGGAGGAGCGGGTCACCAGTGTGGGAGGCGTGCCGACCACCGTCTCGCAGTTGCTCGACGCGTACGAGGCGACGCCGCGCGACCTGTCGAGTCTCGGCGCCATCAGCGTCGGCGGCGCACCCGCGCCGCCGGCGTTGTTCGAGCGGATCCACAAGTTGCTGCCCACGGTCGCTGTTGGCAACGGGTACGGCATGACCGAGACGTCGTCGGCCGCCATCTACAACTTCGGCCCGGACTGCGACAGCCATCCCGGCAGCATCGGGCGGCTGATCCCGGTCATGGACGCGCGGGTCGTAGCGGCCGACGGCGCCGACGCGCGTCCCGGGCAGGAAGGCGAACTCTGGCTGCGGGGGCCCAGTATCGTCCCCGGATACTGGCGCGGTCCGGACACGGCGCCGGGCGGGGCCACCGACCACGGATGGCTGGCCACGGGCGACCTTGTGACGTGCGACGACGACGGGTTCTACACGCTCGTCGGCCGCAAGGGCGACGTCATCATCCGCGGCGGGGAGAACATCTCGCCGTCGGAGATCGAGGCGGCTCTGCACACCCATCCCGCGGTGCTGGACGCCGGCGCCGCCGGGACGCCGCACCCCGACCTCGGCGAAGAACCGGTGGCCTTCGTCCAGCTGCGCCACGACGACCCGACCACGGCCGCGGAGTTGCGTGCGCACGTGCGAGATCGCTTGGCGCACTTCAAGGTTCCGGTCCGGGTACACCTCACCCGCGACCCGCTGCCGCGGAACCCGCAGGGCAAGCTGCTTCGCCGACGACTGGTGGAGCAGGAGGGGAAAGAGCCGGCCTGAATCGCGCCGTGAGGTGCCGGTCAGTCGAGATGGTTGCCGATGTGTTCTGCCGTCCGCAGCAGCCGCACCGCGAGTTTGGAGTCACGGCGTGCGTGATCCTCCAGCCCGACGCCCGACATGGTCAGCCCGGCGACGGGGGTTCCGTTGCTGGACCGGATCAACGCGGCGAGCGCGAGCAGCCCGCTCGGCCCGTTCGCTCCGCGTTCGGGACCGAACTCGATGCCGCCCGCGTCGCGAATTTCGGCGAACCTTGGTTCCAGGCTCTTCGCGCGTTCTTTCCCGACGAGGGCGACGACCTGCTCGGCCGGGAGGTACGCGAGGATGCAGCGGCCCGACGAGGTCTGGTCGATCTCGTACTCCGGTACTCCCAGCAAGCTGTCGAGCGGCGCCGTGGGCGACCAGATCTGGGTGATCACGGTCATGTGCCGTTGGACCGGCATGAGAACCGAGAGCGCCCATGGCTGGTCCGGATACCCCCGGTAGAGCAGGTCGATCTGGTAGGGCAGGCTGGCGAGCCGGAGCGGATGGCGGCGGAGGAAGTTGTTCCCGAGCTGGAGCATGCGCGGCCCGGGAGCGTAACCGCCCTTGTGTCGCACCACCATCTCTTCCACCTGCAGCGTGCGAAGGATCCGGTGGGTGATGGTCCGGTCCAGTCCGACCGAGTCGGCGACCTCGCGGGCGGACAGGGCCGCAGGGGAACGGGCCAGTACGTCGAGCACCCCGATGCCGCGTCGCACGGACTGCAGATATGCGCTTTGGGCGACTGCGGGTTCGGAGGCCCGGCTGGCCGTCATGTGCGGACTACCCTCTGTTCACGCTCGGGAGACATCGCAACCGATGACTCTACTTCGACATCCATGCCTGAATATAGCCGGTGTCGTCGAACTCGCGAGCGGCGACGTTGAGCCGCATGGGCCGGATCGTGTCGATGATCATACCGACAAGATTGCTGGTGAGGCCCGGTCGGGCCAGTTCGCGGCCGGGCTTGGGCCCGTGCTGGGCGGCGCGGGTGTGCAGCGTGACCTTCCCTACGTCCGGGATCCGTTCCGCGCCGGAGCTGACCCGGTAGAAGATCTCGTCGCAGTCGGAATTGTGGTCGAGGATGCCGGGGTAGGCATTGGGGTGGTCCGGCAGCCGCGACGGTACGACCGCGGAGATGACCGTGCCGTCGCTCCCGAAGACCTGGTGCATGTCGGGCATGAGGTTCACCCGTCCGCTCAGCGGTTCGAGGTCCATCATGTTCAGTGCGTACGGGTAGAGGGCGCCGTCCCAGCCGACGACGTCGAACGGGTGCGCGTCGAGCGTGTACAGGCTGAACCGGTCATCGGAGCGGACGGCGACCTCGAACATTCCCTCCTGGTCGACGGGATCGCCCAGGACCGGACCACGAATGTCCCGTTCGGAATAGAGCGAGCGGGCGAGGAACTGCCCGGAGGCGTTGCGATAGCGTTCCGGCGGGCCAACGGCGGTCCGGGTTTCCAGCACGATGATCGTGTGCTCCGTGGAGTCCGGCCGCAGGCGCCACGTCGTTCCGCGCGGGACGTAGAGAAAGTCGAGCGGGCCGTAGGCGATCTCGCCGAACACGCTTTCGAAGACGCCGGAACCCTCGGAGATCAGGAGGAGTTCGTCGCGGAACCCGTTCCGGTAGAAACGGCTCCCGGTCTCCGTGGGCTTGCTGACCGAATAGATCAGGTCCTCGTTGAAGAACAGCGTCGTCCGCGCCTCGAACTCCGCACCGGAGCCCTTGATCTGTTCGACGTCGACGCGGTGGTTACGGATGGTCCCGTCGTCCCAGCGTTCCAGTACGGGCACCGGCAGTTCCTCGACGCGGGCCACCCGGGTGGAGTTCCGCAGCCGGTAGAGCAGCGCCGCCGGACCGTTGAACCCGGATGAGCTCAGCAGTTCCTCGTAGTAGCGCTCACCGCTGGGACGGCGGAGAACCGTGAAATGCTTCGGCGGGATGCTTCCCTGAGCCCGGTAGAACGGCATGTCGAGATCCTCCTTTACGAGGCAGGGCCCAATCGGCTGGACGCTGCTGACGACGCGACTGTGGTGTTCGTTGTGGACAGGGGGAACCGATCGCGCATCCACGTGGTGACGGCGTCGGTTCCTTCCGTGGTGCGCGGGCCGCCGGATCCGTCCTGGTTGATGACGAACCCGTAGTGGTCGGCGCCCCGGACGGTGACGAAATGCTTGTCGGCCGCGGCGGAGGCGCGGTAGATGGACTCGGCCTCGCCGAGGTGCGTGATGACGTCGCCCGCGTAGTGGACGACCAGGGTCGGTTCGGTGACCTCGCGCAGGCAGTCGGGGGTGCAGGCGCGGGTCGACAGGCCGCTCCAGGTGCTCAGCCAGGCTTCCGGCGT
>DASZUO010000068.1:0-18673 GCA_035547575.1 Amycolatopsis sp. | reverse complement strand
CAGCAGCAGCTTGCGGTGCCTGCGTGCCTCGTGGTTGGTCCAGGTGCCGTGCTCGTACTCCGGAATGTGCAGGTTGCGCAGCCACACCTCACCGTCGTCCACGGTGGCGAACGCGTCGGCCAGCGACGCGCGCCCGGCGCGCAGGCTCTTCACCTCGGTGCCCACCAGTACGAGACCGGCCTCATAGGTGTCCAGGATCGAGTAGTCGTGCCGCGCACGGCGGTTCGACACGATCACCTTGTGGCCACGTTCCTTGGGCATACGTTCCAGCTTATCGCTAGTGCCGCACGTAAAGCCTCAGCGTTACGTAGCCCGTGGTGGCCGAGATGACCAGGGATGCGAGCAGCAGCCACGGCGACACCACGATGATGTCGAGCACCTGGATGTTCGGGATGATGCCGGACGCCACGCCGAGGATCCGGTCGAGGAACAGGTACTTCAGCGCGATCAGCCCGGCGACCGAGAGCACCCAGCCGACGATCCCGGTCATCACCGCCTCCAGCAGGAACGGCAGCTGGGTATACCAGCGGGTCGCGCCGACCAGCCGCATGATGCCGACCTCCTTGCGCCGGGTGAACGCCGAGATCTGCACCGTGTTGGAGATCAGCAGCAACGCGGCGAGCGCCTGGATGAGCGCGATCACGAATGTCCCGTCCCGCACGGCGCCGAGCAGGCCGAAGAAACGGTCGAGGAACTGTTTCTGGTCCTCGACCCGGTCCACGCCGGGCCGCGTGCCGTACTGCTGCTGGATGATCTCGCTGCGGCTCGGGTCGTGCAGCTTGATCTGCAGCGACGCCGGCAGTGCCTCGGGCCGTGCCGACTGCACGAGGATCGGGTTGTCCTGGAAGATGCGCTTGAACCGCTCGTAGGCCTGGTCGCGGTTCTCGAACACCACCGACTCGACGGCGGGGTTGTTCTGCACGTCCTGACGCAACGAGCGGCACGGGTCCTGCGAACACGTCTTGTCGTTGGCGCTGACGTCCTGCGTCAGGTAGATCGACACCTCGACGTCGGCCATGTAGTTGACCTGCATCTTGTCGATGGTCCGCACGATGAGCAGGCCACCGCCGAGCATGCCGAGCGAGACGGCGGTGGTGATGATCATCGCGATGGTCATCGTGACGTTCCGGCGCAGGCCGGTGAAGACCTCGCTGAACACGAAGCTAGCGCGCATCGGGGTTCGGTCCTTGGGTCGGGGGCGGTGCGGGCAGGCGGGGAACCGGGGCGGGGATCTACCGGCCCACGCCGTAGACGCCTCGAGCGTCGTCCCGGATCACGCGCCCGAGCTGCAACTCGACCACGCGACGACGCATGGAGTCCACGATGGAGTGATCATGGGTGGCCATCACGACCGTGGTGCCGGTGCGGTTGATGCGCTCCAGCAACAGCATGATGTCCTGGCTGGTGTCCGGGTCGAGGTTCCCGGTCGGCTCGTCGGCCAGCAGCACCAGCGGCCGGTTCACGAACGCCCGTGCGATCGCCACCCGCTGCTGCTCGCCACCGGAGAGCTCGTAGGGCCTGCGGTCGGCCTTGCCCTCGAGGCCCACGAGTTCCAGCACCTCGGGCACGACCTTGCGGATCGTGTGCGGCGGCTTGCCGATGACCTCCAACGCGAAGGCGACGTTCTCCGACACCGTCTTGTTGTCCAGCAACCGGAAGTCCTGGAAGACGCACCCGATGGTCTGCCGCAGCCGGGGGATTCTGCGCCGGGCCATCTTGGCCACATCGAAATTGGACACGTACACCCGGCCCTTGGTGGGGACCTCCTCCCGCAGCAGCAGCCGCAGGAACGTCGACTTCCCGGAGCCCGAGGGCCCGATCAGGAAGACGAACTCGCCCTTGTCCACCTCGACCGACACGTCTTGCAGGGCCGGACGGGTCGACGTCTTGTAGACCTTGGAGACACTATCGAGCCGGATCACGGTGGGCCATCCTACCCATGGCTCTCGTTAAGCCTGGGTAGGTATGGGCCGGGCGAGTGAAGCACACGCTGCTGCCCGGGTACTCAGCGTAGCGGGGCTCAGGCTGCCGTGGCTTGTTTACGCCAGCGGATGCCCGCTTCGAGGAAGCCGTCGATCTCGCCGTCCAGCACGGCACTCGGGTTGCCGACCTCGTACTCGGTGCGCAGGTCCTTGACCATCTGGTACGGGTGCAGCACGTAGGAACGCATCTGGTTGCCCCAGCTGGAGCCGCCGTCCTTGAGCGCGTCGAGTTCGGCGCGCTCCTCTTCCTTCTTGCGCTGCAGCAGCTTGGCCTGGAGCACCTTCATCGCGGCCGCCTTGTTCTGCAGCTGCGACTTCTCGTTCTGGCAGGAGACGACGATGCCGGTCGGGATGTGCGTGATACGCACCGCGGAGTCGGTGGTGTTCACGCTCTGTCCACCCGGCCCTGACGAGCGGTACACGTCGACGCGGATGTCCTTTTCCGGGATGTCGACGTGGTCGACCTCTTCCACCTCGGGCAGCACCTCGACGTGCGCGAACGAGGTCTGGCGGCGGCTCTGGTTGTCGAACGGCGAGATGCGCACCAGACGGTGCGTGCCCTGCTCGACGGACAGCGTGCCGTAGACGTAGGGGGCGGTCACCTTGAACGTGGCCGATTTGATGCCCGCTTCTTCGGCGTAGGAGATGTCGTAGACCTCGGTCGGGTAACCGTGCCGCTCCGCCCAGCGCAGGTACATGCGCATGAGCATCTCGGCCCAGTCGGCCGCGTCGACGCCACCGGCCTCCGAGCGGATGGTGACGACGGCGTTACGGTCGTCGTACTCGCCGGAGAGCAGGGTGCGGACCTCGAGCGCGTCGATGTCCTTGGCCAGCTGGGTCAGTTCGGCCTCGGCCTCGGACCGGCTCGCGGCGTCGCCCTCGGCCTCGGCGAGCTCGTGGAGCACGCCGAGGTCGTCGAGGCGCTGCCGCAGTTCGGTGACGCGGCGAAGCTCGGACTGCCGGTGCGAGAGCTGGCTCGTGACCTTCTGCGCCGCCTCCGGGTCGTCCCAGAGGTTGGGCTGGGAGGCCTGCTGCTCGAGGTCGGTGACCTGAGCGCGCAGGCCGTCCAGATCCATGACGGACTCGACCTGCGTCAGCTTGCCTGCGAGGTCTTTCAGGTCGGTTTCGAAGTCAACACTCACAACCCTCAAGGTTACGGCAAGCCTCGCGGCCGATGACGCGGCACCGAGCCAAGCTCAGGAGGCCGGAATGGCGTCCACGAGCTTGAGCGCGGCCCGGGCGTGCGCCTGGCCGAACTCGGCCACGGCCTTCACGTACGGGTCGTCGGCCGCCTTGACCGCTGCCTTGGCCTCGTCCAGCTCCTGACTGTAGGTGGCGCGGGCGGCTTCGATCAGCGCCGTGCGCTGCTTCGCCGTGAGCGACCCGGCGTGCACGAGCCGGAGGATGAGCGGGCTGCGGAGGTGATCGGGGCCGGCGTCGGAGGACAACCACGCCTTGAAGGCCTTCTTACCGGCAGCGGTGATCGCGTACTGCTGGCTGGAGCGGGGGCCCTGCTTGCCGAGCCGGACCAGCCCTTCCTTGGCCAGCGCCGGGAGCTCCCGGTACACCTGGCTGCGGGTGACGCTGAAGAAGGCGCCGAAGCGCTCCTCAGCCGCCGCGACCAACTGTCCCCCGGTCGCCGGGCCGTCCTGGAGCAGGCCTAGCAATGCCGCTGCTGTCGCATTCAGTTCAGACACATCATCACCGTCCCACTTTTTCGTCGATCTGTCCACAGTGGCCAGCCACTCAGTCCACAATGGTCACTGAAATGAGCCATCCGGCGCAACCCGCGGTACCCCACACGCACGAAAAAAGGGCCCGATCTTTCCGGATCGGGCCCTTTTACTCTGGTAGCGGGGACAGGATTTGAACCTGCGACCTCTGGGTTATGAGCCCAGCGAGCTACCGAACTGCTCCACCCCGCGTTGCTAGTTCAACTATACACTCGCCCCCACCACGTCACGCCGCCCCCCTTCACCGTCTACTCGGGACCAGGGCCCTCCTGCCTAGCCGACCCACCCCACCCAAACCCACCCACCCCACCCGATGCTGTCGGCCCCCAGGCCGACAGCGAGCCACCCAACGCACGACGGCACCCAACGCAACCACCGGAGGGGGGTGCAGGGGGCGCGCCCCCTGCCGGGGGTCTGGGGGTCCGACCCCCCGGACGAACTGCGAAGGAGCCCCGGCCTGCGCAATCCGCAGGCACGGGGCTCCCAAGCTCCGTAGCGGGGACAGGATTTGAACCTGCGACCTCTGGGTTATGAGCCCAGCGAGCTACCGAGCTGCTCCACCCCGCGTTGTGGTTATGAGTCTACGCCTTGGTTTCGGCGGGGTGTCAGGGGGGTGTCGCTGCGCCTGGGATCAGCCTCCTGGCGGCGGTGGGGCGCTGGTCGTGGCCGTCGGTGCCGCGCTCTTGGCCGCCGCGTCGTACTCCTTGGTCGCCGCGTCGAGGGCTGCCAGCGCCTGGCCTTGCGCCTGGAAGTCCCCGTTCTGCTGGGCGGTGCGGAGCTGGGTCAGCGCGGCCTGGATGTCGGCGACCGCCTTGTCCATCGCCGGGCTGCCGGTCCCGCCTGTCGCCGGTGGTGGCGGCGTCGTCGTCGTACTGGGGCTGGGCGTCGTGCTCGGGGTCGGCGTCGGGGTGCTCTGGTTCGGCGGTGTCGCGCTCTGATTGGCACCGTCGCCGAATACCTGTTTCAGCGCGTCGCCGAGGGTCGAGGCGAACCCGACCTTCGAACCGTAGGACACCAGCACGCGCGCCAGCTGCGGGTAGCTGTTCTGGTTACGTTGCTGGATGTAAACCGGTTCGACATACAGGAATCCACCGTTCAGCGGCAGCGTGATGAGGTTGCCGAAGATGACGCTGACCGACTGGTTGCTGAACAGCGTGCGTTGCTGCGCGAAGTTCGAGTCACTTTGGAACTTGTTCTGGACCTGGACCGGACCGTCCACCTGGCTGTTGCCTGCCGCGGTCGTGGGTAGTCGGAGCACACGGATCGTGCCATAGTCGCCCGGATCCGACGACACCGACATCCAGGCCGCCAGGTACTGCCGCTGCAGGGCCGTGAGCGAGCTGGTGAGCTGGAACGTCGTGGAGGACTCGCCGGGTGCCTGCGCGAGCACGTAGTAGCCGGGCTGGTTGGCCAGACCGGAGGCGTCGAGGTTGGTGCCGCCCTCCTGCGTCGGGTCCTGCGGCACGTTCCAGAACGTGTTGGTGGTGTAGAACTCCTGCGGGTCGCCGACGTGGTACTTGGCGAGCAGTTCACGCTGGACCTTGAACAGGTCCTCCGGGTAGCGGAAGTGCGCCCGCAGGTCCGGCGAGATCGCCGAGCTCGGCTTCACGACGCCGGGGAAGACGTTCTCCCACGCCTTGAGCACCGGGTCCTTGTCGTCCACCGAGTACAGCGTGACCGTCCCGTTGAACGCGTCCACGGTGGCCTTCACCGAGTTCCGGATGTAGTTGAGGTTGTTGTTGGCCTGCCTGGCGGTGCCCACCAGTGAGTCCTCGGTGGCCTCGCCGAGCTGGGTCTGCTGCGAGTACGGGTAGTTGTTCAGCGTCGTGTACCCGTCGACGATCCACTGGATCTTGCCGTCCACGACCGCGGGGTAGGGGTCGCCGTCGACGGTCAGCCACGGGGCGACCTTCTGCACGCGCTCCCGCGGGTCCCGGTTGTACATGATCTTCGAGCCGTCGCTGATGGCGTCGGAGAAGAGGATGTTGCGCTCGCCGTACTTCGCCGCGAACGCGAGCCGGTTGAACCAGTTGTCGATCGGCACGCCGCCGCTGCCGTCGTAGCGATAGTCGCTGTTGGACGCGCTGTCGTACTCACCGGGCGCCTTGCCCGCCTGGCCGCCGACGATGGCGTAGTCGTTGGTCAGCTCGCCGTAGTAGATGCGCGGCTCGCTGACCGGGATGCCCGGCGCGCTCGGGTTGGACGGATCGAGGCCGGCGCCGGTCGGGTTCTGCGTGTCGCTCGTCGCGGCGATCGGGTAGCCGCCGTCGCTGTTGGCGCTGGACACGGCACGGTCGATCGTGTTGGCCTGCGCCGCGACGAACCCGTTGCCGTGCGTGTAGACCATGTGCTTGTTGATCCAGTTGGTCTGGTTGCCGGTCAGGTTCGCGGTGTTGATCTCGCGCGCGGCGACGATGTAGTCCTGGGTCTTGCCGTCGACGTTGTAGCGGTCGACGTCGAGTTTGGCGGGGAACCCGTAGAAGTTCTCGCGACCGACGCGCTGGGTGAACGTGGGCGAAAGGACGTTCGGATCGAGCAGCCGGATATTCGGCACCGTCGTCGTGTCGGCACTGACCGACGCGGCCGTCGCCGTTCCGGCTCCCGAGTAGTCCTCGTATTTGACGTTGTTGAGGCCGAAAGCGTCCTTCGTGGCCGTCATGTTGCGGCTGATGGAAAGCGCTTCCTTCTGGTTGGCGTTGGGCTTGACGGAGAACTGCTCGAGCACCGCGGGCCACGCCGTCCCGACCAGGATGCCCGACAGGATCAGCAGCACCAGCGCGATCGCGGGCAACTGGATGTTGCGCAGGAACGCGCCCGCGAAGAACGCGATCGCGCAAATCGCCGAAATGCACAACAGGATCAGCTTCGCGGGCAGCACCGCGTTGAGATCCGTGTAGGTCGCGCCGTAGAACAGCGGGGCGTTGCGGTCGGAGAAGAGCAGGTTGTAGCGGTCGAAGTAGTAGTCGACGGCCTTCAGCAGCACGAACAGTCCCGCGGTCACCGCGAGCTGGACGCGGGCGGACGAGGCGAGCTGCCCGCCGCGGCCGGCGAGCCGGATCCCGCCGAAGATGTAGTACGCGATGAGCGCGCCGATGAACGAGATCGTCACCGCCACGAACAGCCAGCCGAGCAGCCACTGGTAGAAGGGCAGCGAGAAGGCGTAGAAACCGATGTCGTTGCCGAACTCCGGATCGGTCTGGCCGAAGCTGGTCCCGTGCAGGAACAGCTGAACCCGCTGCCAGTCGCCCTCGCCGGTGGCACCCGCGATCAGGCCCGTGACGACCGGGATGCCGATGCCGAACAGGCGGATGCGCCCCACGATCGCCGAGCGATACCGCGACAGCGGGTCGTCGGTGCCCGACACGGGCACGAACACCGGCCTGGTGCGGTAGGCGATCCACAGGCTCAGCGCGAGCGCGCCGCCGACGAGGATGCCGATGGCGAAGAATAGGATGATCCGGGTGACCACGACGGTACTGAACACCTGACGGGCGCCGACCTCACCGAACCAGAGCCAGTCGACGTAGGTATCCAGCAGTCTCGCCCCGAGGAGCAGCGCCAGAATGATCACGGCGGCGATGATGAGCAGGATTCGGCTGCGTCGCGACAGCTTCGGCAAGCTCACAGGGGGCCGGTTGGCCACTGCACACGCTCCTGTTTGTTACGGGCCCGTTCCAGAGTGGTAGGGGTCGCACGCTACCCCTGGTTACCTAACTGTACGAGCAGGTCCCCAGGTTCCCCGGCTGCCCCAAATCGGACATCACCGCAGCTGCTGACACGATGGCGGCATGGCATCCCCTTCAGATCAGGCACCGAGCGTGGCCGCGGTCGCACGCGAGGTCGAGGAGTTCGTGGCCTCCGGCGGATGGGACCAGCCGCCGCAGCTGTTCGCGCTCGTGCCGACCGCGGATCTGCTGCGCTCGCAGCCGGAACTCGCCGTCCAGCTCGACGCGGCGAACCCGCTGACACCGGTCGCCCAGGAGGGGTTGCCGGAGGGTGACCTGGCGGAGGCCCTCGGTCACATCGCGTGGCCGGAAGCCGTCGTGGGCTGTGCGCTGGCACAGGAGATCATCGTGCTCCCGCCGAGCGCGGAGGACGCGCTGCACACCGAGACGCTCGACGTGGACCGGCTGCGCAAGGCAGCCGCCACCCACCCGGACCGCACCGAGGCCCGGCTGGTGGCGGCGGTGCTGCGGGATGGTCCGGGCGCGTGCGTGATGCGCCTGCGCGGCTACACCAAGCCGGACGAGGAGGGCGGCGCCATCGTCGACGAGATCGTCGAGCACCCCGACCTTGCCCCCAACCTCGTCGAAGCGCTGCGCGCGACACTGGCTCCGTGAGCTCAGCAGGAAGGCGCCGGCTTTCCTTCCTTGAGGTCCTCGAGTGCGGTGAGGGCGCTGTCGAGGTTCGTCACCTTCACCAGTTTCAGGTCCGACGGCGCGGCGGCCGCCGCCTCGGCGCAGTTCGCCTGCGGCGTGAGGAAGACCGTGGCCCCCGCCTCGTGCGCGCCGACGACCTTGAACGAGATGCCGCCGATCGCGCCGACATCGCCCTTCTCGTCGATCTCACCGGTGCCCGCGACGTGCGTCCCGTTCGCGATGTTGCCCGGGCTCAACCGGTCGACAATGGCGAGGGCGAACATCAGCCCCGCCGAGGGACCGCCGACGTCCTGCAGCGACACCTTCACGTCGAAGGGCACGTCGGAGCGGTCGATCGGCTGCAGCCCGATGAAGCCCTGCGGCTGGTTCGGGTCGGGGTTGGCCGCGAGTACGAGTGACGCGGTGCGCGGCGCGTCGGTGCCGTGCTGGAAGGTGATCGGGATCGTCTGCCCCGGCTTCGTGCCGGTGAGCGCGGCGCGGACGTCGTCCTCGTTGGTGATCTGCCTGCCGTTGATCTCGATCAGCTTGTCGCCCGCCGCGAGTACGTGGTCGGCGGGGCTGCCCGACACGATCTGCTGTGCCAGCACCTTGATCGGGTAGCCGAGGTGCCGCAGCGCCGCGACCTCGGCGTTGCTCTGCGAGTCCTGGAACTGCTGGGTGTTCTCCTGCTGGACCTGCTCGTCGGTCTCGCCCGGTTTGAAGTACTCCTCGCGCGGCGCGAGCGCGTAGCGGCCGCTGGCCCACAGGCCGAGCGCGCCGAAGAGAGTGATCTGGTCGTTGAGCGACACGGTGGTCATGCGCAGTTCGCCCGTTGTGGGGAAGGTCTGCTGCCCGTTGATCTGGATCACCGGTGCGCCGCCGGCATCGCCCAGGGTGTCATAGGTGGGTCCCGGTCCGATGGCCACGTAGGGCACCTTGACGAACGCGCCCACCAGCCCGAACGCGACCACCAGCACGACACTCAGCACGACCGTCCAGCCGCGGCGGCTGAGCCGGGTACGCCTGCGTGCGCTGCCGGTGTTCGTGGTGCTTCCGGCATCGACGGACTGCGCGTCGGTCGCACCGGTCCGAGTGGTGGTTTCCTCGCGGGACTCGCTCACCCGAGACAGCGTACGGTCACCGGCGTAGGCTGCGGTTCACCAGCCCTCGCCGGGCGTGTGACAACCTCGTCCGGCTGACGCGGTGCACCTGGCGACGGCCGCGTACGGTGGTGTTATGAGCAATCTCCCGTTCGGATTCGGACCCTCCGATCCCGACAAGCGCGGCGAAAACGAGCCGGAAGGCGGGCAGCCCTCCGGTGCGGACGCGTTCAACCAGTTGGGGCAGATGCTGAGCCAGCTGGGCCAGATGCTCAGTCAGGCCGGCAGTTCTACGGGACCGGTCAACTACGACCTCGCGCAGCAGATCGCGCTGCAGAAGCTGAGCGGGAGTGCGGGCGGCAAGATCGGCTTCGCCTCCAGCGGTGACTCCGAAAGCGCCGTCCGCGATGCCGCTCACCTGGCCGAACTCTGGCTGGATGCAGCGACGATCCTGCCGGCGGGCGCCACACAGACCGTCGCCTGGTCGGCTCGCGACTGGGTACAGAAGACCTTGCCGACTTGGCAGCGTCTGTGCGCTCCGGTCGCACGGCAGGTGTCCGGGGCGTGGGTCGAGGCGCTGCCGGCCGAGGCGAAGCAGGCGGCCGGGCCGCTGCTGTCGATGGTCGGCCAGATGGGCGGGATGGCTTTCGGTTCGCAGCTGGGTAACGCGCTCGCGCAGCTGGCCTCGGAGGTGCTGACCTCCACCGAGGTCGGTCTCCCGCTGGGCCCGGACGCGACGTCTGCTTTGCTGCCCGCGAACATCGAGAAGTTCACTGAGGGCTTGGAGCTGCCCAACAGTGAGGTACTGGTGTTCTTGGCGGCGCGGGAGGCAGCACACCAGCGACTGTTCACACACCTGCCGTGGCTGCGGCAGCGCCTGCTCGCAACAGTCGAGGAGTTCGCGCGCGGGATCAAGGTGGACACGTCGGCGCTCGAGCAGCTGGCCGGGCAGGTCGACCCCAGCAACCCGGCAAGCATCGAGGAAGCCATGTCGTCGGGCCTGCTGGAGCCGAAGACCACCCCGGAACAAGAGGCGGCGCTGGCCCGGCTCGAAACACTGTTGGCCCTGGTCGAAGGCTGGGTGGACGTCGTGGTCGCAGATGCTGTCGGCGACCGTCTCCCCGGCGCAGACGCCCTCCGCGAGACCCTGCGGCGGCGGCGCGCCACCGGCGGCCCAGCCGAGCAGACTTTCGCGACGCTGGTAGGCCTGGAACTGCGGCCCCGCCGGATGCGCGCGGCATCGGCCCTGTGGAAGCTTGTCGGCGACCAACACGGCATAGAAAAGCGCGACGGCCTGTGGTCGCACCCAGACCTCATGCCGAACGCCGAGGACCTGGACGACCCGATGGAGTTCAGCGAGCGCCTAGGCGACCAGGCGAGCATCGACGACCTCGACCCCATCGCGGAACTGGAGCGCACCCGCAAGCCGAAGGAGTCGGACACCCACACCGACGCCACCCGCGACACTGACACTGACTCGGGTGCGGGCTCGGATTCAGACTCGGGTCCAGACTCCAAGTAGGGCGGCGCGCCACCTCGCTGACCTGACTGCTGCACGGACCTACGGCCCTGGGAAGCAGGCGCAACGCCTGACTTCCCGGGGCGCTCGGTGTTCGTGCCGCGCCGTTACCCGCCGCGCGGTTCGTGCCGCACCGTCCCCGCCGCGGCTGTCCCCCGGCGCCATCCCCGCCGCGGCTGTCCCTGCCGCACCGTCCCCGCCGCGGCTGTCCCCCGGCGGCGCAGCCGTCCGTCACCCCGGCGCCATCCCGTCGCAGCCGTCTGCCAGCGGCGACGCGGTCGGTCGAGGTCAACCGCCGCGCCGATCCCGCCGCGCCATCCCGCCGCGGCTGTCCCCCGGCGGCGCAACCGACTGCCACCCCTGCGCCATCCCGCCGCAGCTGTCCGCCAGCGATGCAGCCGTCTGCGAGCGCCGGCGCTGTCGGTCCCCGCCGCGCCATCCCGCCGCGGCTGTCCCCCGGCGGCGCAACCGACTGTCACCCCTGCGCCGTCCCCGCAGCGCCGTCCCTGCCGTGGCGTATGTCAGGCGCCGCCGCCCTCTGTCGCCGACGCGCTGCCTGACCCCGCAACTCCTTGCCGCATTGCTGCGCGGTGCCATGCCATGCATCACCGCAGCCCTGCACCGCGCCGTCGCCGTCCCGCCAGCCACCACCCGAAACGCCGCAGGCCGAATTCGCGTGCCGCGAGGAAAGCCCCCGAGCCTCCCGTCGCGGTTTCGACCTCTCGCCGTGTTCAGCCTCCGGCCGCCGTTCGACCGGCTCGCACGCGTGTTCAGCCTCCTCGCCGTGTTCAGCTGCACCGGCCACATTCGGCCCGCAACGCCGTCGTCCGGCGCTCATCGTGTCCGGCCGCGCTCAGCGCCGCCTCGCCCGCGTGTCGGCCCCCAACCTCGCCGTGTCCGCGCCCGCCATGTTCACGCCGGCCAGCCCTCGATCAAGCTCCTCCCTCAGTCAAGCTTCCTCCAGATCCAACTCGCTGATCCCCCACCCGGCCGCGGTCGAGAGCCCCTCGAGGTAGCCGATCGCCCGCTCGGCCTTCGGGTAGTTGCGTACGAGCGACCAGAACCGCTCGTCGTGCCCCGGCACCCGCAGATGCGCAAGCTCGTGCACCAGCACGTAGTCAAGGACCCACGACGGAACGTGCCGCAGTCGCTCGCTTACCCGGATGCTCGAATCGGTCGGCGTGCAGGACGCCCAGCGCGTCCGCATGGGCGGCACCCAGCGCACGGTCGCCGGGAGCATCGACTTGTCGAGATATCGCGCCGACAGCTGCGCGCACCTCGCCAGCAGCGCCGCGTCCGAGTTCCGGGCAGGCGACGCCCGCCTTGACTCCTTGCGCTGGAGCTTGCGCTCCATCTCAGCGACCCAATGTTTCTCCTCCGCCCGGCTCATCCCCGCTGGAATGAGCACGATCAGCGTGTCCCCGTCCCGATACGCCGTGACCGTGCTCTTGCGCCGCACGCTCCGACGTACTTCCACCTTCTGTTGTGCGGTGTCCACCCGCTCGCTTCTGCCCCGGCCCCTGAGTGAGGGCACCCGTACATTCGCCACTGGTCCACGGTAAAGCCAGGGACCGACAACACGGGAGACTTGACCAAGAGACTGCCCGAGTTATCCACAATCAATTTTGCCTGTGGATAACTCGCCATCTCGGCTTGCGGAATCCCCGTAGGTGTCTGCAACGCTTGCGGCATGACGACACGACTACCGAAGCGTCCACGCCTCAGACCAGGCCTGGAGGTGTTCGATCGAAGGCCGGGGGAGATCCAGATCGGTCTCGATCCACGGCATGCGATGGTCGCGTCGGGCCTGCCGCCGGACGTGACAAAGGTGCTCCACAGGCTCGACGGCAGCCTGCGTTCGGACGAGCTGCTCGCGATCGCTGAAAGCGAACATGCCGATCAGCTCCGCGACCTCCTCCTGGACCTCACCCAGCTCGGGCTCGTCGAGGAGGCATGGGCGCCGGCAGGGGGTCGCGCGGCCACCGAGGTGGGCCTGTCGTCGCTGCGGGCCCGGCAATCGGTGCGCGACGCGTTCTCTCGCCGTGCGCACAGCGGGGTGATCCTCTACGGCTCGGGCCGCCTTACCATCGCCGTCGCCACCCTGCTCGCGACCTCCGGCGTCGGGCGCGTGCAGGTCGAGGCCGACGGGTACGTGACGGAGCTGGACACCGGCAGCGGCTACGTCGATGCGGACATCGGCAGACAGCGCCGCGCGGCCGCGGCGGACGCGATCCGGCGAGCCAACCCCGCCGCCAAGCCGAAACTCCACCGTGATCACCGGCCGGACCTCGCGGTGCTGGCCGACGCCATCGTGCCCGCGCCCGAACTTGTCCGCCTCCTCGTCCACGAGGGCGTGCCGCACCTGCCGGTGCGGGTCCGGGAGGGTCTGGGCATCGTCGGGCCGCTCGTCCACCCAGGGCGCAGTACCTGCATGAGCTGCGCCGACCTGCATCGTAAGTCGATGGACTCGCGGTGGCCGATGGTCGCCGGCCAGCTCGCGGGCCGGTACCAGCAGGCCGACCTCAGTAGCGTGCAGGCCACCGCCGCGATCGCCACGGCCCAAGTGTTGCGGGCCCTGTTCCCCGGCGACAGCCCACCGCCCGTGTGGAACACGACGATCGAGATCGACACCTACGAGGGGACGATCGAGCACCGTGCGTGGCCGCCCAATCCCGCGTGCGGATGTGGTGCCGGGCTCGGGCGAAATTGATCGCTCTCCCTCGGCAGGCGGCTGCGCGGTGGATCATCGGCAAGGCACAATCAATCAGGTGAGTGACTTCCGCGACCGCAGCGATGACGGGGACGACCCGGGTATCCCCCGCAGGACCGCGGCGAGGACCGCGAAGCTGGCCAGCCTCCCGCTGGGCATCGCGGGCCGCGCGGTCGGTGGCTGGGGTCGGCGGCTGACCGGCCAAAGCGCGCAGGACGTCAACGCGACATTGTCGGCGAAGGCGGCCGAGCAGCTGTTCGAGGTGCTGGGCACGCTCAAGGGCGGCGCCATGAAGTTCGGCCAGGCACTGAGCGTGTTCGAGGCCGCCGTACCGGACGAAATGGCGGCGCCGTACCGGGACGCACTCACCCGGTTGCAGGCGGCCGCGCCACCGATGTCGGTCCGACAGACTCACAGGGTGCTCGCCGAGCAGCTCGGCCGGTCGTGGCGGGAGCGGCTCCGCGACTTCGACGACGAGCCGACGGCGTCCGCGAGCATCGGGCAGGTGCACCGCGCGGTGTGGCACGACGGGCGCGAGGTCGCCGTGAAGGTGCAGTACCCGGGCGCCGACGAAGCACTGCGCAGCGACCTGCGTCAGTTGCAGCGCTTCAGCAGGCTGTTTCAGGCGCTCGTCCCGGGCACGGATGTCAAGCCGCTGCTCAGCGAGTTGTCGGCGCGGATGGACGAGGAACTCGACTACCGCCACGAGGCCGACAGCCAGCGGGCTTTCGCGAAGGCCTTCGACGGTGACGACCAGTTCCTGGTGCCCAGGGTGGTCGCGAGCGCTCCGAAGGTGCTGGTCACCGAATGGGTCACCGCCACGCCACTGGCGAAGGTGATCTCCGGCGGCGACACCGAGACCCGCAACGAGGTCGGCAGACTACTGGCCGAGTTCCACTACTCCTCGCCCGCGCGAGTCGGCCTGCTGCACTCGGACCCACACCCCGGCAACTTCATGGTCATGGACGACGGCCGGCTCGCGGTGATCGATTTCGGCGCCGTCGCCGAACTGCCGCACGGCATCCCGCGGCATCTCGGCGAAATGACCCGGCTCGCACTCGATGGCAAGTCCGACGAACTCATGAACCTGTTGCGGGAAAACGGTTTCGTGCGCACGGGCAGCGATCTGCAGGCTGAGGACGTGCTGGCGTATCTCGCGCCGTTCACCGAGCCGCTGGCCACCGAGCGTTTCCATTTCACGCGCAAGTGGATGCAGCGGCAGGCGATGCGAGTGGGCGATTCGCGCGGTCCGGATTTCCGGGTCGGCAGGTCACTCAACCTGCCGCCGGAGTACCTGATGATTCACCGGGTCACCGCAGGCTCCACCGGGATTCTTTGCCAGCTCGGAGCCGAGATTCCCGCGCGATCGATCGTCGAGCGGTGGCAGCCGGGATTCGCGAATTGAGCCATTTGGCCCACCAGTTATCCACAACGCACACGTTTTCCGCGCAAACTCACCATTCGCACACGCGAGTTATCCACATTTTCGTGCCCGGGTTTCCAGCCGCCGTTCTCCCCTGCACCCTGGTCACATGCGTACGACCACCGCCGAGCTCACCGCGCTGAGCGAAGCCGTCCACGACGGCATAACCACAATCACGTACCTCCGAAAACGGGTCACGCCCCACGCCATCAAGTCACGATGTCGTCCCGGTGGCCCCTGGCGACGGCTACTGCCCGGCGTCGTCATGCTCAACGAAGGTGAGCCCACACGCCCGCAGCAGTTACGTGCCGCGGTCTACTACGCCGGTGCCGGCGCGGTGGTGAGCGGCATCGATGCCCTCCGTGCACATGGTGTTCGCTTGCCGACCGCCAAGCGCGTGCACGTCCTCGTGCCGCCGCACCGGCGCGTGCTGTCGCAGGATTTCGTCCGGCTGGAGCGCACGTCGCGTGTGCCCGAGCCGATATTCCAGCACGGCATCCCGTTCGCTCCGCCCGCACGAGCGACCATCGACGTGGCGCGCGACGCGGCCGATCCCGATATGCTGCGGCGCCTGCTGGCCATGCCGGTGTACTACGGCTTGTGCACCACCGCTGACCTGCGCCACGAACTGGAGGCCGGTAACCAACGCGGCACGGCAGCGGTGCGTGAGATGCTCCGCAACCTCGGCACCATGGGCACGACCTATCTGCAGGGCGTGGCCCGCGAACTGCTCGACAGCGTGCCGCTGCCGGCCCCGATGTGGAATGTGACCGTCTGCGATGTGCATGATCACCCCATCGGCGTGGTCGATGCGTGGTGGGACGAGGTCGCCCTCGCCTGGCAGTTCGGCGGCACCCCCGACCAGAGCCCGACGAGGAACCATTTGGCCCTGACCGCCGCCGGAGTCACCCTGGTGCGCACGCCACCCGAAGACCTCCGTGCCCAGGCCCACCGGGTGGCCCGCGAGCTGACCAGCGCGTTCGCGGCAGCCGCCAAACGCCGCCGCCCCCGTGTCCAAGCATTGGGCACCGTCCCGGCGACGGTGTGATGTGCTGCTGCCCTCCCCGCGGCCCCGTCCCCCGTGCCCACACGTCACCAGTATTCCGCCGGTAGCTTGCCTTCAATGTCGCGCACATGCTGCCGCGCGCAGTGCGGGCACAGCCACCGCGTGGTGCCGCGCTCACGCTCGGCCACCCATGTCAGTGCTGCGGTGGGGGCCGCGTCAAGGTCGCGCCGGGCGCCGCAACGCATGCAAATCGCGGATTCTGGTGTGTTCACGGCAGCCGTCCATAGTGGACCGTCTGGGTGCCGAGCACGAAGAGGTCGTCGCGGCCTCCGAGGTAGTGCTCGTCGTCGAGATCGAGAAGGCGCTGGGCGGCTTCGCGATCCTCGTCGGCGAGGCGCTCGGCCAAGGGCTCGGTGCCCGGTGATCGACAAGGCTGGTGAACGATCCGACGTCGACCAACCCGGCGCGGCTCAAAGCCACGGTCCAGCCATAGGGCATCCGCACCGAGTCCCTGATGGAGGCACGCATCTCGGTGAACCAGGCATCTCGAGCTGCCAGCAGCCGCCTCACGGAACCAGGCGTGCCGACACCGACGTCCCACGGCAGGCACTCGGTCTCCAACCCGCCCTTGGCGATCGCGAGCGCACCCCGGGCGCGAGAACCCGCGCCAACCCGGCAATTCCCGCCTGCTGGTCCGGCAAGTGATGCACCATGTGCGCCGCCCACACGAGTTGCGCCGCAGGCACCACAGAAGCCCAATCGTCCGTGGCCACGTCCGCCTGCACAGTGACAATCTCGACGGCTGCCTCAGCGGCGGCGGCCGCGCGCCCATCCCCACCACCTCGTGCCACTTCGTCGGCCGCCACCTCGGCCGTCGAGTCCTCAGCCCACGCGGCTTCGCCGCCAGGGACGCCAGCGGCGGCACCTTGCGCGACTACATCAGCGGCCACACCCGCGGCCGCGGCGCCAGGTGCGGCTTCTTCGCCAGCCAACGCCATACCAGCAGCCAAGACTGCGCCCCCGGCACCCCGCGAGGTGTCTTCCACAGCCCCCGCGAGGCGAGCCCCACCCGGCCCGGCTCCCCCGCCGACCAAGGCCGCGGCACCACGCGCAGCGCCATCCACAGCCCTCACGACGCGATCGCGACCTGGCTCCGTTCCCCCGCCGGTCAAGCCCGGCGCAGCACCATCCTCAACCGCGGCGACGCGAACACCACCCGGACCGGCATCCCCGCCGGCCAAGGCCGCGCCCCCGACACCCCACGCAGCACCATCCACAGCCCCCGCGACACCAGCGGCACCCGGCCCGGCTCCCCCACCGCCCAAAGCTGCGCCCCCGACACCCCACGCAGCACCATCCACAGCCCTGGCGACGCGATCCCGATGTTGCTCCGTTCCCTCGCCGGTCAAGCCTCGCGCATCGCTGTCCTCAGCCATCGCTGCGGCCGCGGCCTCCGCCGCGGCGTCATCCCGTGCCACTCCGGCGGCCGCGGCACCGCGAGCGGCTTCATCGGCGGCGGCGGCCAAGAGTTCCGGCACCGCGTCCACGAGCACGAGGCGTCCACCCCCGCGACGTTGGAGGGCCGCCGCCAGCGCGGCGCTCATCCCGCCGGCACCGCAGCCCGCGTCGACCACCGTCGCGCCCGCGGGCAGGTCGCGCGTCAGGCGGCGGGCGATCTCCGCGTAGGTCGCGGCGTGGAGCGCGTCGGCTTGGCGAAGGTCCGGGATTCGCTCCGCCCACTTGAACTTGTCGTGTGTGTGGCCGTGAGCGTGTCCATGCGCTTGCCCGACGTGGCTGTGCTGCGCGCCGGGACCAACGCCTGGCGTGGCCTCGTGCTCATGTCCGACCATGCGACCAATTCAACAGCGTCCGGCGCGCGTCAGCAGGCCTGGTCCGACGACGCAAGCCTCAGGGACGTCCGGCGCGGGAGGAATCCCGTGCCGGACGTCCCCGCCCCCGAGGGATCAGGAACCGTAGCGACGTGCGCGGCGGGACGCCCAGCGGGCCATCCTGTCCCAGCGCCCGGCGGCACGGGCGTTGGCCCGTGCCCGTTGCGCGCGCAGATCGTCGCGCAGTTCCTGTATTCGGGCTCTCGCGAGTTCTTCATTCATCAACATTCGACTGATCTCCTTGGTCATCGCGGTCGCGGCGATGGGTTTCACCTGCACCGCTTCTGGCTGCTTTCGGGTAATCCGTGTGGCGCTCATGCTGCGGCGCTCCGCTCGTCACGGGAGCTTGCGAGAGGCTGCTCCGCAACGGGCAAAGGGTGCTTCCGCGGACGTCCGCGCGGCCGCTTCCGCGCGACGACGGCGCCGCGCTCGAAGATCTCGCCACCCCAGACGCCCCACGGCTCGCGCCTGGCCAGCGCACCCGCGAGGCACGCCTCGCGCACCGGGCAGTCGGCGCAGAAGCTCTTCGCCCGCTCGAGTTCGGCGGGCGCTTCCGCGAACCATAGGTCCGCATCCCCTGACCGGCAAGGCAGATCCTCGTCCGGCGAGGCCACCCCGTCGAGCAGTTCACCGACACCGGTTGTGCCCGCGTCGATGAACTCGTCGGATAACGCCCTCTCTGACGCGAAGGCGATTGCCGATGACATTCCCGTTCTCCTTTGTGTAGTAACGGTTTTTCGGTTGTGGAGGGGTACTGCACAAAACACGAGGGCCGCGGATCCGATGTACGGTTCCGCGGCCCTCGTGAGCCTTCTCCCTGAATGGGTGTCAGGGACTTCGCTCCTGCGGAGGTTGCGGACCATGGGTCTGCGGCTGCTTGGCCACGAGCACGGCGGCGTACATCGGAACGGCGATGCCGAACGGGCGCGCCCAATCGTCGAGGCGCCGAACAC
>DASZUO010000067.1:0-18606 GCA_035547575.1 Amycolatopsis sp. | reverse complement strand
CCGCGATGCCGCCGACGTGCCCGCGCAACTCGCGCCGGTGCGCGGCACCGGCGTGCCGGTCACGGTGACGTCGGCGCGTCGCGACGAGCGGCTGTGCGACGCCTACGCCGAGGCCGGTGTCGCGCGCGTGACGTTCGGCCTGCGGGACGGGTCCGAGGCGGAGATGGTGCGCTGGCTGGACGGCGTCGCGGGCTGGGTCGAGCGCTACGGCTGAGCGAACACCGGTGCCAGCGCCGCTGTCGCCGCGGTCAGCGCCCTCGGCATCGTGCGGTAGGCCGACAGCGGGCCGGAGCTGAGCAGCACGACGACGTAGCGCGAATCGGCGCCGACGATGCCCGTCGTGTTGTAGTACGCGTACGGCCCGTCGCTGCCCCAGCCCTGCTTGATCGCCCACGTCGTGCCGGGCAGGCCGTCGGGGATGCCGAAGTACTGGTCGGTCCCGTCGGCTCCCTCCCGCGGCGCCTGGTACATCGCGTTGTACAGCAGGTCACGGGCGGGGTCGGGCAGTTCGTCCAGCACGTAGTCGTAGACCGTGACGATGTCCTGCGCGGTGATCTTGGTGCCGCCCCATTCGCCGGCCGAGGTGGGCGGCTTCGTGCCGGTCAGCCCCATCAGCGCGACGTCACGGGTGATGATCGCGGGCCCGCCGCCGGACTCCCAGAACGAGCTGGCGATCGCGTCGTCGCTGCTGGAGAGCATCCGGGTGATCTCGTCGGCCGTACTCTGGCCCGGCATCTGCGCGCCGTCGCGTGCCAGGATGTCGACGGCGATGAGGAGCTTGACCACGGACATGCTGGCGAACTGTGTACCGGCGTCGACGCTGGTGACGACGGTGTGCGTCTGCCGGTCGTACACCTCCATGCCGAGTTTCGCGCTCGACACCGTTCTCCGCAGGGCGCGCTGCGCGTTCGCGGCCACGTTCTGGGACATTTGAGGCGAGATGGTAGACGGCGGTGGGCTGCTGCTGGCCTGCGCCTCGGTCGTGACCGCCGGGCTGGTCTCGGTGATCTCGGGCGGCGACGGCGACGCGACGCTCGCGGCCGACACGGTCGTGTCCTTCTGCACCGTGACCACGAGCATGACGGCGGCCCCGAGCGCGACCGCCGCGAGTACGGCCTTGCCGGCCGTCGAGCGCTTCATGATCACGTAACGTCGTGACGAGGCCCCGTAGTTACAGGTTTTCGTCGATCACAGAGAACTCCCAGCGACTTGACAGCGCAGCCACAGGTTGTCTCACGGGACGTGAGAACGCGATCTCCCAGTGTGAGTTGTCGGAGGTCCCGTATACCGTGGCGGGGTGGACATGACTGCCGGCACGAGGGCGATCTTCGTGCCCTCCGACCCGCCGCGCGCGGGGGTGCTCGCCTTGTGGGGCGACAGTGCCGGCCCCACCCCCATCGAACTCGTGCTGCCGCAAGGAAAAGCGTACAGACGCACCAAAGTGGACGCACACGTGCTGCCGCTCGCCGAGGCTATCCCGCGCCTGCTCGCGATGGGCGAGTCGCCGAGCCCGGCGCTGGCCGCGTTCGGCGCAGCCGTGCGGGCCGCGCTCACCCTCATCGCCCGCGGCCGGCTGCTGCCCGCGGTCACGGGGAGCGGCGCGGACACGTGGCGTGTCGGCCCGCTCGACACCGCCGACGAGACGCTCCTGCGTGACCTCGCCGCCGCGCTGCCGCCGGAGGCGCACGCGCTGCCGCTGTCCGGGCTCAAACGCGTCCGGCTGCACTCGCCAGAAACGCTGATCCGCGCGCTGTGGGACGCCACCGCCGATGTGCTGGCCCGTACCCCGGCCGCGCGGACCGTCGCGGGCGGCCCCGCGTTCGCCGCCCCGCAGCCGACGCTGCTCGACGCGACCGACGCCGAGTGGCTCGCCGCGCAGCAGCCGGCGGGCGCGCAGGTGGTGCTGCGCATCGAGATCCGTGAGGACGAACCCGAAAAGTTCACGTTCGCCGGGGTGCTGGCCCTGCGCGCTGAGGCCGATCCGAGCCTCGTCCTCGACGCGGCCGCGCTCTGGGACGCGCCGGACGCGGTGCTGTCCCGGCTCGGCGAGCAGGTCGAAGCGCAACTGCTGATCGGGCTTCGGCGCGGCGCGCGGGCGTGGGCGCCGCTGGGCCGGGCGCTCGACGCCGCCACGCCCAGCGAGCTGATCTTCACCGACGACGAGATCGTCGAACTGCTCGACTCCGGCCCGCTCGCCGCGGCGGGCGTGGAAGTGCTGTGGCCGAAGGAAATGTTCGCCGATGCCGTGCGCGTGCGGGCGAGCACGACGTCCGCGCCCGGCAGTGACGCGCAGGGCGCCTTCCGCATCACCGATCTGCTGAACTTCCGGTGGCAGCTCTCGATCGGCGGGCAGGCGCTGACCGAGGACGAGGTCACCGCGCTCGCCGAAGCCAAACGCCCGCTGGTGCGCCTGCGCGGCCGGTGGATCCGGGTCGATCCGGGCATGCTGCGCAAACTGCGCCGCCGCTCGTCGCGCACCCTCACCGCGGCCGAGGCGCTCGCGGCCGCGCTCACCGGCACGCTCGAGGTCGACGGCGAGCACCTGGACTTCGCGCCGCCGCAGGCGCTGGCCGGACTGGCCGACCGGCTCAGGACCGCCGCCGGTGCGCCGGTCGAACCGTCCGCGGACCTGGTGGCGACGCTGCGGCCCTACCAGCGGGCGGGGCTCGGGTGGCTGGCGAAGATGACCGAACTGGGGCTGGGCGGCTGCCTCGCCGACGACATGGGCCTCGGCAAGACGATCCAGCTCATCGCGCTGCACCTGCACCGGCGCACGCTCGGCGCGGGGCCGACGCTGGTGCTGTGCCCGACCTCGCTGCTGGGCAACTGGGAACGCGAGTTCGCGAAGTTCGCGCCGAAGATCCCGGTGCGCCGCTTTCACGGTGGCGGGCGGCACCTGGAGGGACTCGAACCGGACGAGGTCGTGCTCGCCACGTACGGGGTGCTGCGGCGCGACCGTGCGTCGCTGGCCGAGGTGAGCTGGGGACTGGTCGCGGCCGACGAGGCGCAGCACGTCAAGAACCCGCATTCGGTGACGGCGAAGGAACTCCGGCGCGTGCCGACGGCGGCGCGGGTTGCGCTCACGGGCACCCCGATGGAGAACCGGCTGACCGAACTGTGGTCCATTGTGGACTGGACGACGCCGGGCCTGCTGGGCTCGCTCGAGCACTTCCGGCGCACCCTCGCGCGGCCGGTGGAACGCAACCGTGACCCCGCCACGATCGAACGGCTCGCGACGACCGTGCGGCCGTTTCTGTTGCGGCGCCGGAAAACCGACCCCGACATCGCGCCGGAACTGCCGCGCAAGACCGAGACCGACCAGTACGTGCCGCTCACCAGCGAGCAGGCCACGCTGTACGAGGCCGTCGTGCGGGAGAACCTCGCGGTGATCCGCGAGTCGAAAGGCGTGCAGCGACGCGGCCAGGTACTCAAGCTGCTCACCGAGCTCAAGCAGATCTGCAACCATCCGGCCCAGTACCTCAAGCAGAGCGGGCCGCTCACCGGACGCTCCGGCAAGCTGGCCGCGTTCGAGGAACTGCTGGACGTGATCCTCGACGAGGGCGAGAGCGTGCTGGTGTTCAGCCAGTACGTGCAGCTGTGCAAGCTGCTGCAGGCACGGCTGGGCGAGCGTGGGCTGCCGGTGACGTTGCTGTCCGGCGCCACGTCGCCGAAGCGGCGCGACGAGATGGTGGCACGGTTCCAGTGCGGGGACATCCCGGTGTTCCTGCTGTCGCTGAAGGCCGGTGGCGTCGGGCTGAACCTGACACGCGCCACGCACGTGATCCACTACGACCGCTGGTGGAACCCGGCGGTCGAGGACCAGGCCACCGACCGCGCGTACCGGATCGGGCAGGACCGGCCCGTGCAGGTGCACCGGCTGATCGCCGAGGCCACCCTGGAGGAGCGGATCGCCGGGGTGCTGGAGACCAAGCGCGGCCTCGCCGAGGCGGTCGTCGGCGCGGGCGAGGACTGGATCACCGACCTGTCCGACGACCAGCTCGCCGACCTCGTGCGGCTGGGTGTGCAGCCATGAGCCCACGCCGCACCTTCGGGTCCACCTGGTGGGGCCAGGCGTGGGTGGAAGCCCTGGAGGGCCGCGCGAAGCTGGACCCGAACCGGTTGCCGCGCGGGCGCACCTACGCGCGGCAGCGCCGGGTCAGCGCGCTCGACGTCACCGCGGGCGAGGTCCGGGCGTGGGTGCGCGGCAGCCGGTCGGTGCCGTACCGGGTGACGATCCGCGTGCAGACGTTCTCCGAGCGACAGTGGGGCGTCCTGCTGGAGACGATAGGCACCCGCCTCGGCTACACCGCCGCGCTGCTCGATGGGGAACTTCCACCGGAGCTGGCGTCGCACGCGCGGGCCGCCGGGGCGGACCTGCTGCCAGGGCCGGGGGACTTGCGGCCACGGTGTTCGTGCCCGGACTCGGCGGATCCGTGCAAGCACGCGGCGGCGGTCTGCTACCTGGTGGCGGACGAGGTGGACGCGGACCCGTTCGTGCTGTTTCTCATCCGGGGCCGCGGGCGCGAGAAGGTGCTGCGCGAGTTGCGTGCGCGGCGCGCCCGGCCGGCTGTGCCGGCCACCGCGGTGGCGGAGGGAGTCGCGCCCGAGGAGGCGTTCGCCCGCGCCGTGTCCCGCGTGCCGCCGGTGCCGTCGCCGCCCGCCGAGCCCGGTCCGCCGGCGCCGCTGCCCGCCGAGCCGCCGCCGGGTTCGGCGCTGCGGGCGCAGGCGTTGTCGGAACTGGCTGCCTCGGCGGCGGCGCTCGCGTGGGAACTCGTGACGGGACAACTGGATTCGGCGGAGCTGACCACCGAAGAGGACCTCGCCCGGCGTGCCGCCCGAGGTGACGTCGCCGCGCTCGCGAAGGCGGCGGGGATGCCGAGGCAGGACCTGACCCGCTGGGCGGCCGCGTGGCGCGAAGCGGGCCGGGGCGGCCTGGCCGCGCTGCGGGAGGCGTGGCAGGCGCCGCGCGGCAGGCTGGCCGAGGCCGTGGCCGCGCTGGCGGAGGCCGATCTGCCGGGGGAGACGCAAATCTGGCGCAACCGCCTCACGCGGGGCGACATCCAGTTGCGACTCGGCCGGGACGGGAAGTGGTACCTCTTCCGCCGCACCCCCGGCGGGTGGCTCCCGGCCGGCCCGGGTGCGGACTCGCCCTTGGACGCACTGCCGTAGCGCGTCACTCAGTCCGCAAGTGACCGCAGGTACGTCCACTCCAGAAACCGTTCCACCCCACGGACAACGTGCGCGCTGCGGATCGACGGGAAGATGTCGAAGGCGTGCTGCGCGCCCGGCATCTCCGCATACGCCACGGGATTCGGCGAGGCCTGCCGCAGCCGTCGAACGAACTCGCGTGCCTCGCGAACCGGCACCATGGTGTCGCGCTCGCCGTGGATCACGAAGAACGGCGGCGCCTTCTCGGTGATCCGGTCGAGCGGCGACGCCGCGATGTACTCGTCGAGGAACCGCACCGGATCCTTGCCGACGACGTATCGCGCCAGCAGCTGCTTCAGCCGGTACTCGCTCGATTTCGCGCCGCTGGTGGCGGCGAAGTCGTACACGCCGTAGAGCGGCACACAGGCCTGCACGGACGTGTCCGCTTCGGCGAACCCGGGCTGCAGCGCCGCGTCGTTCTGGGTGAGCGCGAGCAGTGCGGCCAGGTGCCCGCCCGCCGAGCCGCCGGTGACCGCCAGGAACGACGGGTCACCACCGTAGGAGGCGATCGTGTCGCGGATCCACGCCACCGCCCGCTTGACCGCCACGATGTGCTCGGGCCAGTGCGCGGCGGGCGAGAGCGGGTAGTTGATCGCCACGCACACCCAGCCGCGCCGCGCCAGGTGCTGCATGAGCGGAATGCCCTGATGGTCCTTGCTGTCGACCATCCACGCGCCGCCGTGGATCTGCAGCAGCACCGGCCGCGGCTCGTCGAACGGCTCGCGCGGACGGTAGACGTCCAGCAGGAACCGCTTGCCGCCCGGCGCATACGCGACGTCGCGGTCGCGGCGCACGTCCGGATCGCGCATCCGGAACGGCAGGACGAGCTGGCCCCACGGCGTGGCGAGATCCTTCGGATCGGGCGGGCGCCGCAGGTTCTCGACGTAACGCGGCCCGAGTGCCTCCGCCAGGGCCTGTTCGACCTCGCCGCGCGCGCGTTGCGAGCCTGCGATCAGCGCGGTCAGGCCGGCCGCGGACAGCCCGGCCATGCCGAGCGCCAGCCGGTCGCGCGTGCCGTGCCGGGCCACGTGCGCGGCCGTGTCGGCGGCGGTGAGTGCCAGCAGGTGGGGCGCCAGTTCGCCGGTCAGCCAGCCCGCGAAGAACGCCGGGATCGCGGCCTGTTCGCCGCCCAGTGGCCGCAGTGCGTTCGCGGTCAGCGCGAGCTGGATAGCCCGCCGGGTGAGGAATCGCGGTCGCATCCTGTGAGCATAGGTCTGCTCGTTTAGCCTGGTGTGGTGCGACCACTGAGTGGGCTCGACGCCAGCTTTCTGTACCTGGAAACGCCTTCGCAGGTACTGCACGTCTGCGGCCTGCTCACCCTCGACGGTTCGACCATGCCCGGCGGGTATCGCTTCGCCGATTTCCGGAAAACGCTGGACGAGCGCGTTTCCGTCATTCCGGAATTCCGCCGGAAACTGCACGATTCGCCATTCAACCTGCTGCATCCGGTGTGGGTGGACGACGAGGGGTTCGCGATCGACCGGCACCTGCACCGCGTCGCCGTGCCGAGCCCTGGTGACCGGGAGACGCTGGCCGACCTGTGCGCGCAGTTCGCCGCGCAGCCGCTGGACCGCGCGCACCCGCTGTGGGAGATGTACGTCATCGAGGGCCTGCCCGGCGATTCACTGGCGGTCCTTGCCAAGATGCACCACGCCACGGTCGACGGCGTGAGCGGCGCGAATCTGATCGCGCACCTGTGTGGCCTGGAACCGCACACGCTGTTGCCGCTGTCGGAGTCCGCGGGCAACCCGGACCCGCCGCGCGATCTGGACATGCTCCGCACGAGCCTCGCCGGACTGGCCCGGCGGCCAGCCGAGGTCGCGAAACTCCTGCCCGACCTGCTCACCATGGCTCCGCGCTGGCTCGGCAAGGCGTTGCGCCGCACTGGCATGCCCGTCCCGTTCACCGCCCCGCGCACCCCGTTCAACCGCACCATCACCGGGTTGCGCAGCGTGGCCTACACCACGGTCCCCCTGGACGCCGTGAAACGCGTCAAGAACGTCTTCAACGTGACGGTCAACGACGTCGTGCTGGCGTTGTGCGCGGGCGCGCTGCGGCGCTACCTCGAAGCGCGCGGCGAACTACCCGGCGAGCCGCTGGTCGCGACGGTGCCCGTGTCGGTCCAGGACCGCTCGGAACACGAGGACACCGGCAGCAACCAGGTGTCGGCGTTCTTCGCGTCGCTGCCCACCCACCTGGCCGACCCGGCCGCACGGGTCTACGCGCTCGCCGAAAGCACCCGGCTGGCCAAGGAACACCATTTCGGCATCAAGGCCGACATGCTGCAGGACTGGGCCCAGTTCGCCGCGCCGCGGTTGTTCGGCTTCGCCGCGCGGGCGTACTCGGCGCTGCGGCTGGCGGAGAAGCACCCTGCCGTGCACAACCTCGTCATCTCGAACGTGCCCGGTCCGCCGACGCCGCTGTACCTGCTGGGCGCGCGGATCACCGGCGTCTACCCGCTCGGCCCGGTGTTCCACGGCGCCGGCCTCAACATCACGGTGATCTCCAACGCGGACCGGGTCGACGTCGGACTGCTGGGCGCGCGTGAGCTCGTGCCGGACCTGTGGCCGGTCGCGGACGGTATCCAGGCGGAACTGCGACAGCTGTGTGAAATCGACCTATCACCTGCTTGACCGCTAGCTTTCCGGCCGCGCTCTCGGCGACCGTGGAACCATGCACATTCCCGGCGCGCTCGCGTGGAGCCTCACGGTGCTCTTCGGGTCGCTCGCCGTGCCGAGCGTGTACCGGCTCGTGCGGTCGGCGCCGGAGCCGGTCGATCCGGACATCCGGCAGATGGACCTCGCCGAGTTGCTGATGGTGACGGCGATGGTCGCGATGGTGTCACCGCTCGGCGGGCCGATCCCCGCCGCCGGCTGGCAGGCGATCCTGGCGCTCATGGCGGGCTGGTTCCTCGTCGCGGCCTGCCGCGGCCGGCGCTGCTGCGCGGTGCACCACATGATCTCGGCCGCGGCCATGCTGTACATGATCACCGCGATGCCAGGGCAGGGCATGACGCACGGCCCGTGGCTGACCATGTCCCAGATGCCCGGCAGGCTCGCCTGGCCCGCGCTCGCGGTGCTCGCCGCCGCCTATTTCGCCTTTGACACCATGAAGTCCGGTGTCACGGCGGTCCGCGTCGTCAAGGGCGTTCCGGCGCGCCAGGCCCTCGTCGCGCGCCCGATCTACCGCGCTGCGATGGGCGCCGGCATGGCCTACATGCTCGTGGCGGCCCTCTGATCGTCCACAGTGGAGTAAAGGGGCCCCTGGGCGGCGCCGGACTGGGGAGGAAGGCGCGGCCCAGGGGCCGGTTGCTCCAGCGCCCGAGGGGGAGTGTGCGCCGGAGCGCGACCGGCGTGAAACTGGGGAGGATGACGCCGGCCGCCCACACTCCAGCGTACGCCCGGTCGGGCGCTCGGTGTCAGGCCAACAACTCCGACAGGACCTCGCCCAGCGCGGCGGCGAACGCCTCCGGGTTGCGCTGCGGAGCCAGGTGCGCGCCGGGCATCTCCACGAACGGCAGCCCGAGTTCGAGTGCCAGGGTTCGCGCGGGCCGGTAGTGGTAGCGGCCACGGCTGCCCTCGCCCGCGGCCAGCACGATCGGGACCTGCGTGCCCCGCAAGGCATCCACGTCGGGCAGGTAGTCGTAGAGCTGGACCAGCTCACGGCCGAACAGCGTCCGCCACTCGTGCTCGTCGGGCAGCCGGACGGCCTTGAGGCCGGGGAGGCCGGCGCCCGCGATCGAACCCACGAAGTTCTTGAACGCGGCCATGAGGTCGGCCGATGAGGCCTGTTCCGCGGCGAACGCGAGCCATTCGGCGGAATCCGGCAGCAACCGGACGGCGGGCGGCTCGTGGGCGACGAGTCCGTCCACGACGCCGGGATGCCGGGTCGCGAGTTCGAGCGCGATCTGCGCTCCCGCACTGGTGCCGAACACCAGCGCCTTGCCGTACCCGAAATGCTCGATGACCGTTCGCGCGTCCGCGGCGTGCCGCGCGACGGTCAGCGGCCCGTCGTCCGTGCTGCGGAAATGCCCGCGCCGGTCGTAGGCCAGCACGGTGTAGGACGCGCCGAGACGTCCGGCCAGCGCGGCGAGGCCGTCCGCGGAGCCGATCCCGCCGGGGATCAACAGCAACGGCGGCCCGTCCCCGAGCCGCCGCACGAACAAGCCGGCGCACCTGCCGTCCTCCCAGAGCATGCCCGAAGTCAAGCACAGCGGGATTTCACCGCTTGACGGCGTAGGCCAGCGCGCCGATCGCGAGCACCGCGAGGCCCGTGATCACCGACGACAGCGGCAGGCTGAACGCCAGCACGACGCAGCCCAGCAGACCGGCCACCGGCACCACGCGACGGCCGAGCGTGAACGCGCTCGCGTTGGCGATCGCGTAATAGGCCAGCACCGCGAACGACGAGAACCCGATCGCGCCCCGCAGGTCCGCGAACGACACCAGGATCGCCACCACCACGCCGACCGCGACCTCCGCCCGGTGCGGCACCCCGAACCGCGGATGCACGACGGCGAGCGTGGCCGGCAGGTGACCGTCGCGGGCCATCGCGAACGTCGTGCGGGACACGCCGAGAACCAGCGCCAGCAACGAGCCCAGCGCGGCGACCGCCGCACCCGCCCGCACCACGGGCGCGAGCCCGGCGGGCACGGCGGCCGCGACGGGGTCCGAAGTGGACGCCAGTGCGGCGGGCCCGAGGCGCGACAGCAACGCGATCGACACCGCCGCGTAGACGACGAGCGTCAGTCCCAGCGCGATCGGGATCGCGCGCGGGATCGTGCGGGCCGGATCGCGGACCTCCTCGCCGAGCGTCGCGATCCGCGCATACCCCGCGAACGCGAAGAACAGCAGCCCCGCCGACTGCAGGATGCCCGTCACGCCGGTGCCAGGGAACGGGGAAAGCCTTGCGGCGGAAGCGTTCCCGGACACGGCGATCGCGATGACCGCGCCCGTGAGCACGAGCAGCGTGATGGCCACGATCACCCGGGTGGCCAGCGCCGAGCGCCGCACGCCGCGGTAGTTCACCGCCGTCAGCGCGAGCACCACGGCCGCCGCGATCCCCGACTGCCACGGCCGCGCCAGGCCCGGCGCCGCGTACAGGGCGACGGTCAGTGCCATCGCCGCGCAGCTGGCGGTCTTGCCGACGACGAAGCCCCAGCCCGCGAGGTAGCCCCAGAACTCGCCCAGCCGTTCCCGGCCGTACACGTAGGTCCCGCCGGACGACGGGTAGATCGCGGCGAGCCGGGCCGACGACGTGGCGTTGCAGTAGGCCACGATCGCGGCCACCGCCAGGCCGATCAGCAGGCCGGCACCGGCCGCGTGCGCCGCGGGAGCGAAGGCGGCGAACACGCCGGCGCCGATCATCGAGCCGAGCCCGATCACCACCGCGTCCACGGTGCCCAGACGCCGCTTGAGCTGTTCTGTCACGGGCACATCATGCAACCCCGTGCTGGGCTCGCTCCGTCTGCACGGTATGAGGTGGAAAGCAATGCTCGCCGGAATCGGAATCGTGCTGGTCACCGCGACCGCCTGCGGGGAGCGGCCCACCAGCACGCCCGCCGGTGGCGGGGGAGCGGCGTTGCCGACCAGCAGCGCACCGGCACCCACCGTGCCGTCCATGCCCAACCGGCCCGGCAGTTCGCAGGCCGCGCCCGCCGGCAGCACGCTGGTCCCGCCGGCCCAGCTGGACGTGGCGAAGCTGCCCGTGGACTATCCGCGTGAGGTCTATGTGACAGCGGACGGCCGGGCGCTCTACCTGCGCGCGGAGGAAGGCGGCTGCGGCCATGCCGGGGCCGAGCTCCGGGAGCAGACGTCGGCGCACGTCGTGGTGAACCTGGTGGAGACGAAGTCGAACCTGCAGGGCCAGATGTGCACGATGGATATCCGCTACCCGCTCGTGTCGGTCCCGCTCGCCGCGCCACTGGACCGGCGCACGATCGTCCTGCTCGCCGAGAAGCGAGGTTACTGACAAGTAGCTATGCTGCGGGCATGGGTACCCGCCAGGTGTCGGCCAGCACGACGATCGCGACCACCCCGGAGAACATCTTCGCCCTGCTCACGGACCCGTCGAAGCATCCACTGCTCGACGGGTCCGGCACGGTGCGGGCCGCGCAGCCGGACGGCCCGGCGCGCCTGCGGCTCGGATCGAAGTTCGGCATGGACATGAAGATGGGCGCGGCTTACAAGATCGTGAACACGGTGGTCGAGTTCGAGGAGAACCGCCTCATCGCGTGGCGGCACTTCAACGGGCACCGCTGGCGCTGGCAACTGCACCCGGTCGACGGCGGCACGCGGGTCACCGAGACCTTCGACTGGTCCACCGCACGCGTGCCGGTGCTGATCAGCATCAGCCCCTTCCCGCGCAAGAACAAGGAGGGGATCGAGAAGTCCCTCGCCCGCCTCGCGGAGCAGTTCCCGGCCGGAGCCGGGAACTGAGCTACTACTCCACGCCGGGCATCGCGACGGGCAACCCCGCCTTGTGGGCCGCCTCGGCCATCCGCATGTCATAGGTCACCAGTGCCGTCAGTTCGGGCCCGAGTTGCTCGGCGCTGGCCACGTGCACGGCGTCCAGAGCACGCACGAGTCCGTGCACCCGCGCCGCCCCATCGCGAATCGTGTCGTTCACCTTGATTTCGTTGTGGTCCCGCAACAACGTCGACATCAGATTCGGGAAATTGCCGATCTGATCGCAGGTGCGGACCGTTTCCACGAAGCCGATCGTGCTGGTGCAGGTCTTGACGAGAGCGTGCTTGTCGAGAAAGGTTCGAAGTTCATCGGCGTGCTGGCGCTCGACAACGACCGTCACCAGCGCCGAAGCGTCCAGGTAGATCACCGCTCGTGCTCCCGCATCTCGAGCAGGATCGCCAGTGGATCCACGTCATCCGGTACCTCGATGTGCGTGAACTTGTCCCAATCCCCGGCCGTCAAATTCCGCTCAGCGGGGCGGATCACGCCCTGAGCGACCAGTTCGTCGAACCGGCTCTGCCCGCGAGGCGGCGGGACCATCAGGGCCACGACGCGGCCGTGCTTGGTCACCTCGACCGACTCGCCCTGCGCGACTCGCTTGAGTATCGCGCTCGGGTTGTAGGCCAGCTCCCGAACCGATACCGACGTATGTTCTTCGACTGAGGTCGATGTCATGTGTCACCCCCGGTGCGTTGACTCCCCGTGAGTGTACAACACCGTGGGCGAAATGTGTACCTGGTACTGAGTTCAGCTCCGGAAGCTGATCTGCAGCACCGGCTCCGAGGTCTCGGCGAAGAAGTCGTTGCCCTTGTCGTCGATGACGATGAACGCCGGGAAGTCCTCCACCTCGATCTTCCACACGGCTTCCATCCCGAGTTCCGGGTATTCGAGCACGTCGACCTTCTTGATGCAGTCCTGCGCGAGCCGCGCCGCGGGGCCGCCGATCGAGCCGAGGTAGAACCCGCCGTGCTGCCGGCACGACGCCGTGACCTGCGCCGACCTGTTGCCCTTCGCGAGCATCACCATCGACCCGCCCGCGGCCTGGAACTGCGCCACATACGAGTCCATCCGGCCCGCGGTCGTCGGCCCGAACGAGCCCGACGCATAGCCGTCCGGCGTCTTGGCCGGGCCTGCGTAGTACACCGGGTGATCGCGCAGGTACTGCGGCATCTCCTCGCCGGCCTCGAGCCGCTCGGCGATCTTGGCGTGCGCGATGTCGCGGGCGACGACCAGCGGCCCCGTCAGCGACAGCCGCGTCTTCACCGGCAGCGCAGCGAGCTGCGCGCGGATCTCGGACATCGGCCGGTTCAGGTCGACGCTCACGACCTCCTCGGACAGGTCGTCCTCCGTCACCTCCGGCAGGAACCGCGCCGGGTCGCGTTCGAGCTGTTCGATGAACACGCCGTCCGCGGTGATCTTCGCCTTCGCCTGGCGGTCCGCCGAGCACGACACCGCGATGCCGACCGGGCAGGACGCGCCGTGCCGGGGCAGCCGGATCACCCGCACGTCGTGGCAGAAGTACTTGCCGCCGAACTGCGCGCCGATGCCGAACTGGCGCGTCATCTCCAGCACCTGCTGCTCGAGGTCGGTGTCCCGGAACCCGTGGCCCAGCGCCGACCCCTCGCGCGGCAGGTTGTCGAGGTAGCGCGCCGAGGCGAGCTTGGCGACCTTGAGGTTGAACTCGGCCGACATGCCGCCGACGACGATCGCGAGGTGATACGGCGGGCAGGCCGCGGTGCCGAGGCTGCGCAGCTTCTCGTCCAGGAACTTCGCCAGGCGCTTGGGGTTCAGCACCGCCTTGGTCTCCTGGTACAGGAACGTCTTGTTGGCGCTGCCGCCGCCCTTGGCCATGAACAGGAACTCATACGCCGGAGAGGACTGCCCGGCCGTGTTGTCCTTGTGGTACAGCTCGATCTGCGCGGGCAGGTTCGTGCCGGTGTTCTTCTCGTCCCAGAACGACACCGGCGCCATCTGCGAGTACCGCAGGTTCAGCTCCTGATACGCCTCGAACACCCCACGGGCCAGCGCGCGCTCGTCGTCGCCACCGGTCAGCACGCCTTCACTGCGCTTGCCGATCACGATCGCCGTGCCGGTGTCCTGGCACATCGGCAGCACCCCACCCGCGGAGATCGCCGCGTTGCGCAACAGGTCCATCGCGACGAACCGGTCGTTGCCGCTGGCCTCCGGGTCGTCGACGATCGCGCGCAACTGCGCCAGGTGCGACGAGCGCAGCAGGTGCTGGATGTCGGTGATCGCGGTCTTCGCGAGCCGGGTCAGCGCCTCGGGCGCGACCTCGAGGAACGTGCGGCCGCCGGCCTCCACGACGCGGACACCGTCCGGCGTGACCAGGCGGTACTCGGTTTCCGTGTCCGGGGCGAGCGGCAGCACGTCGGTGTAGCTGAAGGAGGTGGTGGCGGTCACGCAGAAACTCCTCTGCACGCGGTTCGGTGGCTTTCGACGTTACCGCGTGGAGATCGCCGCTTACCGCGTGGTGTGGGGAGAACAACCCCGAGGGAAGTCGGAAGGCCGGGCCCACCCCGACGGACCCGACCTTCCGGGGAAAGCGGTCAGGCGCACGAGACGCCCGCCGCGAAGCCCGCACTCCAGAAGACGCGTTTCTCCGGAGGGCGTTGCTTCGACCGTCCCGTGACGAAAGTCATATGTCAACGCGGCCGTTCGGGTTACCGGCCGACGACCCTCCGTCAGCTTGCGTAGGCGCGCAGGCGCTCGGCGCGCTCGCCCTGCCGCAGCTTGGACATGACCTCGCGCTCGATCTGCCGCACCCGCTCACGGGAGAGCCCGAAGTGCTTGCCGATCTGGTCCAGCGTGCGCGGCTGGCCGTCGTCGAGGCCGTAGCGCAGCCGGATGACCGACTGCTCCCGCGCGTCGAGGGTGGCCAGCACCCGGCGCAGATCGTCCTGCAGCAGACCGGAGATCACGGCGCTCTCGGCGTCGGTGGCCTCGGAGTCCTCGATGAAGTCACCCAGCGGGGCGTCCTCCTCGGTGCCGACCGGCATGTCCAGGCTCACCGGGTCGCGTGCGTGGTCGAGCAGGTCTGAGACCTTCTCGGCCGGGATGCCCGACTCCGCGGCGAGTTCGTCGTGGGTGGCCTCGCGGCCCAGTTGCTGGTGCAGATCCCGCTTGATGCGCGCCAGCTTGTTCACCTGCTCCACGAGGTGCACCGGGAGCCGGATGGTGCGTCCCTGGTCGGCCATTCCCCTGGTGATGGCCTGGCGGATCCACCATGTGGCGTAGGTGGAGAACTTGAACCCCTTGGAGTAGTCGAACTTCTCGACCGCGCGGATCAGGCCGAGATTGCCTTCCTGGATCAGGTCCAGCAGCGGCATCCCGCGCCCGGTGTAGCGCTTGGCGAGCGACACGACCAGCCGGAGGTTGGCCTCCAGCAGGTGGTTCTTGGCCTGGTGCCCATCCCGGATCAGCGCCTTCAGTTCGGCGCGGCGGTCGGCCGGGAGGTCCGGGTGGGTCTCGAGCATGTGCTGCGCGAACACCCCCGCCTCGATGCGCTTGGCGAGGTCGACCTCGTCGGCCGCGGACAGCAGCGCCGTCTTGCCGATGCCGTTGAGGTAGACGCGGACCAGGTCGGCGGCGGGCCCCTGTGCGTCGAGGTCGGCGTCCGCACTCGCCTGAGCGGGTACAGTGGTGCCGAGGGCCGGCTCGGACACGGGTTCGGGGACCTGCTGCTTCGCTGAGCGGCGGGCTTTGCGCTCGAGAGTCTGAACTGACATGTTGGCCTCCCCGGTCACGGGCTGACACGATGGTGCGTCACACCGGTTGTGCGTCGCGGCCCGAGCCTGTGGAAACCCGGTACGCGAATCCAGCTCGTCGGCTGGACACTTGGGTCAACGCCGCCGGCCCCGGAATCGTTCCCGTGTGTTCCCGCTTTGTGTTCCCGCTTTCTGGACGGGATAACCCCCGGGCCGGTTGCTCGACCAAACCTGAGGTTTTGCTGAGAGGTGTCGTGGTCTAGACCTCGACGAGAACCGTGAACGGGCCGTCGTTCACGCTGTGTACAGCCATTTTCGCGCCGAACACACCGGTGCTGACACGTGCGCCGCGTTCGCGGAGTTCGGTCACGACCGAATCGAACAGTGTGGCGGCCGTTTCCGGCCGGGCTGCGGCGATCCAGGACGGGCGCCTGCCTTTGCGGGTGTCTCCGTAGAGGGTGAATTGGCTCACTACGAGCAGCGGCGCCCCGACGCCGGCGCAGGACTCTTCGCCGTCGAGAATGCGCAACTCGTGAACTTTCCGCGCCATGGTGACCGCTTTGTCTGGTGTGTCGTCTTTGTGTACGCCGAGCAACACCAGTAGTCCCGGTTCGCCGATCTCGCCGACGACCTCCCCGTCGACGACCACGCGGGCCTCGCTGACCCGCGCCACGACGGCTCTCACAGCGGCTCCATCATCCCGTGGCGTACCAGCTCCCGGATCATCGGCAGCGCGGACTCGGCGAGCTCACCGGCGGTGCCGCCGTGCGCGATCGTGAGCAGCTCCAGCAGATCCCCGAGCGGCAGCGCACCCCGGCAGCCGGCGAGCAGCGCGGCCGCGAGCTCGTCCACCTCATGCTGCCAGCCCGGTCCGTCCGCGCGGTGCAGGCGCCGGATCGTGGTCTCCCAGCCCTCGTCGCCCGGCATGTCGACCCGTTCCAGCAACACCGTGGGCGGCACCCGGAACCGCGTTTCGAGCAGCTCATCGGAGTGCTCGCGCAGCCACGCGATGCGGTCGAGCCATGCCGCGGCCTCGGGTCCGAGCGGATCGTCGTAGGCCTGCCGCAGGTCCTCGCACACGACCGTGGGGTGCTCCACGTCCGCGCGACGCAGCGTGACGAACCCGAACCCGACGCCCCGCACCTTCTCCTCGGCGAACCAGTCCAGCCACGCGCCCGCCTTGGCACGCCCCTCCGGCGAGCGCGGGTCGATTCCCGCATCGCGCAACCAGGTACCCACATACAAGCCCGGATCGGCGACGTCACGCTGCACGAACCACGCGTCGGTGCCGGGCGGCAGCCACCGCGCGACCCGGTCGCCCCAGTCCTCGCCCTCGATGTGCAGCCACGACGCGAGCACCTGGCCCGTGCCGCCCGGGTTGAGGAACGCGGGCAGTTGCCGCACGACGAGCGCGGAGGCGTCGTCGCCGGCCAGGCCGGAGTCCCGGTAGGTGTAGTCGACGCGCGCCGGGCCGACCACGAACGGCGGATTGCACACGATCTGGTCGAACCGGCGGCGCGCGACGGGCGCGAACCATTCGCCCCGCAGCAGTTCGACGTCGAGCCCGTTGAGCCGGAACGTGGCGTCGGCCAGAGCCAGCGCGCGCGGCGACAGGTCGGTCGCGGTGACGCGCTCGGCGTGCCGGGCCGCGTGCAGCGCCTGCACCCCGTTGCCGGTGCCAAGGTCGAGCAGCGACCGCACGGGCCTGCGCACCGTGGCCCGGATCAGGCTGAGCGAGGCGTGCCCGACACCCAGCACGTGATCCTGCGGCACCTCGTGGCCGAGCAGGTCGGAGTCCAGGTCGGACAGCACCCACCACGAGCCCTCGTCGTCGCTGTGCGGGCGCACGTCCAGCCCGGCGCGCACCCCGTCACCGCCGCCCCGCAGCAACCCGGCCGCCAACGCATCTTCCAGCGGTAACGGGGCGAGCGCGGCCGAGACCGCGGCCTCACGTTCGGCCCCGGCGAGCAGGAACAGGCGGATCAGCGTGCCGAGTTCCCCGGCGTCGGCGCTGGCCCGGAAGGCGAGTTCCGGTTCGTTGCGGCCGAGCGCCGCGTGCGCGGCACCGCCCAGTGCCGACAGCACGCCGTCGGCGTCGTACCGGTTGCGCTGGAAGGCCGCACGCAGCCGCGCGCAGAAGTCGTCGGAGAACTCGAGGGTCACAGCCTGCGATCCTGCCACGACCGGCGCTGGCCGCGGGCGGCACACCTCGGTCCATTGTGGGCAGTGCCGCACGGCACCCCATGTGCTGTGATGGGGTGATGACCGCTGCCCTCGCTCCGCTCGACGGGCTGCTGCCCGCGCTCGAGAAGCTGTACATGGACCTGCACCGGCACCCCGAGCTCTCGTTCGAGGAGCACCGGACCGCGGCGGAACTGGCCCGGCTGCTGGCCGGGTCGGGGTATGAGGTGCACACCGGTATCGCGGGCACGGGTGTGCTCGGCGTGCTCCGCAACGGCCCCGGCCCGGTCGTCATGCTTCGCGCCGACATCGACGCGCTGCCCGTCGAGGAGAAGACCGGACTCGACTACGCGGCAGCGGGCGGGGTCATGCACGCCTGTGGACACGACATGCACGCCGCCTGGCTCAGTGGCGCGGCAGACCTGCTCGCCCGCGCACGCGATACCTGGCGCGGCACGCTGCTCGCGGTGTTCCAGCCGGGTGAGGAGAAGGGCAGCGGGGCCGCCAGGATGGTCGCGGACGGCCTGTTCGACATCGCCGGGAAGCCGTCGGTCGTGCTCGGCCAGCACCTGGCGCCAGGGCCCGCCGGCTGGGTGCTGACGCGGCCGGGCGTGATCATGGCCGCCACCGACGCGATCCGGGTGGTCCTGCACGGCCGCGGCGGGCACGGCTCGCGGCCCGAGACGACGGTCGACCCCGCCGTACTGGCCGCCCACGTGGTGGTGCGGCTGCAGACGATCGTGTCGCGGGAGATATCGGCCAATGACGCGGCGGTCGTCACCGTCGGGTCGATGCACGTCGGCACGGCAAACAACATCATCGCCGACCACGCCGAACTCGAGATCAACGTGCGCACGTTCGACGACCAGGTGCGCAAACGCGTGCTCGCGGCCGTCGAGCGGATCGTGCACGGCGAGGCGGCCGCCGCGGGCGCCCCGAAGCCGCCGGAGATCACCGCGATCGCGAGCTTTCCGGTGACCCGCAACGACGACGCCGCCAACGCCGCGCTCACCACCGTGTTCCGC
>DASZUO010000066.1:0-4697 GCA_035547575.1 Amycolatopsis sp. | reverse complement strand
GGAGCCGATCGTGCTGCGCGCGCCTGGCGTGCGGTGGGAGATCGGCAACGACGGCCTGCACGACACCGCGACCGCGGTGGTGCAGCCCACCGAGGAGAGCCCGGTGGTGCTCGAACTGCGGTGTGGCACAACGGATCTCGGCCCGGCCGAGCTGTCCGAAGTGGAACGTCGTGCGAAGGCGGGCGGGTACTGGAGCTCGTGGGCGTCGGCGCTGAAGCTGCCGGATGTGGAGAGCGAACTGGTGTCGCGGTCGGCGCTGACACTGCGCGGGTTGTGCAACACCGACACCGGGGGCGTGCTGGCGGCGGCGACGTCGTCGCTGCCGGAGGAGATCGGCGGCGTCCGCAACTGGGATTACCGCTACTGCTGGATCCGCGACGCGGCGATGACCGTGCGCGAACTGGTCGGGCTCGGGTCCCTCAGCGAGGCCGACGGGTACCTGAACTGGCTGCACAAGGTGCTTTCCACCCTCGCGGGCCCGGAGCGGCTGCACCCGCTGTACACGCTCGCGGGCACCACGCTGGGTGCCGAGGCGGTGATCGACACCCTGCCGGGATACAAGGGCTCGCGCCCGGTGCGGGTCGGCAACCTCGCGAACCACCAGGTCCAGCTGGACGTGTTCGGCCCGGTGGTCGAGCTGGTGTGCGCGCTGGCGCAGGCACGGGGCGAGCTGCGGGATCAGGACTGGCAGCTGGTGCGTGCGATGGCGGAGGCCGTGACGCGGCGCTGGTTCGAGGCCGACCACGGCATCTGGGAGGAGCGGCACGTGCCGCGCCACCGCGTGTACTCGCGCGTGATGTGCTGGGTGACGATCGACCGCGCGATCAAGCTGGGCGACATCCACGAACGTGAGATCCCGCACGCTTGGCACGAGCTACGCCAGACGATCGCGGCCGACGTGCTGCAGAACGGCTGGAACGACGAGGTACAGGCCTTCACCACGGCCTACGACGGCACCGATCTGGATGCGGCATCGCTGTTCGTGGGCCTGTCCGGGCTGATCGACCCGGCCGACGAACGCTTCCAGAGCACGGTGACCGCGATCGAAGCGGAACTCCGCAGCGGCTCCACGGTGTACCGCTACCGCCGGGACGACGGCCTGCCCGGCGGCGAGGGCGGGTTCCACCTGTGCGCGGCGTGGCTGATCGAGGCGTACCTGCTCACCGGCCGCCGGACGGAGGCGGAGGAACTGTTCGAGCAGATGGTCGACGCGGCCGGCCCCACAGGTCTGCTTCCCGAGCAATACGACCCGATCGCGGAGCGCTCGCTGGGCAACCACCCGCAGGCGTACTCCCACATCGGCCTCATCCGCTGCGCGAAGCTGCTCGCGGGCCAGTAGACCGCGGCGTGGCGCGTCCGCGTGACCAGGCACTTTCGGGCGCATGGTGTTGTGGAGCCCGGTAAACTCACACCTAGGCGAAGGTCCGAAGGCAAGGGAGACGCGGATGACCACTCAACTCGCTGATCAGGCGCGTGAGGTCACGCTTGGCCCTGCCACGATCGAGGACTGGCTGGCGGTGGAAGAGCCCGCCGATGGTTCACGCCTTGAGCTGATTCTGGGGTACTACGCGATGACACCGCCCCCATCGGGCTCCCACCAAGACGTCACGGCCGAGCTGACCGTCCTGGTACGTTCCGCGATCAAGACCGCCTGCCGGAGCGATCTGCACGGCCTTCCCGGCGTCGGCGTGCCGATCAGTACGCGGCTCCGCACGGCGCTCATCCCCGACCTCGTCGTGGTCGACGTCGACGTGCACCGGCTGATCTTCGAGCCCACGAACGTCCTGCTGGCCGTCGAGGTGTGGTCTCCCGGTAACCGTCGAGGCGAACGCGAGACCAAGATTGCCGCCTACGCCGAGGCCGCGATCCCGTACCTGTGGCTCGTCGAGACCCCGCGCGGAAGGCCGGCCATCTTCCGCGCCTCCGAACTCAAGGGCGCCGAGTACATCCCGGTGATCGAGGCCACCGACGGCGAGACCATCACGGCACCGGGTCCGGTGCCGGTCAAGATCGACACCTCCCAGCTGCGCTGACGCCTCACGCTCGCTGCGCCGCGTTCAGGGCCTCCGCGACGTTCGACACCTCCAGCACCCGGATGCCGTCCGGCAGCTTGCCGGGGTCGGGCGGCACGATCGCGTGCGTGAATCCCAGCCGCGCGGCTTCGGCCAGCCGACGGCCGACCCCTGTCACTCGCCGGATCTCGCCGGCCAGGCCGACCTCGCCGAGCGACACCAGGCGCGGCGAGAGGGCCTCGTCACGCACCGACGACGAGATCGCCAGCACCACCGACAAATCCACCGCCGGCTCCGTCACCTTCATGCCGCCGACCGTCGCCGCGTAGACGTCCTGCTCGCCGAAACGCACGCCGGCGCGTTTCTCGAGTACCGCCAGCACCATGCCGACCCGCGCCGAGTCCAGGCCGCTCACCGCGCGCCGCGGCTGCGGCAGGCTGCTCTTGGCCACCAGCGCCTGCACCTCGCACAGCAACGGCCGCTTGCCCTCCACGGTCACGGTGATCGCCGTGCCGGGAACGGCTTCGTCGTGCCGGTTCGAGAACAGGCCGGACGGGTCGGGCACACCCACGATGCCGTCGTCGCGCAGTTCGAAACAGCCGATCTCGTCCGCGGGCCCGAACCGGTTCTTCACGCCGCGCACCAGGCGCAGCGTGGAATGCCGGTCGCCCTCGAAATGCAGCACCACGTCGACCAGGTGCTCCAGCACGCGCGGCCCGGCGACCGACCCGTCCTTCGTCACGTGCCCGACGAGCACGATCGGCAGCCCGCGCTCCTTCGCCAGCGCGACCAACCCCGCCGTGACGGCCCGCACCTGGGTGACCCCGCCGGGAGCGCCCTCGGCCTGCGGCGAGGCCATGGTCTGCACCGAGTCGACGATCAGGACGCCCGGCGCTACCGCGTCCACGTGCCCGAGGATCGCCGACAGGTCACTCTCCGCGGCGAGGAACATTCGCTCGTGCAGGTTCCCGGTGCGCTCGGCACGCAGCCGCACCTGCCCCGCCGACTCCTCACCCGTCACGTACAGCGCGGGCGAGGAAGACACCGCCGCCCACTGGTAGGCGACCTCGAGCAGCAGCGTGGACTTGCCGACGCCGGGCTCACCGGCCAGCAACACCACGGCGCCCGGCACGAGCCCGCCGCCGAGCACCCGGTCGAGTTCGCCGACCCCGGTGGCACGCGCCTTGGCGCCCTCCAGGTCAACCTGCGCGATCGGCCTGGCTGGCGCGCTCGGCGCACCGGCAGCCACGCGCGCGATCGCCGGGCGCGCGTCGCCGCGCTCCTCGAATGTGCCCCACGCCTGACATTCGGGACACCGGCCGACCCACTTGGCCGCCTCGCATCCACACTCGGCGCAGCGGTAGCTCATGCCCTTCTTGACCACGGTCCGAGACGCTATCGCCCCGCACCGACAATCTCAGTGACCCGCGCCGCCCTGAACCTCGCCGCAGTTGAGTTCCTTGCTGGGCGCGTTGACCGGAAGCTGCACCGTCACCGGGCCCGCGTCGCGGAAGGTGAAGGTGACCGGCATGGTCATGCCCGGCCAGATGACGGACTTCAGCCCCTGCAGTTCGACCGTCGCGTGACCGACACTGGTGGGCGTGCCCGTCGCCGCGCTCGCCGACGAGCCCTCGCCGGACTCCGTCTGGTTCACCGGACCGACGACCAGCGTGCTGCGCCCGACGATCGTCTTCTGCCCCCCGATGGTCGCGCCCGCCGCGTTGGACGAGCTGACCGCCACGAGCTCGTCGTCGTCGGCGCCGTCGTTGGCGATGGTCAGCGACAGCGCGGCGTTGCTCCCCGGCGCGAAGGCCTGCTCGCAGGTGTTGCGGTTGACGAGGCCCGCGTTGCGCACCGACAGCTGGCCCGCGGACGCGAGCGCACCGTTGACCGCGGGCAGCATGGTGTCGGTCTGGGTGATCTGCCCGGCACCGCACCCGGCGAGGACCAGCACTGCGCCCAGGCCGAGCACGCTCGTTCCGAGCACACGACGATTCTGCAGCCTCACGGTCTTCAGTCCCTCCTACAGCCCGCGTTACTACTGCGCAGACTAGCCGGGAGGTCCCGGCGCGCTGGAACCTGGTGCCGCCTGAGCCCGGACAACCGTCCACAATGGATTCGTGATCAACGGGCGAACCACCTGCATGAGCACGCCCGGAGTCGATTTGTCAACCCCTCGCGCGCCCTACCTCAGGGCCCTGACCTGCGAGGACGATCTCGCCCCGCTAGGTGAGCCCGCTCGCACCGTGCTAAGATGGAGCCAGCGAAAGGGGCAGAGGACACATGGTTTTCAAGGTCGGAGAGACCGTCGTCTACCCGCACCACGGTGCCGCACTCATCGAAGCCATCGAGACCCGCGTGATCAAGGGCGAGGAGAGGCAATACCTCGTCCTCAAAGTCGCGCAGGGGGATCTGACGGTTCGCGTGCCCGCAGACAACGCCGAGATCGTCGGTGTTCGGGACGTCGTCGGACAGGATGGTCTGAACCGCGTTTTCGACGTGCTGCGTGCTCCCCACACCGAAGAGCCCACGAACTGGTCTCGTCGGTACAAGGCCAACCTCGAGAAGCTCGCCTCGGGCGATGTGAACAAGGTGGCCGAAGTGGTGCGCGACCTCTGGCGGCGTGAGAAGGACCGTGGCCTTTCCGCTGGTGAGAAGCGGATGCTGGCCAAGGCGCGGCAGATA
>DASZUO010000065.1:0-18212 GCA_035547575.1 Amycolatopsis sp. | reverse complement strand
GGACCCCGAACAGTGCGTAACCGTTGCTACGAAAGCCGGACAGCCGTGACCGTGGTCGGTTTGGTGACGAACGGCACAGTACCGACGAGTGCAACCTGGAGGTGCCTCATGCCCTACCCAACGGACCGTGAGCGGGACCGGCCATGGGTCATGCGGACCTACGCCGGCCACTCGTCGGCGACGGCGTCCAACGAGCTGTACCGCCGCAACCTCGGCAAGGGCCAGACCGGGCTCTCGGTCGCGTTCGACCTGCCGACGCAGACCGGCTACGACGCCGACCACCCACTCGCCAAGGGCGAGGTCGGCAAGGTCGGCGTGCCGATCGCGCACATCGGCGACATGCGCAAACTGTTCGACGGCATCCCGCTCGCCGAGGCCAACACCTCCATGACGATCAACGCGCCGGCGATGTGGCTGCTCGCGCTCTACGTCACCGTCGCGGAGGAACAAGCTCGGGCGCAGGCCCTCGATCCGGCTGACGTGCTGCCGAAACTGACCGGCACCACGCAGAACGACATCATCAAGGAGTACCTCTCCCGCGGTACCTACATCTTCCCGCCCGCGCCGAGCCTCCGGCTGATCACCGACGTCATCGCGTGGACCGTGCACCACGTGCCGAAGTGGAACCCGATCAACATCTGCAGCTACCACCTGCAGGAGGCGGGCGCGACGCCGACGCAGGAGGTCGCCTACGCGCTCTCGACGGCGATCGCCGTGCTGGACGCGATCCGTGACTCGGGCCAGGTCGACCACGCCGACATGGGCAAGGTCGTCGCCCGGATCTCGTTCTTCGTCAACGCGGGTGTGCGGTTCGTCGAAGAGATGTGCAAGATGCGCGCGTTCGCCAGGCTCTGGGACGAGATCACCCGCGACCGCTACGGGGTGACCGATCCGAAGGCCCGCCGCCTTCGGTACGGCGTGCAGGTCAACTCGCTGGGCCTCACCGAGGCGCAGCCGGAGAACAACGTGCAGCGCATCGTGCTGGAGATGCTCGCGGTGTCGTTGTCGCGGGACGCGCGGGCGCGCGCGATCCAGTTGCCCGCCTGGAACGAGGCGCTCGGCCTGCCGCGGCCGTGGGACCAGCAGTGGGCACTGCGCATGCAGCAGGTGCTGGCGTTCGAGACGGATCTGCTGGAGTACGACGACATCTTCGCCGGCTCGCACGTCATCGAGTCCAAAGTGGACGAGATCGTGGCCGGGGCGCGGGCGGAGATCGAGCGCGTCGCCGAACCGGGTGGCGCGGTGGCCGCTGTGGAAAGTGGCTACATGAAGTCGCAGCTGGTCTCGTCGCTCGCCGAGTACCGGCGCGGGGTGGAGTCCGGCGAGCGGATCATCGTGGGGGTCAACAAGTTCGACACGACGGAGCCGAGCCCCCTGCAGGCCGAGGGCGCCAAGGCGGTCGAGACGGTCGACGCGGCGGTCGAGAAGCAGGCCGTGGCCGCACTCGAGGAATGGCGCCAGCAGCGGGACAACGTTGCGGTGGCCGGTGCTTTGGACAAACTGCGCACCGTCGCCAGGACGTCGGAGAACCTGTTCGAGGCAACGCTTGGCTGTGCGCGCGCCGGGGTCACGACGGGGGAGTGGGCGGCGGCGCTGCGCGAGGTGTTCGGCGAGTACCGGGCGCCCACCGGAGTGTCCGCGGCGTCGATGTCGGGCGACGCGAGCGAACTCTCGCGGGTGCGGGACCGGGTGCGCGAGACAGGCGAGGAACTGGGCGAGCGGCTGCGCATCCTGGTCGGCAAGCCCGGACTCGACGGCCATTCCAACGGAGCCGAGCAGGTCGCGGTACGCGCTCGCGACGCCGGGTTCGAGGTGATCTACCAGGGCATCCGGCTCACCCCGGACCAGATCGTCGCGGCCGCCGTCCAGGAGGGCGTGCACGTGGTGGGCCTGTCGGTGCTGTCGGGGTCGCATCTGGAGGTCGTGCCGGAGGTGGTCGACGGGCTGCGCGCGGCGGGCGCCGGCGACATCCCGGTGATCGTCGGCGGCATCATCCCGCGGGACGACGCCAAGGTGCTGACCGATCATGGCGTCGCGCGGGTTTTCACACCGAAGGATTACGAGCTGACCGCGATCATGGACGGCATCGTGACTCTGATACGCGACACGCACGGATTATCGCAGGACTGATACCGATTGATCACCGTAAGTATGAGGTGCGGTTACGACATGTTGATCTCATATTGATAACGGGATGTTCGATGTTGTAGCCATCTTTTGACCCGATCGGGTGGGGCGCCTACGTTCGGTGAACGAACCGAGCGAGAAGGGGTGCTGTAATGGCGCAAGGTGAGTGGACGCGGCGGAGTTTCTTCAGGCGTTCAGCGATCATGGGGGTGGCGGCGATCGGCGCTCCGGCGGTGCTCGCCGCGTGCCAGAGCACGGGCGGCGGTGGCGAGGACACGCTCACGGCGGCCAAGAATGCCAAGGTCATCAAGGTCGGCATCGCCAACGAGCAGCCGTACGGGTTCGCCGACTCCTCCGGCAACACGACCGGCGAGGCGCCCGAGGTGGCCCGCGCGGTATTCAAGGCGATGGGCATCGACAACGTGCAGGCCAGCGTTGTGCCCTTCGACCAGTTGATCCCGGCGTTGAACGCCAAGCAGTTCGACGTCGTCGCGGCCGGCATGAACATCACGCCGACCCGGTGCAAGGCCGCGCTGTTCTCCAATCCGGACTACTCGGCACTCACGGCTTTGCTGGTACCCAAGGGAAATCCGCAGGGTGTGAACACGCTGGCCGACGTCGCGTCGAAGAAGGTCCCGCTCGCCGTGCTCTCCGGGGCGGTCGAGAAGGGCTACGCCACCGGAGCCGGGGTCGCCGACAGTCAGATCCAGACGCTGGACACGCAGGACAACATGCTGCGCGCCGTCACCACCGGCCGGGTGTACTGCGCCGCGCTGACCGACATCTCGCTGAAGTGGCTGGCCAAGCAGAACCCGGATGCCGGCGTGGAGGTCACCACGGGCTTCACCCCGGCCGAGAACGGAAAGCCGGTGGTCTCGGCAGGCGGGTTCGTGTTCCGGCAGAGCGACACGTCGCTGCGTGACGCGTTCAACCAGCAGCTGGCGACCTTGCACAGCAACGGTCAGTGGCTGCAGATCGCCAGCCCCTTCGGGTTCGGGCAGAGCAACCTGCCGCCGGCGGACCTGACGACCGACAAGTTGTGCAACGCCTGATCGAGGCGAACCCATCGTGTCCGAAGCACAATCGACAATATGGTCGTCCATCCTCAATGGACTCAGCGCGACGATCTGGGCGACGCTCGGCGGAATCGCGCTGACCATCGTGCTGGCGTTCGTCGCGGGCCTCGCGATGCTGTCGCCGTCGCGCACGGTCCGCTTCATCAGCCGCGTCTACGTCGAGGGCTTCCGCGGAACGTCGGAAGTCGTGCAGCTGTTCTGGCTGTTCTTCGTGTTGCCCGCGCTGGTCGGGTTCAAGCTGATCCCGCTGTTCGCCGGGATTCTGGTGCTGGGCCTCAACCACGGGGCTTACGGTGCGGAGATCGTCCGGGGCGCCGTGCAGTCGGTGCCCACCGCCCAGCGCGAGGGCGCGGTCGCGCTCTCGCTCTCGCCCACGCAGCGGATGTTCCGGGTGATCATGCCGCAGGCCGTGGTGGAGATGTACCCGCCGTTCAACAACCTGTTCATCCAGTTGCTGAAGAGCACGGCGTTGTTGTCTTTCATCTCGGCAGGCGAGATCACCGAGAAGGGCGAGCTGCTCCGGCCGGTGTTCGGCAGCGACCTGGTCTTCATCTACGGGGTCGAACTGTTCTGGTACCTCGTGGTCGCCGTGGTGATCACGATCGTCATGCGGTTCCTGGAACGCGTCGGCGCACGGCGGCTCGGACGCCGGCCCGCGACGCGGACGCGCGCGCTCGCCAGGGTCGGGGTGACGTAAATGAACTGGGACTGGGAGAACGCGCGCGACTCGATTCCCTTGCTGCTCGAGGGTTTGCTCGTCACCGTCGAGCTGACCGTGCTCGGTTCGGCGCTGGCCTACGTGCTCGGCCTGGTGTTCGCGCTCATCCGGCGGGCCCGGATTCCGGTGCTGAGCCAGGCCGTGTTCCTCTTCGTCGAGCTCGTGCGCAGTACCCCGCTGCTGATCCAGGTCTTCATCGTCTTCTATCTGCTGTGGCCCGCGCTGGACATCAAGCCCTCGGCGTTCCTGACCGGTGTGGTGGCGCTCGGCGTCCACTACGCCACCTACACGTCCGAGGTCTACCGGGCGGGGATCGAGGCCGTCCCCAAAGGACAGTGGGAGGCCGCGACGGCACTCAGCCTGCCCCGGACGCGGGTGTGGACCGGCGTGATCCTGCCGCAGGCCGTGCCGCGCGTGCTGCCCGCGCTCGGCAACTACATGATCTCGATGTTCAAGGAAACGCCGCTACTGCTCGCGATCGGCGTGCTCGACGTGCTCAACCGGGCGAAGGAACAGGGTGCGGAGACGTTCCGGGTGATCGAGCCCTACACGCTGGCCGGCCTGCTGTTCCTGCTGGTCAGCTACCCGGCTTCGATTCTGGTGAGAAGGTTGGAGCGTCGTGTCGGACACCTCTAATATGATCCACTTCGACGGGGTGGTGAAGAAGTTCGGCGACCACGTGGTGTTGCGGGAGCTGGACTTCACGGTCGCGCCCGGCGAGTTCGTGACGCTGATCGGGCCGAGCGGCTCGGGCAAGACCACGATCCTGCGACTGCTCATGACGCTGGAGCGCGTCAACGAGGGACGCATCTATATCGACGGTGAGTGCCTCACGCACACGAGCAAGGGCGACAAGTACGTGCCCGCGAACGAGAAGCACATGCGGGAGATGCGCAAACGGGTCGGGATGGTGTTCCAGCAGTTCAACCTGTTCCCGAACATGAACGTGCTGAAGAACATCACGGAGGCCCCGATCCGCGCACTCGGGATGTCCAGAGGCGAGGCCGAGGCCCGTGCCGTCGACCTGCTGGAAATGGTGGGCCTGAGCGAGAAGGCCAAGGCCCACCCCAGCCAGCTCTCCGGCGGGCAGCAGCAGCGCGTCGCGATCGCGCGGGCGCTGGCGATGCGGCCGGAGGTGCTGCTGCTGGACGAGGTGACCTCCGCGCTCGACCCCGAACTGGTGGCCGGTGTGCTGCGGGTGCTCAAGGAGATCGCGACCACCACGGACATCACGTTCCTGTGCGTCACGCACGAGATGCAGTTCGCGCGGGACGTGTCGGACCGGGTGATGATGTTCGACCAGGGACAGGTCATCGAGGACGCTGCCCCGGAGAAGCTGTTCACCGAGCCCGAGCATCCCCGCACGCGCGAGTTCCTGCACGCGGTGCTGGACCGGGCGTAACGTCTGGGTATGTCCGAGTACGAAAACATCCTGGTCAAGCGCGACGGCGACACCGTAACGATCACGATGAACCGGGCGTCGCGGCGCAACTCGCTGTCCGCGGACCACCTCGGCGAACTGCTCGCGGCGTTTCGCGAGACGGCGAGGACGGACGCGAGCGGCGTCGTGCTGGCCGGTGCCGGGCCCGTGTTCTCGGCAGGCCACGACTTCGCCGATGTCGCGGCGCGGGATCTCGCCGGGGTCCGCGACCTGCTGCGGTTGTGCACGGATCTGATGCGCACCATCGAGTCCGTGCCGCAGGTGGTGATCGCGCGCGTGCACGGGCTCGCCACCGCGGCCGGCTGCCAGCTCGTCGCGTCGTGCGACCTGGCGGTGGCGGCCGAGTCGGCGGGCTTCGCGTTGCCCGGCGGCAAGGGCGGGTGGTTCTGCCACACTCCGGCGGTACCCGTGGCGCGGGCAGTGGGGCGCAAGCGCTTGATGGAGATGGCGCTGACCGGCGACGTCGTCGACGCCGCGACGGCGCTGGAGTGGGGCCTGGTGAACCGGGTCGTGCCGGACGAGCGACTCGACGACGCCGTGGCCGACCTGCTCGGCCGCGCGACGCGGGGGAGCCGGGCGGGCAAGGCGCTCGGCAAGCAGACCCTCTACGCCCAGCTGGACCGCCCGGAGGCCGACGCCTATGCGATCGCGGTCGAGGTGATGGCCGCCGCGTCCCAGACCCCCGGTGCGCGCGAAGGGATGGCTTCGTTCCTGGAGAAGCGCACACCGAACTGGCCGGATTAGCGCTCGTGGAGTAGCAGGAGCGTGTAGGCGGCGATCGACTGCGCGTCGGTGATCTCGCCGCGGGCGATGAGCTTCTCGAACTCGGCACGGGCGAACCACGCGGTGCGCATGTCCTGTTCCTCGTGCTCGCGGTCGTGCGGGCCCTCGGTCAGGCCGGTCGCGAGGAACACCCGGCCGCGCTGGCTCGACATGCCGGGCGCGACGTCGAGCAGCCCGAGGTCGGTCATGGTGCCCGCGACCAGGCCGGTTTCCTCGCGTAGCTCGCGCGCGGCGAGGTCGGGCGCGGCCACGTCGGCGAGGTCGGGCGCGGTGCCCTGCGGGAACTCCCAGCGGCGCAGGCCCAGCGGGTAGCGGTATTGCTCGACCAGGTGCAGCCGGTCGCCGTCCAGCGGGATCACCAGCGCGTAGGCCGGTTTGTCGATGACGCCGTAGATCCCGGGGGAGCCGTCGGGCCGGCGGATGTCGTCCTCCCGCACGGTCATCCACCTGTTGCGGTACACCTCGCGGGAGCTGACCTGTCGAATGGGATCCACTCCGACAGTGTGCCGGAGCCGTGCCCTACCCTCGCTGGGTGCGCCTCGTGATCGCTCGCTGCCAGGTCGACTACGCCGGCCGGCTGACCGCCCATCTGCCGATGGCGACGCGGCTGCTGCTCATCAAGGCCGACGGGTCGGTGTCCGTGCACTCGGACGACCGGGCCTACAAGCCGCTGAACTGGATGAGCCCGCCGTGCTGGCTCATCGAGGACGGCGACATCTGGACGGTGCAGAACAAGGCGGGCGAGAAGCTCGTCATCACGATCGAGGAGCGGATCGACGAGGTCAAGCACGAACTGGGCGCGGAGCCGGGCCTGCAGAAGGACGGCGTGGAGGCGCACCTGCAGGAGTTGCTGGCCGAGCACATCACCACCCTCGGCGACGGGTACTCGCTGATCCGCCGCGAGTACCCGACCGCGATCGGCCCGGTGGACATCCTGTGCCGCGACTCCGACGGCGTCACGGTCGCGGTGGAGATCAAGCGCCGCGGCGAGATCGACGGAGTCGAGCAGCTCACCCGGTACCTGGAGCTGCTCAACCGGGACCCGCTGCTGGCCCCGGTGCAGGGCGTCTTCGCGGCGCAGCTGATCAAGCCGCAGGCCCGCACCCTCGCACAGGACCGCGGCATCCGCTGCCTCACCCTCGACTACGACGCTCTCCGCGGCACCGACTCGGACGAGTTCCGCCTGTTCTGAACATCGCCCGCGCCACATCCGCTCTGCTTCAACCAGGATTACGCCACCAGCGAGTGCGCGATCTGGAAGACGTTGCCGAACGGGTCGCGGACCATCGCGCGGCGGTCTCCGTACGGCGTGTCGAGCGGCTCCTCGAGCGCCACCGCGCCCGCGCTGATCGCGCGCCGGTACGTCGCATCGGCATCCTCGACGTAGACGTACAGGAAGGCGGGGAACGGTTCGCGCTCGGCGACCCCGCTCACCATGATCGTCGAGTCGCCGATCGCGATCTCCGCCGGGCGGCCGGGATCGAACTCGCCGGAGGCGTCGAAGACCTCGCGCAGGAACGAGACCGCGCCCATCGGGTCGGCGACGAACATGCGGGGCGTCACCGTGTGCAGGTGCCGGGCAGTGGTCATGCCATCCGCCTTCTCTTGGCGACACACCGTGGTGAAGGTGTCACCGGTTCGGTCTCGAGTTCGTCAATTCGCTGCTGTCGGCGTTCCGCTGTCTAATACTAAGTAGTAATGTGCGCTCGGCAGCTTGATCCTGATGTTTCTTGTTGATTGGTGTTGACTCCTGGAGGTGCACCGGTGCATGTCCTGGCCGCAGCGAACCTGCGACTTGACGCTAACGCGCTCGACTACGTGTTGCTCGCGTTCTACTTCGTGCTGGTGCTCGGCATCGGCTATCTCGCCAGAAGGCAGGTGTCGACGAGTCTCGACTTCTTCCTCTCCGGACGCTCGCTACCCGCCTGGGTGACCGGCCTGGCCTTCATCTCCGCGAACCTCGGCGCGGTCGAGGTGATGGGCATGTCGGCCAACGGCGCCGAGTACGGCCTGCCGACGGCGCACTACTTCTGGATCGGCGCGATCCCCGCGATGCTGTTCCTCGGCGTCGTGATGATGCCGTTCTACTACGGCTCCAAGGTCCGCAGCGTCCCGGAGTTCATGCGCCGCCGTTTCGGCAAGCCCGCGCACCTGGTCAACGGCATCAGCTTCGCTGTCGCGCAGATCCTCATCGCGGGCGCGAACCTGTACCTGCTGGCCAACGTCGTGAACCTGCTGCTCGGCTGGCCGCTGTGGATCTCGATCATCATCGCCGCCGTCATCGTGCTGACCTACACCGCGCTCGGCGGCCTCTCCGCCGCGATCTACAACGAGGTGCTGCAGTTCTTCGTGATCGTCGCCGCGCTGCTGCCGCTCACGATCGTCGGCCTCTACAAGGTCGGCGGCTGGCAGGGCCTGGTCGACAAGGTCTCGGGCGGCCCCGGGGGCACGCCGCAACTGCACTCCTGGCCCGGCAACCAGCTCACCGGTTTCGGCAGCAACTTCCTGTCCGTCCTGGGGATCGTTTTCGGTCTCGGCTTCGTGCTCTCTTTCGGTTACTGGACGACGAACTTCGTCGAGGTCCAGCGCGCGATGGCGTCCAAGAGCATGTCGGCGGCCCAGCGCACCCCGATCATCGGCGCGTTCCCCAAGATGTTCGTGCCCTTCATCGTCATCGTCCCTGGCATGATCGCCGCGGTCACGGTCACCGAGCTGATGGGCCAGAACAAGCAGGACCTGATCAACGGCGCCAGCGCCCCCAGCGGCGCGACGTTCAACGACGCGCTCCTGCTGCTGATGCGCGACCTGCTGCCCAACGGCATGCTCGGCATCGCGATCGCGGGCCTGCTGGCGTCGTTCATGGCGGGCATGGCGGCCAACCTGTCGGCGTTCAACACCGTGTGGACCTACGACATCTGGCAGTCCTACATCAAGAAGGACAAGCCCGACGGGTACTACCTGAACCTGGGCCGCATCGTCACCGCGATCGCGACCCTGCTGGCGATCGGCACGGCGTTCATCGCTTCGACGTACTCGAACCTGATGGACTACCTGCAGACGCTGTTCTCGTTCTTCAACGCACCACTGTTCGCCACGTTCATCCTCGGCATGTTCTGGAAGCGGATGACGCCGCACGCCGGCTGGTCGGGCCTGGTGTTCGGCACCGCGGCGGCGGTCACGGTGTTCGGGCTCGACAAGGGCGGCGTGATCAGCCTGCCCGGGCAGGGTTCGAGCTTCGTCGCGGCGATCGCGGCCTTCGTGGTCGACATCGTGGTGAGCGTCGCGGTCACCTACGCGACCCGGCCGAAGGACGAGGCACAGCTGGTGGGGCTGGTCTATTCGCTGACCCCGCGCGAGTCCCTGCGGGCGGCGACCACCGGTGAGGACGCTGGCTGGTACCGCCGACCCGGTCTGCTCGCCGGGATCGCCCTTGTCCTCACCATCCTGCTGAACATCGCTTTCTAGGAGACGTCATGGCAAGCGAACCCACCACCCGGACGCGCCGCGCCGGCGCGTTCGACATCCGCCTCATCATCGCTCTCCTCACCGGCGTCTACGGCATCGTGATCACGATCATGGGTGCCGCGGTCACGCCCCAGTCGGAGATCGACCGGGCGGCCGGGGTGAACATCAACCTGTGGGCCGGGATCGGCATGCTGGTGTTCACGGCACTGTTCGTGCTGTGGGCGTTCCTGCGTCCGATCCGGGTCCCGGTCGACGTGTCCGCGGGCGAGGAGCCACCCGGCACGGAATAGTCAGGTTCGGACCACCCGGAGAGGCCGGTCCGGCTACCGTGCACGCGTGCCTTCTCGTGCTCGTTACGCGGTGCTCGGCCTCGCCGTGCTGCTGACCGCGGCGTGCGGCGGTCCGGACCTGGCGCGGCAGAACTTCCCGCGCACCACGGTCAGTGCCGCGGCCGCCCCGGCCGTCGACGACGACGCGGTCTCGGTGGCGAACCTGCGCACCGTGGACGTCTGTGGCCTGCTCGACTCGACGACCCTGGGCGTCCTCGGCACGATCGACCCGGTCAGTGTGGACTCCTACCGGCTGGGCGAGTGCGAGGTCGGGCTGACCGACGCGGTGGGCAAGAAGATCAACCTCGAACTGGACAGCGCGGACTTCCTCGTCAATCCGAGCATCACGGGCACGATCGAGGGTCTGCCGATGTCGGTAGACGACCAGCCGGGCGACGGCTGCACGGTCACCGCGGTCGCGTCGAAGGCCGACAGCCTCGGCGTGAGCATGCATGCCGGCTATGCCGGTGGTGACGCGTGCGGAGCGGCGCAGACCGCGCTGCACAACGCCCTGCGGCGCCTGCACACGAACCCGCCGCGCCTCCCACAGCCCGCTGGGTCGCTGCTCCCGGTCGACTTCTGTACGGTCGTCGACGACGCGACGATCACCGGCGTGCTGGGCCGTGGCTCGGAGCCGTCCGCGTTCGGGCTGCACGGGTGCTCGTGGTCGGGCGGCGCCGCCACGGGCGAGCTTCAGTTCGACGAGAGCACCGCGCCCACAGCCGAGGACGGCCGGCCAGTCGACCTGGGCGGCGGGGTGACGGGCTATCAGAAGCTGGACACCGACGCGGGGAAGCGGTGCACGGTCACCTGGCTGCACCGCGCGGCCGGTGGCGGCAAGGGCGACGTCGTCACGTTCGACTACAACAACTACCACGACGACGCGGGCAACGACGACGCGTGCGGCAAGGCCCAGACGGTCGCGAAAGCGGCACTGGCGAAGCTTCCGCGCCCGTAGCGGAAAGGCAGGCGGATGAAGCAGATCATCCGGCGGCATCTGACCCGCTGACTTCGCGGCCGGCACTCGGCGACGTCACCACCGTCGACTACTGCTCACCGCTCGACCTCGCTGGGCCCCTACGAACACGGCGTGGCCGAAGCTCCCCCGAGCTGAGGTGCGCGAGGGTCAGTGGCCGCAGCCGCACGCTCCGCCGCAGCATCCGCCGCCGGCAGGCATCCCGGCGCCGGCAGGCATCCCGCCGCTCGCGGCGCCGGTCAGCGCGACCGTGGTGAGCAGCTTGACCGTGTCGGTGTGGCCTTCGGGGCAGGTCGCTGGTGTGCTGGATTCGGCCATCGGCCGGTTCACCTCGAAGGTGTCCGTGCACTCGCGGCAGCGGTAGGCGTAGGTCGGCATGTGTCGATTATCGCTCACGAATCGCGGATCGGATGCGGTACCTGCCAAGCTGGGCTCGTGGATCTGCCCTTGCTCCCCGGCCGGCCGCATCTGGCCCAGGTCGTGCCCTCCGTGCTCGCGGCACTCGGCGCGCGCACGTTCGCCAACACCCTCGACGTCCAGCCTGTCGCGAGCGCGTGCGTGCTGCTGATCGACGGGCTCGGCTGGGAACTGCTGGACACCCACGCCACCGACGCGCCGGTGCTGAGCTCGCTGGCGCGCACCTCACTGCAGGTCGGCTATCCGGCGACGACGGCGGCCGGGCTGGCGGCGATCGGCACCGGTGTCGCCTCGGGCGAGCACGGCATGACGGGCTACACGTTCGAGGTGCCGGGCGCGGGTGTGCTCAACGCGTTGCGCTGGTGCGCGCATCCCGGCGGGCCCGACCTCACCGAGCGCGTCCCGCCCGAGGACGTGCAACCGCTGCCCACGACGTTCGAGCGTGCCGCCGAGGCGGGAATCGCCGCGTCCGTGGTGTCCGAGGCCCAGTTCCGCGACTCCGCGCTCACGCGGGCCGTGCAGCGCGGCGGGCGGTATGCCGGGGTGTACGCGCTCGGCGACCTCGGCGCGTCGGTACTCGCCGCGCTGAACGAGACCCCGGGCTTCTGCTACGCCTACCACAGCCAGCTCGACCAGATGGGGCACCTGTACGGGCCGGGTTCGCCGGCGTGGCGGATGCAGCTGCGTCAGGTCGACCGGCTCGTCGAGTCCATTGTGGACGCGCTGTCGCCGGGGCAGCTGCTGGCCGTGGTGGCCGACCACGGCATGGTCGCGATCGCCGACTCCGTCGATCTGGACTCGGCGCCCGAGCTGCTCGACGGGGTGCGCGCGCTCGGCGGGGAGCCACGTGCCCGGCACGTCTACGCCGAGGACGGCGCGGTGGGCGACGTGCTCGCCGCGTGGCGCGCGAAGATCGGCGATCGCGCGTGGGTGGCCCGGCGCGACGAGGCGATCGAGGCCGGGTGGTTCGGACCACGCGTCAGCGACCGGGTGCGTCCGCGGATCGGCGACGTGGTGGCAGCGGCGCGCGACGAGTTCGGGATGCTGCGCCGGAGCTCGGAACCGCTCGAGTCGTCGCTCATCGGCCACCACGGTTCGCTCACGCGGGCGGAGCAGCTGGTCCCGCTGGCGCTGGCTTACGGCCGCTGAACGCCACATACTGCTTGGGCTCGTGCTCGACCCGGACGGCGCCGAAGCCGGTCTTGTCCAGCCGCGCGGGCAGGGTGCCGGGATCGAGCACGGTCATCGTGTCGCCGATGTGCAGCATCCGGAAACGGAGGCTCGGCTGGCTGTCCGTGCCACGGAACAGGCCGCCCGGCCGCAGCACCCGCAATGCCTCGGCGAAGATCGCGTCCTGCAGTGCCGGTGTCGGCACGTGATGCATCATCGTGAAGCACACGACCGAGGAGAACGTGCCGTCGTCGAACGGCATCGAGGCGCCGTCGCCGTGCACGATCTCGGCCCGGTCGCCGAACTGGTCGCGCAGCATTTCGGTGGAGCGCTTGTCGATCTCCAGCGCCGTCACCGCTGCGGCGCGGGGGCCGAAGGTGGCCTTCGGCGCCTATGTGGCGCCCAAGGCCACCTTCGGCGCCCAGCGGGCTGGAGTAAACCGAGCGGAATCACGAGACGCTAGGCTGGCCGCTGCGCGATAGGGTGCCAACTGATGTCGGCAAACGGACAAGCGGTCCTGCTCGCTGACCTCGACCTGCCCGCGGGCACCTGGTTCCCGTGGCACGACCACCCCACCCACCAGCTCGTGTGGGCGCCGCGCGGCGTCGTCGCGGTCGACACCGGGGACGTGCACTGGGTGCTCCCGCCGACGCGCGCGCTGTGGCTGCCCGCCGGCCTGCGCCATCGCACCGGCGCTTCGGGCCGCGCGCGGATGCTCGGCATCTACGCCGATCCGGCGATCTGCCCGGTCGACCTGGGCCGGCCGTGCCTGATCCTGGTGCGCCCGCTGCTGCGGGAACTGCTCGAATACCTCAACGGTGACGTGCCCGCCGGGGAGCGGGAACGGGCCGAGGCCGTCGTCTACGACCTGCTGGAGCCGCTGGACACCGTGCCCGTCACGGTGCCGATGCCGCGGGATCCGCGCGCGGCGGAGGTGGCCTCCGCGCTGCTGTCCGACCCGGCCGATCGGCGCGGCCTGCGCGAGTTCGGGCACGTCGTCGGCGCGAGCGACCGCACGCTGGCCCGGATCTTCCTCGCCGAGTGCGGCATGACATTCGGCCGTTGGCGAACGCAGGCGCGGCTGCGGGCGGCTCTGCCTTTGCTGGCAACGGGAATACCGCTGGGCGGTGGCACGGCGGGTGGGTTACGCGTCGCCGAGTGCGTTCGTGGCCGCGTTCCGGCGGGCCGTGGGCGTCACGCCGGGGCAGTATTTCGCGCCGGTGGACGCAACCCGTCGAGTATGACGGCCAGCAGGCGTTGCGCCGTCTCCAGATTGCCGTCGGAGGCGACGGCGACCCCGTGCCCCATCAGCATCAGGTCGCGAGGCCCCACGGTGTCGCGGACGGTGCCCGCGGCCTGCCCGGCCGTCAGTAGCGCCGCCGCGGCGTCGTTGAGTGCCGTCTTGCACAGCGCGAAGGTCTCCCCGTCCTTGTCCATCGCCGCCTTGAGGGTGGCCGCGAGCCCGCGCTTCTGCGTCGCGAACTCGACCTGTGCGTGCATCCATTCCGCAAGCGCCTCGTCGGGCGGCAACGTCTCCAGCAGTTCGTGTGCCCTGGCCGACAGCCGCTCGACGTCGTCGCGGTAGACGGCCTCGATCAGTGCCTCGCGACTGGGAAAGCGGCGGTACAAGGTGCCCGCGCCGACGCACGCCTTGCGGGCGATGTCGTCGAGCGGGGCGTCCGGGCCTTGTTCGGCGAAGGCCTCCCGCGCGATGGCCAGGATCCGCTCGTAGTTGCGGCGGGCGTCGGCGCGCATCGGCCGTGGCGTCGGCGCTGATCCCACGGTCCCTCCCGGTGGAAACGGACGGATTCTCCGGATAGGCTTGCGTAACCGGAGACGTTGTCCATATGATAGCGCCATAGAAGCGGAGACTCTGTCCGCTTAGTTTCGCGCATCCACTGGAGACTTCTTGTCTGAGACAACCCTGTCCGCGAACGCCCCGGTGGCGAGCGTCCGGCCACTGCGCTCGGGCCTCGTACTGGCCACTCTTCTGATGTGCCAGCTGATGATCGTCCTGGACATGACGGTCATGAACGTGGCGCTACCCCGCATCCAGTCCGACCTCGGCTTCAGCGCCTCCACGCTGTCGTGGGTGATGAACGCCTACACCCTGGTCTTCGGCGGCCTGCTGCTGCTCGGCGGGCGCGCCGGCGACCTGTTCGGCCGACGCCGCCTGCTCCTCGCCGGAACCACGCTGTTCACGCTCGCCTCGCTGGCCGGCGGGCTCGCCGAATCGTCGGCGTGGCTGCTCATCGCCCGCGTCCTGCAGGGCCTCGGCTCGGCGATGGTGGGCCCGAGCACGCTCGCGCTGCTGACCACCACCTTCACCGACCCCAAGGCCCGCATCCGGGCGCTCGCGTGGTTCTCCGGCATGTCGAGCGCCGGGTCCGCCGTGGGCCTCGTCTTCGGCGGCCTGCTCACCGAATGGCTGTCGTGGCGGTGGGTGCTGTTCATCAACATCCCGGTCGGGCTCGCCGTCGTCGTGCTCGGCTCGCGTCACCTGCGCGAACCGGAACGCCGTCCGGCGCGCCTGGACCTGCCGGGCGCGCTCACCGCGACTGCCGGAGTCGCGGCCGTCGTGTACGGCTTCATCCGTGCCGCGGCCGAAGGCTGGGGCGATCCGGCGACGCTGGTCTCGCTCGTGGTCGGCGCGGCGCTCGTCGCGTCGTTCCTGGTGATCGAATCCCGCACTGCCGAGCCGCTGATCCCGCTGCGGCTGTTCGCCGACCGCAATCGAGCCTCGGCCTACGCCAACTTCTTCTTCGGGCCGATGGCGGGCATGTCGATGTTCTTCTTCATGACCCAGTACCTGCAGGAGATTCGCGGGTTGAGCGCGCTCGGCACCGGGTTCGCGTTCCTGCCCATGGCCGTGCCGGTGTTCGCCATCACCCGGGTGATCCCGCGCCTGCTGCCGCGGTTCGGCCCGAAGCCGATCGCACTGGCCGGGACCGCGCTCATGGTGGCCGCGATGGTGCTGCTGACCCAGTTGTCCGCCGGCTCCGGATACTTCCCGGTGATCTTCGTGGCGATGCTGCTCCTTGGCTTCGGCCTCGGGCTCGCGTTCGCGCCGCTCAACGTGCTCATCATGGGGTCGGTGCCGGCCGCCGACGCCGGTGCCGCCGGCGGTGTGCTGCAGACCATGCAGCAGATGGGAGCGACGCTCGGGCTGGCGATCCTCGTCACCGTGTTCGGCTCGGCGACCAGGAGCGCGACCGGTTCACCACACGAGATCATGGTGACCGGGATGACCCACGCGTTCGTCGCGTCCGCGATCATCGCCACCGCCACGTTCGCGGTCGCGCTGACGTTCCGGAAGGCGCGATAGCGGCCGGCCCCTCGCCCACCGGCACCCTCAACGGAGACGCTTCGCGTCGCATACCCTCGCGAGTGTGCCCCGCCGCAACCGTCCCGACCGTGGCCGCCCCGCCGATGTCGGGGCGGCCACCGGCTGGGCGCGCGCGGAAGCCGGCTCCGACGGGGAGTGGCTGGTACGCACGGTCCCGGGTTCGCAGGCGACAAAGGCGTACCGCTGCCCCGGCTGCGATCACGAGATCCGCCCGGGCGTCCCGCACATCGTGGCCTGGCCGGCCGACGAGACCGGGTCCGTCGCGGACCGCCGGCACTGGCACCGCGCCTGCTGGCAGGCCCGCGACCGCCGCGGCCCGACCCGCCGCCGCTAGCTTCGCCGGAAGTGCCGGATCACCGGTCCGCCCAGCGGGACGTCGAGGTAGGTGTCGAACCCGAGGCGCCCGGCCACCTTCAGCGACGCCACGTTCCGCACGTCGACGCTGATCTGCACCGGATAGTGCGGCACCGTCCGGTCGGCCCAGTCGATCACGGCACGGGACATCTCGGTCGCACAGCCCCGGCCCCGCGCCGTGGGCACGAAACGGTAGTAGAGGTTGAGGATCTTCTCGCCGTTCCACTCGCGCAGCCGGACCCCGCCGACGCCGACGAGCTCACCCGTCGCGCGCTCGATCGCCGCGACATAGCCGAACCCGAAATGGGCCCAGTCCTCGAGCCACGAGTCGAACTGCGCCTCCGCGACCCCGCGCGCCTCGGCCTGGATGCGGATGACCGTCTGCCGGTCGGCCTCGGTGAGCGCACGCAGGAGCAGCCGCCCGGTCCGGGTTTCGGCGAACGTCACGGGAAGACGTTAGCCCCGGGCGCCCTGGCACCACGCCTGGCACAGGCCGCACGATAATGCCGGGCATGGCCGATCTTCCCCTGCTCCTGCTGCACGCGTTCCCCGTCGACGCTCGCCTGTGGAACCCGGTGCGGGCGCCGCTGTCGGCGCGGCTGCGGCTGATCACGCCCGACCAGCGTGGCCTCGGCCGCACCCCGCTGCCGGAAACCGGCCGCGAACCCAGCCTCGACGACGCCGCCCGCGATGTGGTGGCGCTGCTCGACCGGCTCCAACTGCCGCAGGTCGTACTCGGCGGTTGCTCGATGGGCGGCTACCTGACGATGGCCGTGCTGCGGCACGCGCCGGACCGCGTCGCCGGGCTGGTGCTGATCGACACGAAGATGACCGCGGACGCGCCCGAGGCCGCCGACAACCGGCACCGCATCGCGGCACGGGCGGACGAGGAAGGCGTGTCGGGCTGGCTCGCGGAGTCGATGCTGCCGAACCTGCTGGGCGAGAAGGCCCACCCGGACGTCGTGGAGACCGTGCGCGACCTGATCGACTCGCAGCCGCCGGCGGGCGTCGCGTGGGCGGCGCGCGCGATGGCGGCCCGGCCGGACTCCGCCGACGTCCTGGCCGCGGCGCGGGTGCCCGCCCTGGTCGTGGTGGGGGAGGAGGACAGCCTCACCCCGCCCGGCGCGGCCCGTGCGATGACGGAGACGCTGCCGGACGCGGAGCTTGTCGTGCTGCCCGGCGTGGGTCACCTGACGCCACTGGAGGACCCCGACGGCCTGTCAGAGGCGATCCTGCGCTGGTGGGACGCGCATTTCGAGCAACCCGACGCCCGGCGCCGGGACGTGTGAAACACCACAGTGACCCGGGAAGCCCCGCGTGACGTGCGTTTCCTACCGGTGCGCCCGCTGCGCGAGGAATGCCGGGAGGGCGACGACACCGACCGTCCGGGCGGCCACCTCCGGCCCGCGCAGACGTGCCGCGGCGGGCACCCGCGCCCCACCGAACCCAGTCTCACCAGCACATTCGCCTGCGCGGCGAGGAGCTAGGGCGCACGCACCCGGCAGGACGGACCGGCGGCCGGCCTCGATGGCGGCGGCCACCGCCGGTGTCGGGTGGACGTCATCCATTGCGTGATCTTCCCAGCCGGTGCGCAGGCCTGTCGGCACTGGGGGATACGATCCGATCGGCCGCCGAGGTGGCCATTGACCGACACCGAGGTTTGAAGTCTTGGAGGCAGGAGTGACAGCCGTAGCCCCACAGCCGATCGCAACGCGTCCGTATCCGGCGGTTGAGGCGGCGAAGGGTTCGTTCCTGCTGCGGTTGTTCCGCACGACGGACCACAAGCAGATCGGCATCATGTATCTGGTCACGTCGTTCGCCTTCTTCATGGTCGGCGGCGCGATGGCGATGCTGATCCGCACCGAGCTGGCTCGTCCGGGGCAGCAGTTCCTCTCGCAGGAGCAGTACAACCAGCTGTTCACCATGCACGGCACGATCATGCTGCTGCTGTACGCGACCCCGATCCTGTTCGGGTTCGCGAACTTCGTCATGCCGCTGCAGATCGGCTCG
>DASZUO010000064.1:0-11601 GCA_035547575.1 Amycolatopsis sp. | reverse complement strand
GATGAGCGGCCGCCACCGCCGTTTCCCACGCCTGCGCCGCCGGCACCGCGGCACCCGTTGGCTGCCAGGCGGACACGGTGCGCCATCCCGAGCCGGCATCGAAGGCGGCCGCCGGCTCGCTGGTGAAGTCGCGGGGGCTCGCGGTGAGCAGCGCCACCGATCCCTGTGCCCGCACCGGCACGACGACCTCGTCGACCGAGTCCAGGCCCGCCAGCAGCAGGCCGCGCACCGGACCGTCCACAGCGGACGGCTGATCCCCGTCTGCGGGATGCGGATACAGCACGGCACGGGTGCCGCTCGTGGCGGGCAGCACGTCGCCGAGCGCGGCCAGGACCACGGTGTCGAGCGCGGGTGAGGACGCCAGGGCCCGCCCGTGCTCGGTGAACAGCAGGGTGGTCGCCCCCGCGGGGTCCTCGTCGACCACCTCGGACCAGCCCAGTGCCGCCAGCGCCGGCCCGACGGCCCGGCCGCCGGGCGTGTCCGCGAACAGCTCGCGCAGCGATCCGGTGAGCAGTTCCGCGGTCGCGGTGTCCATCGCCGTAGTGCTCATCCCTTGGGCTCCTTCGGCAGTCCGAGTACGTGGTCGGCGAGGATCGTGCGCTGTACCTCGGACGAGCCACCGAGGATCGTGGCCGACCGGCTGTACCACCAATCGGCGCGCCACTCCGCGGCTTCCGGGCCGGTACCGAGCACGAAGTCGGCGCCGAGGAGGTCCTTGGCGAGGTCGTGCAGACCGATCTCCGCCGCCGCGAGCAGAACCTTGTCCACGCTGGCCTCCGGCCCCACGGTCTCGCCGGCCGCGAGCCGCCGCACCGTCTGGACCGAGCGTGCGCGCAGCGCGACAAGGTCTGCGTAGCACTCCCCGACGCGGGTCGCGGCACCGTCGGGAAGAGGCTCGCCCGCCACCTGGCCGAGCAGCTCGCGGAACCGGCGCAGCCCCACCGCGCCGCTCAGCCACGCGAACATCGCCCGTTCCCACTGCAGTAGGTACATCGCCACGGCCCAGCCCTGGCCCTCCTCGCCGACAAGCCGCTCCGCCGGGACGACCACGTCGTCGAAGAACACCTCGGCCAGTTCGTGGTAGCCGCTGGCCAGCGCGATGGGCCGGACGGAGACACCAGGGGTGTCCCGGTCGACCATGATCATGGTCAGGCCGCGATGCCTGCTCTCCGGCGTCCCGGTCCGGACGAGGCAGACGAACCGGCGGGCGGTCCCGCCATGGCTCGTCCACAGCTTCTGGCCGGAGACGACGTAGTGGTCGCCATCGCGCCGCGCGCGGCAGCGCAGGCTCGCCAGGTCGCTGCCGGCTTCCGGCTCGGAGAACCCCTGCCCCCACCAGGCCTCGCCCCGCAGGTACTCGGGCAGGTAACGGGCGGCCAGCGTGGGTGCGAACCGGAGCACGGGCGGGCCGAGGGTCTCCAGCGTCAGCAGCGGATCGGGGACGGGCAGCCCGGCCGCGGACAGCTCGTCGTAGAGCACGCCCCGGTGCCGTTCGTCGCCGCCGAGGCCGCCCGCTTCGGCCGGCCAGCCGTAGCGGTTCCAGCCGTCCCGGCACAGGCGTGCCATCAGTACGGCGTGCTCGGCGATGCGCTCCTCGGTGCTCGCGAAATGGCGGCCACGCCAGCGATCGAGCTCGTCCGTGCTGCCCAGATAGGCACGCAGGGCCGACCGGTACGCCGGGAGATCGTTCGCGAAGTCCGTCACGAGCCCTCCGCCTCGCGGGCCTTGGACCGGGCGAGGAACTTCTTCACCAGCTCCTGGTGCTCGGCGGTGTCGAAGCTGACGTACTCCTCGCCGAGCGCGTATTCGAGCACGCCCGCGACAGCACGCTTGACGTGCATGTTCAGCGCTCGCTTGGTGCTCTGGACGGCCTGCGGAGGCTGCTTGGCCAGCTTCTCCGCGAGAGCGAGCGCCTCGGTCATCAGCTCGGCGTCGGGGACCACGCGGTTGGCCAGCCCGGCCTCCACCGCACGGGCCGCGGGGATGCGCTCGCTGGTGAGCAGGTACTCCTTGGCCTTGAGCATGCCCATCAGCAACGGCCAGGTCGGCGCACCGCCGTCGGCCGCGGTGAGCCCGACGCTGACGTGGGGATCGGCGATGAACGCGCTCTCCGCCATCAACACGATGTCACTGCACACGGCCAGGTTGCACCCCAGACCGACCGCGGCGCCGTTGACCGCGGCCACCACCGGCAGCGGGAAGTCCAGGATCTCGTTGACCAGGCGGCGGGCGCCGTCCATCTCCTCGCGGCGCTGTTCCGGGTCGCCCCAGAGCTCGACGAAGTGCTCGAAGTCCCCGCCGGCACTGAACGCGCGCCCCGCGCCGGTGAGCACCACGGCACGAGCCTGCGGATCGGCGGCGAGGTGGCGCCACACCGCGATCAGCGCTTTGTGCAGCGCCTCGTTCGTCGCGTTGAGCGCCTCCGGGCGGTTCAGCGTGACGATCCGGACCGGGCCCTTCTCCTCGATGAGCAGCTCTGGCGCAAACGGGTTCGACATCGACACTCCTTCATATCCTGGCAACACTGCTTATCACAGCGTCGTTTGACGAAAAAGTCAAAATTAACTTACTATTTAGCTGATTGTGCGGCTGGAAGGAGCGGGATCGGTGCGTGCCGAAGGCGAGCGTCTGCTCGACGACCGGGTTGTCATCGTCACCGGCGGTGGCCGGGGGATCGGGCGGAGCCATTGCCTGGAACTCGCCGATCACGGCGCGACGGTGGTGGTGAACGACCTCGGCGTCGGCGTCGGTGGCGAGTCCTCGGCCGAGGACCCGGCCGCGGAGGTCGTCGCCCTCGTCGAGGAACGGGGCGGCAAGCGGTGGCCGACGCCGGCTCGGAGACCGAATGGGACTCGGTGGGTGCGCTGGTCCGCCGGACCGTCGAGCAGTTCGGCCGGCTCGACGCGGTGGTCAACAACGCGGGCATCCTGCGGGACAAGACGATCACGTCGATGTCCGAGCAGGGCTGGGATCTGGTGATCGGCGTCCACCTCAAGGGCACCTTCGCGCTGACGAAGCATGCGTGCGACTACTGGCGCGGCGAGTTCAAGCGGGGCAGGCCGGTGGCCGGCCGGATCGTGAACACGACGTCGGGTACCGGTCTCGCCGGCAACGTCGGCCAGGCCAACTACGGGGCCGCGAAGGCCGGTATCGCCAACCTGACGCTGACCACCGCCATGGAGGCCGCCCGCTACGGCGTCACCGCGAACTGCATCTCGCCCGTCGCGGCCACGCGGATGACCCGGGCTGTCGGGTTCGGGACGGCCGAGAGCGGCTGGGACCCGCTGGGCCCGGCCAACTCCTCCCCGGTCGTGGCATGGCTGTGCTCGGAGCGCTCCGGCTGGCTCACCGGCCGGGTGCTCCGGGTCGACGGCAACACGGTGCATCCGGTCGCGCCGTGGTCGGTGCTGCCCGGGCACACCGCCGCGAGCGGCGAGCGGCTGGACGCGACCGAACTGGACACGGGGTTGCGGGTCGCGCTCGGTACTTTCCCCGCGGGACTCCCGGGGTTGCGCTGACACGGGCGGTGCGCCGGCGGGCGCGGCCCGGCCGGGGTCGTGACGGCGCCGGCGATGGCCGGTCATGCGGGCTCCGGCGCGGGCGGCCGGTAGAACACCACGAGCTGGCCGATTCCGGCGAGCAGCCCGCCGGCGATCGCGATGAGGGCGCCCGGCAGGCCCGAGAACACGTTCTCCCAGCCGGCCACGTGATCGAGCGAGAACCGGCCGGCGCCCGCCGTGCCCACACCCGCCCCGACGACCGCCAGGATGAGGTTGTACTCCCAGCCCGAGTTCACGCTGAAGAACCCGTTGTGGCGGTGCACGGTGTAGGCAGCTACGACCATCAGCGCCACGAACGCGGCCCCGGCGAGCGACGTCAGCAGGCCGAGCGCCAGCAGCACACCGGCCGCGAGTTCGGTCGTCGCCGCGGCGAGCGCGTGCAGCCTGCCGGGCCGCATGCCCATGCTGTCGAACCAGCGGCCGGTCCCGGCGATCCGGCCGCCGGAGAAGAACTTCTGGTACCCGTGAGCGGCCATGGTCAGCCCCGCCGCGACGCGGATCAGCAGCAGGCCGCTGTCGACGGCCGTGTTTCCTGTCGTCATGGGGCTGCAATCTAAAGCGACTTGACTACATCGTCAAATGTTTGGAAACCGGCCGGTGCGCGACCGTGACACGCACACCATCATAGTGTCTTTCGCGGCGCGTTCGTCCGGGTCGCTCTTACATCTTGGCGGACCCGCCGCGCCGTCCGGTCGGCAGGGTCGCCGCACGGCGTGTTCCCTACTTCTGTCCGACGTTGTTTGACGATATAGTCAAAGCGCGTCGTGACCACGTGGCGTCGCCCGGCCTTCGACGAGCACCGGCGTCTCGCCGCGGGCGGCACTGGCGGATCCGCGAGCGGACAAGGTGGTTCCGTGAGCCCGGTGCGCTGGTTACGATGCCGGCCTCGCCGACGCGAAAGTGGAGGAGCGACATGACAATGACGTTGTGGGACAAGCGGGACCGGCTCGCGAGCACCGGAAGCCCGCAGTGAGCGCCGGTGCCGGGGGCGCGACGTGGTTCTGGGAGCTGGTGGCCTCGCGCGCGCGGCAGACGCCGGATCGTGTGCTGCTCGGCGACGGGTACGGTCGTTCGCTGACGGCGGCGGGTCTGCTCGACGCCGCGGAGCGGGTGGCCGCGGGGCTTGCCGCCGAGGGCATCGGAGCGGGAACCCGTGTCCTGTGGCAGCTGCCCACCACTCTGGAGAGCGCGGTGCTCACCGTCGCGCTCGCCCGGCTGAACGCGGTGCAGATGCCGGTCATCGCGATGATGCGAGAGGCCGAACTCCGCGCGCTGCACGAGCAGTTCGACCCGGAGGCGGTCGTCGCGCCCACGCACTGGCGCGGGTTCGACCACGCCGAGGTGCTGCGCGAGATCTGTGGCCCGCGGGTTCCGGTGTTCGTGTCCGATCACACCGAGGCCGGGGACGGCCTGGCCCTTCCGGAAGGTGATCCGGCGTCGCTGCCCGCGCCCACGCCGGAGGGCGACGTTCGCTGGGTGTACACCACATCGGGCAGTACCTCCCGGCCGAAAGGCGTCAAGCACACGGACGCTTCGCTGATCGCGTCCGCTGAGGCCACGCTGGTCCAGGGCGAGATCGATCCCGACGACGTGTTCCCGATGGCCTTCCCGTTCGCCCATATCGGTGGCGTGGGGTGGCTGGTGATCACGTTCCGCGTCGGCTGCAAGATCGTCCTGCTGGACGCCTTCGACCCCGCGGAGTCACCCCGGATCATGGCGGAGCAGGAGGCGACCATCCTGGGCAGCGCGACGCCGTTCTTCAACGCCTACCTGGCGGCGCAGCGCGAGTTCGGGTCCGAGCCGTTGTTCCCGAGGCTGCGGCTATGCATGGGCGGCGGCTCTCCCGTCGCACCCGGCCTCGACGAGATCGTTCGGCGTGAGCTGGGCAGCCATGGCCTGCTCAACGGATATGGCCTGACCGAGTGCCCGGTCGTCGGGTTCCCGCCACTGGACGACGCGCAGGCGCGGGCGACGTCGTCCTGGCGTCCCGGCCCTGGCGTGAAGATCCGGATCGTCGATGCGGACGGCGCGGAATGCGCGGCGGGTACCCCTGGCGAGTTGCGCCTGTACGCCCCGCAGCGTTTCGCCGGCTACCTCGACGCGGCGCTCGACGCCGACGCGCTCGACGAGCAGGGCTACGTCCGCACCGGGGACATCGCGGTGGCCGACGACCGCGGGCTGGTCACGATCACCGGCAGGCTGAAGGAAATCGTGATCCGCAACGGCGAGAACATCTCCGTCGCGGAGGTCGAGGCCGTCCTCGCGACCCACCCTGCGGTCACCGATGTCGCCGTGATCGGCCTACCCGACCCCGCACACGGCGAACGCTGCTGCGCGGTCGTCATGCCGGCTCAGGGCGTCGCTCCGCCGACCCTCGCCGACCTGGCCGCACACCTTGATGCCGCCGGAGTGGCCCGGTACAAGACACCCGAACAGCTCGAACTCGTGGAGTCCGTGCCCCGCAACGCGATGGGCAAGATTCAGCGGCAGCAGCTGCGGGCACGCCTCCTGCAGGAGGCGGTGTAGCCGTCGGGCGCCGGCTCCCGCCGCGGGGCTGATGTGGGTTCGTGGTGGGAAGCCGGTGCCCGGCTATTGTTTGCGCGGGCGCCGGCGTTGCCGCGCGGTGAGGCCGGACACGAAGATGTCGGCCAATGCCGCACCGATCTCTTCGCCCGAGAATTCGGACCTGCCCGGATCGAACCACCGATAGGACCAGGCGATCATGCCAATTGCGCCCAATGCCAGCTCGTTGGGCGAGAGAAGCGGTTTGAACGTCGTACCCCAGCCGTCCTTGATGACGTGGCGAAAAGCCCGGAAGTGGCGGCTGCGCCATCTTCTCATCTCCTGAGTGGGACCTTTGGGGTCGGCGAACTCGAGGTGCTCGTGCAGCCACATGTACAAGTACGGGTATTCCCGGTCGAATGCGGCCATTGCCTCGGTGATCAGCGCTCGCAGACGCTGGTCGGCAGGCCAGGGCTGCGCGGCGATCTCCTCGGCGCGCGCCGCGGAGTCATACCGCGTCTTTCCCATGACCTCGGCGAAAAGCTGCTCCTTGTTCGCGGCGTAATAATACAGGCTCGCGCGGTCGGTATCGGCGGCGACAGCGATCTCGGCGAGTGTCGTCCGCGCATAACCTTTCTTGCGGAACACACCGGCCGCGGCGGCCAGAATCGCCTGCCGGCGCGCCTTGTACTCGGCTGAGTTCTCCTCGCGCGCGAGCCGCCGGCGTTCGCTTATGTGCCGCGCGGGCCGGCTTTCCGGCGAACGATGCTCTCGGTCGGCGTTCACTGGCTACCCCTCATTGATCCCCGTGGACCCTGTTCCGGGTGACGAGTCTAGTCGCGCCATTTCTCAGGCCAGGTACGCGGACTGAATCAACTCCTCGATTTCGGCATCACCGGTTCGCGGGCTGGCGACGATCCGTCCATGGCTCAGAACCTGGACCTGCTCGGCCGTGGCGAGAGCTACGTCGACGCGCTGCTCGACCAGTAGCACGGCGATACCGCGATCACGGACGGCTTCGAGAACATCGACCACCCGGTCCACCAGTTGCGGGGCCAAGCCGTTCGTCGGCTCGTCGAGCATGAGCACAGCCGGCTGGGCCGCCAGCGCGCGGGCGATGGCCAGGTATTGTTGCTGACCGCCACTGAGTCCTCCGGCTTTGCGGGCCATCATGGGTTCCAGCTCGGGAAAGAGCTGCATTGCCAGTGGCAGCCCCCAATCCGCGCCCTGCCTACCCGCGCGATGGCGGTGAGCCAGGGCAAGGTTCTCGTGAACCGTCATCGCGGTGAACACATGGCGCCCCTCCAGCACGTGGCCGAGCCCTTCCTTCGCCCGGCTCGCGGGATCCCGGCGCGGCACGAGGTCCACGTCGCCGAGCCGGATCCGGCAACCGCGCCGTGCCCGGACCAAACCGCTGACCGCGTTCAGGATCGACGTCTTGCCCGCGCCGTTGGCCCCGACGATCGCGACGCACGATCCCGCCGGGACCTCGAAGCTCACGTCGTGAACGGCTCTGACGCCGCGATAGGACACCGACAGACCCTCGACCGTGAGACCGACCCGCGTCCCTGCCTGCCCGACGTTCATTTCACCGCCCCAGGTATGCGTTACGCACGAGTTCGGAGTCGCCCATGGCGTGTGCCGGGCCTGTCCACAGTGTCTGTCCAAGATGGAGCACGTGTGCCCTGTCGGCGATTTCGCGGACGATCTCCATGTGGTGTTCGACCACCAGAACGCCGACTCCCTCACGGGTGACAGCACGGATCGTGTCCGCAAGGATGTCGCCCTCTTCCGCCGACAGGCCGGTGGCCGGCTCGTCGAGCAGCAGCACGACCGGCCGCCTGGCGATAGCCATCGCGAGCTCCAGGAACCGCCGCTGTCCGTGGGAGAGATCGCGGCTTTCCCGGTGATCGCCGTGCAGAGCCAGGCCGGCCGCGTCCAGCAGGTCGTAGGATATCCGGAGTTCCGCGTCGCCGGCGCCACCCGGCCGGCCGTGCGCCTGGGAGAGCGCCAGCGCGATGTGTTCCGATGGTGACAGGCTGCCGAAGATCTTCGGCGTCTGGAAGGTACGGCCCACGCCCGCCCGTGCGATCGCCGTCACGCCGGCGGCGGAGATGTTGTCGCCACCGAGAAAGACGTTGCCCGCGGAGGGCGGATAGTAGCCGGACAGCACGTTCAGGAGGGTGGTCTTCCCGGACCCGTTGGGGCCGACGATGGCGACGACCTCGCCCTCCGCAACGGTCAGACTGACCTCGTGGAGCGCGCGGACACCGCCGAACGAACGCGACAGGTCCGCGCAACGCAAGGTGAAACTGTCACGGCCGCCGGCACGGTGAGCCGGGCCGTCTTCCCGCGGCTGCGACCTCACCTGCGGCAGCCTGGCCAGCTTCCCGGTCCGTCCCACAATGCCTCTCGGCCGGAGCAGCACGACGACGAGAAGCATCGCCGCATAAATGTAGTTGTTGATGCTCGTGTACTTGGACAGGAAGATCGGCAACGACCCGATCACCGCCGCGCCGATCAGCGGACCGTACTGGTTGCCCGCGCCGCCGAAGACCACCATGATCAGGAACAGGAACGACAGGCTCAGTGCCGCGATGTCCGGGCTCACCAGCTGGTTCATGTAGACGTACAGGCCGCCGGCCAGCCCGCCGAACGCCGAGGCGGCCGACACCGCCGTGATCTGGGTGCGGCCGACCGCGATACCGAGAGCGCGTGCGCCGAGCGGTTCGTCCTTGACCGCGAACGCGGCCCGCCCCAGGTGCGACACCCGGTACGCGGCATGGACGACGTAGGTCAGCAGCAGGCACACGAGTATCAGTACCAGCACCCCGGTGCTGTCCAGCGCGGCCGACTGCAGGCCGAATCCCCAGGTCGGAACCACGCCGACGATGCCTTGCTGGCCGCCGGTGTAGGTCGCGGCGGACAGCGCGACGTCGCCGGCGATGAGCGCGAACCCGAGTGAGATCATGGCGAGCCCGAGCCCGCCCAGCCGGGTGGCGGGAGCCCCCATCAGGATGCCGAGGAGCGCCCCGGCGACCATCGACAGCGGCAGGGTTATCCAGAACGGCTGGCCATGTGTCGCGCTGAAGATGGCGACCGCGTATCCGCCCACCGCGAATGCGGCTCCATGACCGAGGGACAGGACGCCGGCATACCCCGCCGCGATATCGAGACCGTAGGCGGCGATGGCGTACAGTGCGATCGTCTGGATCACGAATGTGGGATAGCTGAGAAAACCGAGCCCGCTCGCCACGGCGAAGACAATGATCACGACAATCGGTCCGTTGATGAATGGCGCGTTCACCCACCGCAGCGGTGCCGGGCCGCGCAAGAAGTTTCTGATGCCGTCGCTCCGGGTCTTTTCGGGAGGCGCCGGAACCACTTCGGGTAGTTGTTCGGAACTCGTCTGACGCGACATGTGGCTACACCGCCCGCACGACCGGCTGGCCGAACAGCCCATGGGGCCGGACCAGGTAAATGCCAAGGAGAGCCAGGAACAGGAACACGTTGATCCAGGTGGGCGAGAGATAGACCGAGATCAGCTGGGTGATGAAACCGACGAGAATGCCGCCGGGCAGTGCGCCGGCGAAACTCCCGATACCACCCATGGCGGCGGCCAGGAAACCGCTGAAGAGAAGGGTGAGCCCGAGCCCGGGGGAGACCTGCAGCTGGGGCGCCGACACGATGCCCGTGCCGAAGGCCACGATCGCGGCGACAACCGCGGCGATCTGCGAGGCACGCCGGGCCGAGATGCCGATCGCCGCGGCGCCGGCGCTGTCATCGGAGACGGCTTCGAGCATCTTGCCCAGATGGGTCCTGCGCCAGCCCACCTGCACGGCGACGTACAACACGATCGCCGTGGCCACGACGGTGACGCCCACTCCATTCGTCTGGATCGGCCCGATATTCAGTGCCGACTGCCCGAAACTGTAGGGAAATGCGACGGTGTTCCCGGAGAACGGGCTCGTCGACAGTTGCGTCAGGACGAGACTGACCGCGAGCGTGGAGAGAATCCACGGCAGTGCCACGGTTGAGTTCAGGAACGGCCGGATCGCGATGCGCTCCTCGATCAGCGCGAGCAGGATCACGAACGCCGCCGCCACGATCAGCGCCGCTGCGAGCGGCAGATGGAGCTTCGTCGTCGCCACCAGAACGGCCAGCGGAGCCCAGGCCAGGAGATCGCCGTGCGCGAAGTTCACGACGCCGGTCACCTTGACCAGAACGTTCAGTCCCAGCGCCACGAGGGTGTACAAGGCGCCCGTCACGATGGCTGGGATGACAATCGAGTTCAGCATGATGGCATCCAGTCGGTCACCGGGCGGCTTTCCGCGCCCGCTCGGGGATCACGGCGCCTTCTGGCAAACGCCGTACGGGCAGCCCTGCTTGACGACGTACACGCCCCAGTTGTCGGTGACGGGGCCGGTGCGGTTGTCCTTGCCGTAGACGTATTTGGCGCGTACCCCCTCGAACGGGGTGCCCGAGTCCAGCGCGGTCTGGACGGCGGTGGTGTCCGTGCTGCCGCCCTTGGCGATCGCCTGGTCGAGAACAAGCATGGCGTCGAAGAGGTAACTGCCGTTGAAGATCGTGGTGTCGAACTTGCCGGGAGTCTGCCCGACCAGCGGTCCGAACTGATCGAAATAGGTGGCTGTCAGGCCGTTCGGCTTGTCCCCGGCGGTAGCGGAAAGAAAAGTGTCAGGTATCGGCCCGCCGGCCAGCGTCGAGGTGATCGCTTGGTCGACGCCCTGCAGATCGGCTGCCGACGGACTCGTCGACACGACCACCGGCGGCGCCCAGCCGATCTGGCCAAGCCCGGTCAAGATCGTGTGGGTCAAGGGATCGAGTGAGTCGATGATGAGCGAGTCCGCGCCGGAGGCCTGCAGCGAGCGAAGCTGGGCGGTCGCGTCGGTGGCGGTGGGTTGCACGGGCTGGACCGAGACCTGCAGTCCTTGCTGCTGGGCCAGCGTGGCCGTGTCCTTGCCCCAGTTGGTCACGTCTTGATAGTTGTCGTAGACGACCGCGACTTTGCCGTTCTTGGTATGCGCCTTGACATAGTCGACGAATGGCTTCTCGTAGATCTCGTCACCGCCGCCGATGCCGTACGCCCACGGATATTGCTTGCCGATACCGGCCTGCGTGAATACGGGTACCGAGCTGACCGAGATGGTCTTCGTCTGGTTCAGGACCGTTTGCTCGGCTTCGTAGCCGGTTGCCGAAATGACGTCACCCAGGACGAATTTGCTGCCGCCCTGACTGAGTTGCTTGGCCACGCTCTGATCCTGTATCGGCGTGCCGCCGCCGTCCCGGACATCGAGCTTGTATTGAATGTTCTTGGCCTGGGCGTGACCGGAATTGAGATACTGGACCGCGGCGTCCGCGCCCTTCTGGAATGTCTGCCCGTAGGCGGCATAACTGCCGCTCAGCGGCAGGATCACGCCTACTGTCACGGTTTGCGGCTGATTCCCGGACTGGGCGTTCGACGCGGTTCCGCCACCGCCGCAGGCGGTAAGCGTCAGCCCGACCGTCAGCGATGAAGCCA
>DASZUO010000063.1:0-21187 GCA_035547575.1 Amycolatopsis sp. | reverse complement strand
CGCCCGCCAGCACGTCCTCGACGCCGATGATGCGAGTGGCCGCGGAGTCGTCGACCGGCCTGCGATGCCGCCCGCGCGCCGCCTGCTCGGCGCTGTTCTCCGACGGGCCCTCGACGGGGTCGCTCACCTGGTCTCCCGGTTGTTCGGCGCTGTCCTGCTCAGTCTGCCGAAGCCGGTGTATCAGACGTGTTGGCGGAGTTCACCCGGCGGCGGCGCCTGCGGCGGGCAGGCCGCTCGGCGGCCTCGCCACCCTCGCGCTCCGCCGACGGTGCGGTCTCGCCACTGCGGGTGCGGCGCCGTCGCGGACGCTCCTCGTCGGTCGTTTCCTTGGCCTTCGCCGCGGAGTCGGCCTTCTCGATCGCCTCTGCGGCCGCGGCGCCCCCGCGGGTACGGCGGCGGCTGCGGGGGCGCGTTCGGGTGCCGGTGGTGTCCGACGAGCTGCGCTTGCGGCCGCCCAGCTTCTCCTCCGGCTCGGCCGCGAGCCCCGCGCGCGTGCGCTTGCTCAGCGGCAGCCGGCCGCCGGCGTCCTCCGGGATGTCCAGGTCGGTGAACAGGTGCTTCGAGGTCGAGTACGTCTCGACCGGCTCCGGGATGTCCAGGCCGAGCGTGTCGGAGATGAGCTTCCAGCGCGCCTCCTCGTCCCAGTCGACGAGGGTGATCGCGACGCCGGTCTTGCCCGCGCGGCCGGTGCGGCCGATGCGGTGCACGTAGGTCTTTTCGTCCTCGGGCGTCTGATAGTTGATCACGTGGGTGACGTCGTCCACGTCGATGCCGCGGGCGGCGACGTCGGTGGCGACCAGCACGTCGATCTTGCCGGAGCGGAACGCGCGCAGCGCCTGCTCACGGGCGCCCTGGCCGAGGTCACCGTGCACGGCGGCGGCCGCGAAACCGCGCTCGGCCAGGTCGTCGGCCACCTTCTGCGCGGTGCGCTTGGTGCGGGTGAACACCATGGTCAGGCCGCGGTCGCGGGCCTGCAGCACGCGAGCGACCAACTCGGGCTTGTCGAGCGAGTGCGCCCGGTACACGAACTGGGTGGTGCGCTCGTGCACCGCACCCGCGTCGTTCTCCTCGGCGCGGATGTGCGTCGGGCGGTTGAGGAACGTGCGGGCCAGCGTGATGATCGGGCCCGGCATGGTCGCGGAGAACAGCATCGTCTGGCGTTCGTCGGGCACCATGCCGAGGATGCGCTCGATGTCGGGCAGGAAGCCGAGGTCGAGCATCTCGTCGGCCTCGTCCAGCACGAGCGCGCGGACCTTGCCCAGCACCAGGTGGCGCTGTTCGGCCAGGTCCAGCAGCCGGCCAGGGGTGCCGATCACCAGGTCGACGCCCTTGCGCAGCGCGTCCGTCTGCTGTTCGTATGGGCGCCCGCCGTAGATGGCCAGCGTGCGCACGCCCAGGTGCTTGCCCGCGTCGGTGAGGTCGTGCGCGACCTGCAGGCACAGCTCGCGCGTCGGCACCACGACCAGTGCCTGCGGCGTGCCGTCGCCGGGGATGGTGATGCGCTGCAGGAGCGGGATGCCGAAGCCCAGCGTCTTGCCCATGCCGGTGCGGGCCTGGCCGATGACGTCCTCGCCCGCCAGCGCGAGCGGCAGCGTCAGTGCTTGGATGGCGAAGGTGCGCTCGATGCCCGCCTCGTTCAGCGCGCGGACGATCTCGGGGCGCACCCCGAACTCGGCGAACGTCGGATTCTCGGGCTCGACGACGGCTTCGGCCTGCAACGGGTGCGAGGTGTCGGTGTCCGGCAGCCCTGTTTCGCTGTGCTCCAGGGCTACCGGATCGGTCTCTGTTCGGTTGTCGGAATTGCTTGCGGTCAGTGTGATCGCCTCTCTCGTACCAGCGCGCACTGCTTGGCCGGTTCTCGGCACTCGACCGCGGAATCTTGGTTCGCGGGAATGCCGCGCAAAGGCGTGCACGCACACTGTGTTGTTCTCAAACCACGAGGTGCGGTTCGATATCCGCTCGACGGTTCTGGGAGCGGAAGCGTTCGGTATACAGAGCCGAGTGTACCGGCACCGCGCCTGGCCTCGGCATTTCGGGGCCGTGTGTCCACGTGGGATTGGTCTCTTCCGTTGAACGGCTAGGCTTCCGCCGTGGCACGAGAGATCAGTGAAGGCGTGGTCGACCTGCTCGGCGTCATCGCCTACGGGGAGCTTTCCGCGTTCGACCGGATGGCCGAGGACGCCCGCAGCGCGCCGACACTCGCCGGGCGCGCGGCACTCGCGTCGATGGCGGCGGCCGAGATCGGGCACTACGGCCAGCTGTCGGACTACCTGGCCGAGCACGGGGTCACGGTCGAGGACGCGATGCGGCCGTTCGTCGCCCACATCGACGCGTGGCACGCCTCGACGGCGCCGAACTCGTGGCTGGAATCGCTGGTCAAGGCGTATGTCGGGGACGGGCTGGCGGCCGACCTGTACCGCGAGGTGGGCAGCTGGCTGGACGAGGAGACCAAGGCGCTCGTGCTGACGGTGCTCGCCGACACCGGGCACTCGGCGTTCGCCGAGCGGGAGGTCGCGGCGGCGATCAAGGCGGACCCGAAGTGCCGCGACCGGCTGGCGCTGTGGGGGCGGCGGCTGCTGGGGGAGGCGATCACGCAGGCGCAGTACGTGGCCGCCGAGCGGGACGGCCTGGCGGAGCTGATCGTGTCCGGTTCAGGTGATCTCTCGGGAATCGCGGCCCTCTTCCGCCGGTTGCAGCAGGGGCACACCAAGCGGATGCAGAGGCTGGGACTCGGTTAGCCTGGTGCGCAGATACCGTGACGAGGAACTAGGCGGAGGTCACACGTGGAGGTCAAGATCGGCATCAAGGACACCCCTCGTGAGCTGGTGGTGTCCAGCGGCCAGTCTGCCGAGGAGGTCGAAGCGCTGGTCGCCGACGCCCTGAAGGCCGGCGAGGGCCTGCTCCGCCTCACCGACGACAAGGGGCGCAAGTTCGTGGTGCCCTCCGACCGGATCGCCTACGTCGAGATCGCTCCGACCGACGTGCGCAAGGTCGGGTTCGCCGTCGGCGCGTAGGCGCCAGGGTCAGCACGGGAGCTTCACCGCGAGGTGGGGCTCCCGTTGTCGTTCCGCAGCGGGCGCGCTGTCGCTTCGACGGCGGCCTCAGCTCCAGGGACGGCGGATAGTAGAGCAGGCCGCCGAGGTCACGTGTGTTGTAGAAAGCCTCTATGGGCCCGACTGTGGCACGCGCCCGGTGTCGCGGGGACCGCGAAGGGCGGGGTGCTCGTGCCGAGGATGCGGTAGCGGCCCCACGGGTCCGGGTCGGACAGCTCGCCCGACGCCGTGCCATCGGGCGTGCGTACCTCGGCCGGCACCTTGCGAGCACCCACCAGCCTGTCCAGGTCAGGGTGTGGCGCGATGCGGCCGTACCAGTGGTAGTAGCCGTCGATCGGCTGGAAATGGCCGCAGAGTGTGAGTTCGACCTGGACCTGCGCGCCGTCGACGACGAGGGTCGCCGGGCCGGTGTAGGCGTCAGCCGACATCCGAGTCCTCCTTGGTGGCTGCCGTCCGCAGTAGCACGACCTTGTTCTCCTCAAGGGGCTTGTTCGGGTCGATCTCGACGCCGTTCTGCCTGGCCAGGCCGTCGATCGCGGCCCAGATGAGCCGCGTCAGATACTCCACGACGGCGTCGCGGCTCATGGACTGGCGCTCGAGCCACCACTCACCGGTGTTCTGGACCATGCCGACGATCCCGTACGCCCACGGTTCCGCCGCGCCCGAGTCCAGGCCGAACATCCGCATGTAGTCCCCGAGCAGCGCGGTCAGCGCGGTCGCGATGAGCTCCTTGTCCTCGGCGACGACATCCGCGTCGGCGGGCTTCTCGGCGAACGAGCCGCGCGCCAGCAGCCGGTACAGGTTCGGGTGCTCCTCGATCACGGTGAAGAACGCGTCCAGCGCCATCCGGATCCGGGGCACCGGCGCCAGTTCGGCGTTGATCGCGGGCACCAGCCGCGAGAACAGGATCTCGGTGCCGCGCTGGCCGAGCGCGACGTACAGATCGGCCTTGTCCGCGAAATGCCGGTACAGCACGGGTTTGGTGACCCCCGCCGCGACCGCGACGTCCTCCATCGCGAGCTCGGGACCGTGCTCGTCGAGCGCCCGCAGCGCCGCCTCCACGAACTCCGCCCGCCGGGCCACCCGGTGCTTGCGCCACCGGTCCCGCCGCGCGTCGCCGGTCGGGGTGTCGCTCTGGTCGCTGCGCTTGACACGATCCGCCATGGGAGAGATGCTACCAGAGGTAACCGTTACCTCAAGTTACACGTAAAGGGGCGACGCGATGACGCGGGAGAAGACGGCCGAGCGGCTGCTGAAGTCGTCGGCGAACAAGTTCTACGACCCCGAGGTCGACATCGACTGGGCGGCGCCGCTGCCCGACGGGATGCCGTACCAGCCGGAGCACCGCTGCTCGCTCTACGGCACGGACCTGTGGGACGAACTCTCCCCCGAACAGCGCATCGAACTGGGCAAGCACGAACTCGCCAGCATCGCGAGCAACGGCATCTTCTTCGAGGTGCTGCTGATGCAGATGCTGCTCAAAGAGGTCTACAACAGCGACCCGACGACGAGGCACGCGCAGTACGCGCTCACCGAAATCGCGGACGAATGCCGGCACTCGACGATGTTCGCGCGGTCGGTCGAGCGCGTCGGGGCGCCCGCATACGGGCCGCTCAAGATCGTGCACCGGCTCGGCAAACTGCTTCCGTTGATCGGTTACGGGCCCGCGCTCTACGGCTCGATCCTGGTCGCCGAGGAGATCCTCGACCGCATTCAGCGCGAGAGCATGGCCGACGAGAGCGTCCAGCCGCTGGTCCGCATGGTGAACCGGATCCACGTGCTGGAGGAGGCGCGGCACGTCACGTTCGCCCGCGAGGAGGTCACCCGCCGCATGGCGACGCTGTCGAAGGGCGAACTCGCCTACCAGCGGTGGCTGATCGCGGTGGTGAGCTTCTCGATCACTCGCAGCCTGGTCAACCCGCGCGTCTACCGCGCCGTCGGGCTGGACCCGCGGCAGGCGTGGGACGCGGCGCAGCACAACCCGCATTTCCAGCAGACGATCCGGTGGGCGGGCGAGCGGATCATGGCCTTCCTGACCGACGCGGGTCTGGTCGGCGCGCCGGGAATGTACTTCTGGCACAAGTCGTTCCTGGTGAGCAAGCGATGACGGCGGTGGTTCACTGCAGGGGGGTGGACCACCGCCTCGTCACCGCGGACGGCACCGAGCTGTACGTCGATCATCGTGGGCCGCGCAATGCGGACAAGACGGTGGTGCTGGTGCACGCCTGGACCCAGGACCACACCGAGTGGGACCCGGTCCTGCCGCTGCTGCCGTACGACGTGCGCGTCGTGCGCTACGACCACCGCGGACACGGGCGGTCCGCACCCGCCGCGCCGGGCACGGCGACCGTCGCGCAACTGGCCGACGATCTCGCCGAGCTGATCCACGACCGCGCGCCGCACGGGCGGCTCGTGCTCGCCGGGCATTCGATGGGCGGCATGACCGTGATGGCGCTGGCCGAACGGCATCCGGACCTCGTGCGCGAGCGCGTCGCCGGCGTGGCGTTCGTCGCGACGTCGTGCTCCGACATGGACCGCCTGACGCTGGGTCTGAATGGGCGCGCGGGCAGCGTCGCCGCCCGCGTCGACAAGGCGTTCGGGCGCAGGCTTTCCCGCTACGGCAAGCAATCCCCGCCGATCCCGGCTCCGCTCGCGCGTCCCGCGACGAAGTGGCTGGCGTTCGGCAGGAAGGTCGAGCGCGCCGACGTGCGGCACATGACGGCCCAGTTCCTGCGGGCGCATCCGCGCAGCATCGGCGGTTTCCGCGACTCGATGTCCGACCACGATCGCCGGGCGGCACTCGCGACGTTGCGCGGCACGCCGAGCGTCGTGCTGGTCGGTGACCGCGACCGGATCACCCCGCCGCACCACGCGAAGGTCATCGCGCGGGAACTGCCCGGGGCGGAGTTCGTGCTGTTCCCTGGCGCGGGTCACGAGCTGACCTACGAGCGCACGGACGGCGTCGCCGCGCGACTGACGAAGCTGATCGAGGCCGCCTGAGTTACTTGCCCGGCTGCTGCAACGGGAAGCCCGCGCCGATGCCGCGCCAGGCCAGCGTCGCGGTCAGCGCGACGGCCTCCTCGCGGCTCATCGTGCTGTGGTGCGCCAGCCAGAACCGGGCGCTGACCTGCGACATCCCGACCAGGCCGACGGCGAGCAGGCGCGCCTTCTCCTCGTCCAGGCCGGCGTCCGCGGTGATCGTCTCCGTGATGGCGTCCACGCTGGCCGACGTCGCCCGGTCCACGGCCTCCTGCACCGCGGGCTCGCCGCGCAGGTCCGACTCGAAGACCATCCGGAACGCCCCGGCATCACCGTTGACGAAGTCGAAGAACGCGCCGACGGCGGCCTGCACGCGCATCTTGTTGTCGGTGGTCGACGCGAGCGCACCCTCGACCCGGCCAACCAGTTCGTCGACGTGGCTTTCCAGCAGCGCGATGTAGAGGTCGAGCTTGCCGGGAAAGTGCTGGTACAGCACGGGCTTGGACACGCCGGCCTGTTCGGCGATCTCGTCCATGGCCGCGGCGTGGTACCCGTTCGCCGAGAACACGCGCTGCGCGGCCGCCAGCAGCTGCGCACGCCGTTCGGTGCGCGGCAGCCGCACACCTCTCTGGCCCGTCGTCGCGGCGGTTTCCGTCATGCATCCCTCCGTGTCTAGCCCACCCGAGATTACTCGCCGGTACCGACAAGTCGCCAAGGCCGGGGCGGGATAGGCATCCTGTATTGATGACGGACACGATCCCGGCGGCCCCGCCCGAGGAGCTGCGGCCCGACAGACGGGCACCTATCACCCACGTCCCCCTGTCGAGCGCCACGTTACCGGCGCTCGATCCGCGGCAGACCCCGTGGCCCGGCTCGGTCGAGTCCGCGGGTGGCGTGTCGCTGCACGTCCGGCGCACGCCGGGCGCCGGCACGGCCACCGCCGTCTACGTGCACGGCCTCGGCGGTTCGGCCACGAACTGGACGGACCTCGCCGCGCTGCTGGCGCCGTTCGCCGGCGGGATCGCCACCGACCTGCCGGGGTTCGGCTTCTCCGAGCCGATCGACGGGTTCGACTTCTCGCTCGACTCGCACGCCGACACGCTCGCGAGGTTCATCGAGGGCCTCGGCAGGGTGCACCTCGTCGGCAACTCGATGGGCGGCGCGGTGTCACTGCTGGTGGCCGCGCGCCGCCCCGAACTGGTGCGCACGCTGACGCTCATCTCGCCCGCGATGCCCGACCGCCGGCCCGACCCGCGCCGCCTGTCCGATCCGCTGATGGCGCTGGCCTACGTGCCGTTGCTGGGCCGCCGGATCCGCAGGCGGCTGGCCGCGCTGACCCCCCGCGAGCGTGCCGAGCAGGTCATCAAGCTGTGCTTCGCCAACCCGGACGCGTTCCCGGAGCACCGGCTGGACGAACTCGCCGAGGAACACGGGGCGCGCGCCGCGCTCGAGTGGGCCGCGACCGCGATGAACCAGAGCACGTTCGGCATCTTCCGGACGTGGTTCGCGCGGGGGCCGGCGTCGTTGTGGTCGGCCGCGCCGCTCGTCCAGGCGCCGTCGCTCGTCGTGTGGGGAACCGACGACCGGGTGATCTCGGTGCGCCGTGCCGCCCGGACCGCCAGGGCGCTGCCGAGGGGACGCCTGCTGGTCCTGCCGAGGACGGGACACGTGGCACAGATGGAGCGCCCGATTGCCGTCGCGAAGGCCGTTTTGGGCATGTGGGAGCGGGTCGCGGCGAATCAGTGGTAGTCCATCCGAGTGCCTGAATCTTCCGCGATGGCGGGCCGGTCGCCAGGCGCGCCGCCACGCGCATGTGGCACGCTGGGCGCGTGGAGCGGGCGACTAACGGCGTGCGAAGCGAGCCCGAACGGGCTCATTCGCCGGCCCGCCGTCCCAGGCGGGCCGTAGGAGAGGACCGGTACAGCCCCGGCAGACGACGCACCGCGGCCGAGCCGCTGAGCGCCTCCTGGAAGCCGCGGCCCGGCCAGCTGGAGCAGAGCGCCGGCGAGGCGAGGCAGGCGCGCCGCGACCGCGGCCTGATCGCCCGTGTGACCAAGACCTACGGCTGGCGGGTGTACGCGCTGCCGATCCTGGTCGTGATCACGGCGCTGGTCGTGTTCAACACCGCCAACTCGGCGCCGCAGCCCGTGAGCGACGGCGGCGCGCAGTCGGCGGGCGACGGCTCCGGCGGCGGCGCGATCAACGAGCAACCCGCGCTGCCTGCCAACCTGAACGTGCCGACGGCGCCGCTGCCCGCGGGCGGCGCCTTCACCGAGTCCGGCCAGGGCACGTGGCACGTCGTGCCGCTGTCCGGCGACGCGGGCAAGAAGGTGGGCACGGGCGGCAAGCTGTACCACTACACCATCGAGGTCGAGGACGGCATCGATCCGTCGAGCTACGCCGGCGACGACTCGTTCGCGACCTCGGCCGAGGCCACGCTGTCGAATCCGCAGAGCTGGATCGGCACCGGCAAGGTCAGCCTGCAGCGGGTCGACGCGAGCTTCCCGAACCCGGACTTCCGGGTGCGGCTGACGACGCCGAACACGGCGACGCGGGCCGACCTGTGCGGGTTCGGCATCCCGTTCCCGACCTCCTGCTACATCCGGGGCTTCCAGCGCAGCGTGGTCATCAACCTGGCGCGCTGGGTGCGCGGCGCGCTCGCCTTCGGTGGCGACATGACCACTTACCGGCAGTACGCGATCAACCACGAGGTCGGGCACGCACTGGGCAAGAGCCACGTGGGCTGCCAGGTCGGCGGCGATCTCGCGCCGGTGATGATGCAGCAGACGTTCGGCGTGGCCAACGACTACGTCGCGCAGCTCAACCAGGTCGACATCTACAACTCCAAGGCGGTACCGGCCGACGGCAAGGTGTGCAAACCCAACGCCTGGCCCGTGCTGAACCTCGGGGACACCGCTCCCGCGGGGTGAGTCTCGCCATTTGGGAGGCGGGAATGGTGCGGCCCGCCCGTTGTGTTGTGGATACTGGGACGTCGAGAACGCGATCCCAGCGTGAGATGGAGGACGTCGATGTCAGGCAGCCTGCCGCCGCTCGTTGAGCCGGCCGCCGAGCTCACCAGGGAAGAGGTGGCCCGGTACAGCCGGCACTTGATCATCCCGGATGTCGGGATGGACGGGCAGAAGCGGCTCAAGAACGCGAAGGTCCTGGTGATCGGCGCCGGTGGCCTGGGCAGCCCCGCGCTGCTCTACCTCGCCGCGGCCGGGGTCGGCACGCTCGGCGTGATCGACTTCGACGTGGTGGACGAGTCGAACCTGCAGCGCCAGGTGATCCACGGCCAGTCCGACGTCGGCAAGCCGAAGGCCGTGTCGGCGAAGGAGTCGATCGCCGAGATCAACCCGTTCGTCAACGTCATCCTGCACACCGAGCAGCTGACCAGCGCGAACGCCCTGGACGTCTTCGCCGGCTACGACCTGATCCTGGACGGGACCGACAACTTCGCCACCCGGTACCTGGTCAACGACGCCGCGGTGCTGCTGGGCAAGCCGTACGTGTGGGGCTCGATCTTCCGGTTCGAGGGCCAGGTCAGCGTGTTCTGGGAGGACGCGCCGAACGGCCGCGGCCTCAACTACCGCGACCTCTACCCCGAGCCGCCGCCTCCGGGCATGGTCCCCTCGTGCGCCGAGGGCGGCGTGCTCGGCGTGCTGTGCGCCTCGATCGGGTCGATCATGGTCACCGAGGCGATCAAGCTGCTCACCGGCATCGGCGAGCCGCTGCTCGGCCGGCTGATCAGCTATGACGCGCTCGAGATGAAGTACCGCGAGGTGAAGATCCGCAAGGATCCGGACACCCCGAAGATCACCGAGCTGATCGACTACGACGCGTTCTGCGGTGTGGTCAGCGACGAGGCCGCCGACGCGGCCGCCGGTCACACGATCACCCCGGCCGAGCTGAAGGCGAAGTTCGACGCCGGCGAGGACTTCGAGTTGATCGACGTCCGGGAGCCGAACGAGTACGAGATCGTCAACATCAAGGGCGCCAAGCTGATCCCGAAGGACCGCATCCTTTCCGGCGAGGCGCTGTCGGAGCTGCCGCAGGACAAGCCGATCGTGCTGCACTGCAAGTCCGGCGCCCGCTCGGCCGAGGCGCTGGCCGCACTGCACCGGGCGGGCTTCAAGGACGCCACCCACCTCGGCGGCGGCGTCCTCGCCTGGGCCAACCAGATCGACAAGAGCCTGCCGACCTACTGACCGGCGCAGCCGAAGGTGGCCTTCGGCGCCTTATCGGGACCGAAGGCCACCTTCGGCGCCCGCTGTTGGGCGGAAGGCGGGGTCGGGTTGGGTGGTGCGCGGTAGCCTCGCTGAGTGTCCCCTTCCCGGCCCCGCGAGGCACCGCCGCAGCGTGTGCGTACCGCGTTCGGCGCCGGCGAGGAACCGGAGCGCCTGCCCGGCAGTTCCGCGTGGCGTTGCGGTGATCTCGTACTGAGACCCGTCGCGGACCGGGCGCGGGCGATGTGGCTGGCGAACACGCTGAGCCGCATCGAGGTGCCCGATCTGCGCGTGGCGCGGCCGGTGCGTGCCACCGACGGACGCTGGATCATCGGCGGCTGGGTCGCCAGCCACTACCTGCCCGGTCAGCCGGAGCACCGGTACGACCAGATCATGCTCGCCGCGCTGAAGCTCGCGCAGGCCACCGCCGATCTGCCGCGACCGGGTTTTCTGCGGTCACGCACCGATCCCGACGCGGTCGCCGACCGGATCGCCTGGGGCGAGGCGGACATCCCCGCCGAGGCCGCCAGGGGCGAGGGCTGGTTCGAAGTGCTCACTCCGGCGCGAAGACCCGTGCGGTTGCCCGACCAGGTTGTCCCCGGCGATCTCTTCGGCACCGTGTTGTTCGACGGCTCGTCCCCACCCGGGATCGTCGACTTCGAGCCCTACTTCCGCCCCGCCGAATGGGGCGCCGCCGTCGCGGCGGTCGACGCCGTGGCCTGGGGCGGTACCGACATCGAGTTCCTGCGCCGCTGGTCCCACCTGCCCGAGTGGCCGCAGCTGTTGCTGCGTGCCGTGCTGTTCCGGCTACTGAGCAACTCCCTCAACCCGCGCGGCACGGCCGCCGCGCTGGACGGGCTTCGTGAGGCCGCCGCGTCGGTCAGCGAACTCCTGTGACGTGCGCTGGATCACTTCTCACCACGGGGTTCCCCTTTTCGGCAAGCAATGTCAAACGCCTGAAACATTCGGGCATTTCCAGGTAACACGGCCTCCTTACCGTCGAATCAGTTCGAGGGAAGGAGGTGCGCGTGACGCTGACAGCGGAACCGCAGGTCACAGTCGCGACGCACTGCCCGTACTGCGCGTTGCAGTGCGGGATGAGCGTTTCCGGCACCACGGTCGCCCCCCGGCAGTTCCCGGCCAACGGCGGCGGGCTGTGCCAGAAGGGCTGGACCTCCGGCAGCCTGCTGACCTCGCCCGCGCGCCTGACCAGCCCGCTCGTCCGCGTCGACGGTGAACTCGTCCCGGCGGGCTGGGACGACGCGCTCGACCTGATCGCCCGCCGGCTCACCGAAATCCAGGGCGAGCACGGCGCCGACGCGGCCGCGTTGTTCGGCGGTGGCGGGCTCACGAACGAGAAGTGCTACCTGCTCGGCAAGTTCGCCAGGGTGGCGCTCGGTACCTCCCAGGTCGACTACAACGGCCGCTTCTGCATGTCGTCCGCCGCGGCCGCGGGCAACAGGGCGTTCGGCCTCGACCGGGGGATGCCGTTCCCGCTCACCGACCTCGCCGAGGCCGATGCGGTGCTGCTGGTGGGTGCGAACCCGGCCGAGACGATGCCGCCGTTCATGCAGCACCTGCGCCGGGCCATCGACACGCGCGGGCTGATCGTGGTCGACCCGCGCCGGACGCCGACCGCGGAGCAGGCCGGCCTGCATCTGGCGCCCGCGCCGGGCACGGACATGGCGCTGGCCATGGGGATCCTGCACGCGGTCGTCGCCGACGGACTGCTCGATCAGTCCTATGTGGATGAACGGACGCGCGATTTCGACGCGATGTGGCGGATCGTCGCCCGGTGGTGGCCCGAGCGTGTCGAGCGGGTGACCGGCGTCTCCGCCGAGGACCAGCGCTGCGCGGCCGAGCGGCTGGCGAAGGCGCGCAACGCCTACATCCTCACCGCGCGCGGCACCGAGCAGCATGCGAGCGGCTCGGACACGGTCAGCGCGTGGATCAACCTAGCGCTCGCGCTCGGCTTGCCCGGCCGCGCGGGCTCCGGGTACGGCTGCCTGACCGGCCAGGGCAACGGGCAGGGCGGTCGTGAGCACGGCCAGAAGGCCGACCAGCTGCCGGGCTACCGCAAGATCGACGACCCCGCCGCCCGCGAGCACGTCGCCGGGGTGTGGGGCGTGCCGGCCGAGTCGCTGCCGGGACCGGGGCGCTCGGCGTACGAATTGCTGGACGCCCTGGGCACCGAGACCGGCCCGCGCGCGCTGCTTGTGTTCGGCAGCAACGTGGTCGTGTCGGCGCCGCGTTCGTCGCACGTCGCCGAGCGGCTGGCCGCACTGGACCTCCTGGTGGTTGCGGATCTCGTGCTGTCGGAGACGGCGGCGATGGCCGACGTGGTGCTCCCGGTCACCCAGTGGGCCGAGGAGGACGGCACGATGACCAACCTCGAAGGCCGGGTTCTGCTGCGGCGGAAGGCGATCGATCCGCCTGCCGGAGTGCGTACCGACCTCGATGTCCTCAATGGACTGGCGACCCGGCTCGGCCAGCCCGGCGAGCGGTTCCCGGTCGACGCCGAGACCGTGTTCACCGAACTGCGCGCCGCCTCGAAGGGTGGCCTCGCCGACTATTCCGGGGTCAGCTACGACCGGCTGCGCGCGGGGGAGGCGCTGTACTGGCCGGTGCCGGACGTCGAGCATCCCGGCACGCCGCGGATGTTCCTCGACCGCTTCGCCCACGCCGACGGGCGTGCCCGCTTCGCGCCGGTCGAGCACCGCGGCCCGGCCGAGGCGCCGGACGCCGAGTTTCCCCTGCAGGCCACCACAGGTCGCGTGTTGCAGCACTACCAGTCCGGCGCGCAGACACGGCTCGTCGCCGAACTCAACGACGTGGTGCCCGAGGCCTACGTCGAGGTGCACCCCGACACCGCGGCCCGGCACGGGCTCGCGCACGGCGACATAGCGTGCGTGCGGTCCCGCCGCGGCGAGACGACCGCCCGCGTTCATTGCGTGCCCTCGATGCGGCCGGACGTCGTGTTCCTGCCGTTCCACTTCGCCGGCGACGGGCGGGCGAACCTGCTGACCAACCCGGCTTTGGACCCCACCAGCCGGATGCCCGAGTTCAAGGTCTGTGCGGTCAACCTTTCCGGGGGTGATTCATGAGTCCCCGCAAGGTGGTCGTGCTCGGCTATGGCATGGCGGGAGCCCGGCTGGCCGACGAGATTCGCCGGCGTGACCCGCAGGGCGACCTCGTCAGCCTCACCGTCATCGGCGAGGAGGCGCATGCGGCGTACAACCGGGTGCTGCTCTCCGCCGTGCTGGCGGGGTCGATGCGCCCGGACACGGTGCGGTTGCACGAAACCGGCTGGGCCACCGAGCACGGGGTGGACCTGCGCACCAGCGTCACGGCGGTTCGCATCGACCGGGACGGGCGGCAGGTCAAGCTGTCCGACGGGTCCACTGTGGACTACGACGCGCTCGTGCTCGCGACCGGCGCCAAGCCGTGGCTGCCGCCGGTCGAGGGACTCGTGCAGGATGACGGCACACCGGCGCGGGGTGTGGTCGCGTTCCGCACCCTCGACGACTGCGACCGGATCCTCGACGCGGCCAAGGTCGGTGCGCCAGTAGCCGTGCTCGGCGGTGGGTTGCTGGGGCTGGAGGCGGCGCGTGGCCTCGCCGGCCGCGGAAACCTCGTCACCGTCGTGCATCCCGCCGGCCACGTCATGGAACGGCAACTGGATGCGGGTGCCGGTCAGGTGCTCGCCCGGTCGCTCGCCGAGCACGGCATCGACTTCCGGCTCGGCACCGGCGCGGCGCGCTACCTGCCCGGCGACGGGCTCAAGCTCGACGACGGCAGCAAGGTGCACGCCGACCTCGTGGTGGTCTCCGCCGGGGTGCGGGCGGAAACCGGGCTCGCCGTCGACGCCGGGCTCGAGGTCGACCGCGGCATCGTGATCGACGACGCGCTGCGCACGAGCGACGGCCGCATCCACGCGATCGGCGACTGCGCGCAGCACCCGGGCACCGTGTCCGGGCTCGTCGAGCCCGCGTGGCAGCAGGCCGCGGTGCTCGCCGGCCTGCTCACCGGCACCGACGTCGCCGGGCGCTACCGCGGCACGCAGGTCGTCACCAAGCTCAAGGCACGCGGCGTCGACCTCACGGCGATCGGCGACGCACACGCCGAAGTCGGCGACGCGAGTGCCGAGGTGCTGTGCCTGACCGACCCCACGCGGGGCCGCTACACCAAGCTCGTGATCCGCGAGGACCGGGTCGCCGGCGCGATCATGCTGGGCGCGCCGGACGCCGCCGCCACCATCACTCAGCTGTACGACCGGGGCGTCCCCGTCCCCACCGACCGCCTCGCGGTCCTGCTCGGCCGGGCACTGCCCTCGGGTGCGTCCGCCGCGTCGAGCCCGGCCGACCTGCCGGGCTCGGCCGTGGTGTGCCGGTGCAACTCGGTCACCAAGGCCCGCCTCGTCGAGGCGTTCCGAGACGGGGCGACAGATGTGACCGAGCTGGCCTCGGTGACCAGAGCCACAACCGGATGCGGGAGCTGCCGGGATGCCGTGTGTGGCATCGCGGATTGGCTCGCGACGACCGCTTAGGAGAAACGATGACCCAAGCAACGCAACACCGAGGCCGGCGCTGGATCGAGCACTGGGAGCCGGAGGACGAGTCGTTCTGGCTTGCCACCGGGAAGAAGATCGCCAACCGGAACCTGTGGTTCTCAGTCTTCGCCGAGCACATCGGCTTCTCGATCTGGACCATGATGTCGGTCCTGGTCCTGTTCATGGGACCGGCCTACGGCCTGTCCGCGGCCGACAAGTTCCTGCTGACGTCGCTCGCGACGTTGATCGGTTCGTGCGTCCGGATCCCCTACACGTTCGCGGTGGCCAAGTTCGGCGGGCGCAACTGGACGATCATCAGCGCCTCGATGCTGCTGATCCCGTCGATCTTCGCGGCGATCGTGATGGAACCGGGCACCTCGTTCGGCGTGTTCCTGGTCCTGTCGATCCTCGTCGGCGTCGGCGGCGGCAACTTCGCCTCGTCGATGACGAACATCAACACGTTCTTCCCGGAGAAGGCCAAGGGCATGGCGCTCGGCCTCAACGCCGGTGGCGGGAACCTCGGTGTGGCGGTCATCCAGCTGATCGGCCTGCTGATCATCGCAACGGCGGGTACCAGCGCGCCGCGGATCATCTTCGCCGTCTACATCCCGCTGATCGTCCTCGCGGCGGTGGGCGCCTCGCTGGGCATGGACAACATCGCCTCGGTGAAGAACGACAAGAAGGGGATGCGCGAGGTCATGAAGGACGCCCACTGCTGGGTCATGTCCTTCCTCTACATCGGCACGTTCGGCTCGTTCATCGGCTACAGCTTCGCGTTCGGCCTCGTGCTGCAGAACCAGTTCGGCCGCACCCCGCTGCAGGCCGCGGCGGTGACCTTCCTCGGTCCGCTGCTCGGTTCGATCTCACGACCGTTCGGTGGCTGGCTCTCGGATCGGATCGGCGGCGGCAAGGTCACGTTCTGGAACTTCGTCGGCATGGCCGTGATGACCGCGCTGCTGATCATCGCGTCGAACGCCAAATCGCTGGGTCTGTTCACGGTGGCGTTCATCGTCCTGTTCGTGCTGACCGGTATCGGCAACGGCTCGACCTACAAGATGATTCCGGCGATCTTCAAGGCCAAGGCCAAGGCGGCCATCGACGCCGGTGCGGACTCCGCCACCGAGCTGCTGCGCGCCCGCAAGCTCTCCGGCGCGCTGATCGGTCTCGCCGGTGCGATCGGCGCATTCGGTGGCCTGCTGATCAACCTGGCCTTCCGGCAGTCGTTCCTCAGCACCAAGAGCGGGCTGTCGGCGTTCGTCGGCTTCCTGATCTTCTACGGCGTGTGCTTCGTGGTCACCTGGGTGGTCTACCTGCGCAAGTCGTCGGCGCCGGTGAGCGCCAAGGGTCTCGCACTCGCCGACGCACAGGTCTGAGGAGGGGTAGGAACATGACGCGGACGCTGGTCGTCGTCGGAAACGGCATGGTGGGTCACCGGCTGGTCGAGGCTGTGCGGGCCGAGGATCCCGACGGCACGTGGCGGGTCGTCGTGCTCGCCGAGGAACCGCGCCCCGCCTACGACCGTGTCGCCCTGACGTCCTATGTGGACGGATGGGACGCGGAAGCGCTCGCGCTCTCCGGCTCGGACTACGCCGGGGACCAAGGGGTTGAGCTGCGGCTGAACGATCCCGTGCGGGGGATCGACCGGTCCGCGAAGACCGTGGTGACCGCGAGCGGATTCACGCAGCCCTACGATGCGCTCGTGCTGGCGACCGGCTCGCGTCCGTTCGTGCCGCCGGTTCCGGGGCACGACCTGCCCGGTTGCTTCGTCTACCGGACGATCGAGGACCTGGACGCGATCCGGGACGCCGTCGAGCATGCCAACACGACAAAGCGGGGCCGTGCCGCCGCGATGGTCGTCGGGGGCGGGTTGCTCGGTCTCGAAGCGGCGAAGGCGTTGCGAGACATGGGCCTTTCGCCACACGTCGTCGAGATGGCGCCGCGGCTGATGCCGCTGCAGGTCGACGACGGTGGCGGTTCGCTGCTGCGCAAGCTCGTCACCGAGCTGGACCTGACCGTCCACACGGGAACGTCGGCGAGCAAGATCGTGCCGGACCGCGGCAGGCTCACGGCCAGCCTGACCAACGGCACCGAACTCGACCTGGACCTGATCGTGTTCTCGGCCGGTGTGCGGCCGCGGGACGACCTGGCTCGCGAGTCGGGCCTCGACGTCGGCGAGCGCGGCGGCATCGTGACCGACATCGCCTGCCGTACCAGCGATCCCGACATCTACGCGATCGGCGAGTGCGCGGCGGTCGAAGGCCGCTGCTACGGCCTGGTGGCGCCAGGGTATGCGATGGCCGAGATCGTGGCGGCGGAACTGCTCGGCCGGGACGGCACGTTCCCCGGTGCCGATATGTCGACGAAATTGAAGCTGATGGGCGTGGACGTCGCGAGCTTCGGCGACGTCCACGCCGCCACGGAGGGCGCGCTGGAGGTCGTGCTCGCGGACGCGGTTTCGGGCTACTACAAGAAGCTCGTCGTCTCGGGCGATGGCTCGCTGCTCGGCGGCATCCTGGTCGGCGACGCGAGCGCGTACAACCTGCTGCGGCCGCTGGTCGGCAGCAAGCTCCCCGCCGACCCGGCCGCGATGCTCGCCCCGGAGGGAGGTTCGTCCGCGGTCGGCGTCGACGCGCTGCCGGACGCGGCGCAGATCTGCTCGTGCAACAACGTGTCCAAGGGCGTGATCACGCACGCCATCACGTCCGAGGGCTGCGACAGCGTCGCGGCGATCAAGGGCTGCACGAAGGCGGGCACCACGTGCGGGTCGTGTGTGCCGATGCTGTCGAAGCTGCTCGATTCCTGTGGTGTCGTGCAGTCCAAGGCGGTGTGCGAGCACTTCAGCTACTCGCGCCAGGAGCTGTTCGAGATCATCAAGGCCACCCGGATAACCACGTTCGGCGAGCTCATCGCCAAGCACGGCACCGGGTCCGGCTGCGCGCTGTGCAAGCCCGCGGTCGCATCGATCCTCGCGACGCTGGAGACCACGATGCGCGACGGCGGGCACGTTCTCGACGGCGAGCAGGCCACGCTCCAGGACACCAACGACCACTTCCTGGCGAACATGCAGAAGAACGGCACCTACTCGGTGGTGCCGCGGGTCCCCGGCGGTGAGATCACGCCGGACAAGCTGATCGTGATCGGCGAGGTGGCCAAGGAGTACGGGCTGTACACCAAGATCACCGGAGGCCAGCGCATCGACCTGTTCGGGGCCACGGTGGACCAGTTGCCGCACATCTGGAAGCGGCTGGTGGACGCGGGTTTCGAGTCGGGCCACGCGTACGGCAAGGCGCTGCGGACGGTCAAGTCCTGCGTCGGCTCGACCTGGTGCCGCTACGGCGTGCAGGACAGCGTCGGCATGGCCGTCGAGCTGGAGTTGCGCTACCGCGGCCTGCGGTCGCCGCACAAGCTCAAGTCCGGTGTCTCAGGGTGTGCGCGCGAGTGCGCGGAGGCGCGGGGCAAGGACTTCGGTGTGATCGCCACGGAGAAGGGCTGGAACCTCTACGTCGGCGGCAACGGCGGCGCGATCCCGCGGCACGCGGAGCTGCTGGTGTCCGATGTGGACGCGGAGTCGCTGATCCGTTACATCGACCGGTTCCTGATGTTCTACGTACGCACCGCGGACCGGTTGCAGCGCACCGCGCCGTGGATCGAGGAGATGGACGGCGGCCTCGACCACCTGCGGGAGGTCATTGTGGACGACAAACTGGGGATCTGCGAGGAACTCGACGCCGCGATGGCCAAGCACGTCCAGAACTACGCCGACGAGTGGCGTGGCGTGCTCGAAGACCCGGACAAGCTGGCGCGCTTCACGTCTTTCGTGAACGCGCCCGGTTCGCCGGACCCGACGATCTCGTTCAAGATGGAGCGGGAGCAGAAGGTGCCTGTCCTGCTCGGCGTTCCTGAGGTGGTGTCACGGTGACGATGGTGGACGAGCAGACCGAGACGGTCGCGGTGTGCGAGGTCGAGCGGCTGATCCCGGGCCGTGGTGCCGCGGCCCTGCTGCCCGACGGCAGGCAGGTCGCGATCTTCCGCACCACCGACGACGAGGTCTACGCGCTATCCAATGTGGACCCTTTCGCGCGCGCGGCGGTGCTGTCCCGTGGCATCATCGGCGACGCGAACGGGGTGCCGATGGTCACGTCGCCGCTGCTCAAACAGCGTTTCGACCTCAAGACCGGGCAGTGCCTCGACGACGAGTCGGTGGCCATCCGCACCTACGAGGTGCAGATCGTCGACGGCGTGGTGCACGTCCGGCCATGAGGACCGCCCGCAGGTCCGAGCCAGGAACACCATGTCTGCCCGACACGGAAACGCAGCCGCGGCCTGCCGTGTCCGTCAAGGAGGGCGCATGACCGACATCCCCCCGCTCGCCGGCTTCGCGGTGGGTATCACCGCCGCACGGCGCGCCGACGAGCTCGGTGCGCTGCTGGTGCGCAAAGGCGCCACGGTGCGGTACGGCCCCGCCATCCGCATCGTGCCACTGGCCAACGACACGGAGTTGCACGCCGCGACCACCGGCCTGTTGGACGACCCGGTGGACGTGGTGGTCGCAACGACGGGGATCGGTTTCCGCGGCTGGATCGAGGCGGCCGAGGGCTGGGGGCTGGGGGAGGAACTGCTCACCCGGCTCGGCAAGGCCACGCTGCTGGCCCGCGGCCCGAAGGCCCGCGGTGCGATTCGTGCCGCCGGGTTGTCGGAAGACTACTCGCCGGTCTCGGAGAGCAATGCGGAGTTGCTGCAGCACCTCCTCGAGTCGGGTGTAGCCGGTCGCCGCGTGGCCGTGCAGCTGCACGGCGAGCCGCTACCGTACTTTGTGGACTCGCTGCGCGATGCCGGCGCCGAGGTGATCGAGGTCCCGGTATACCGCTGGGTGGGCCCGTCGGATCCCGGCCCGCTCGACCGCCTGATCGACGCGGTCCTCGACGGCTCGATCGATGCCGTCCCGTTCACCAGCGCACCGGCCGCGGCGAGCACCCTGGCGATGGCCAACCGCACGGGCCGTCGAGCGGCGCTGGTCGGGGCGCTGACGGAGCGAGTGCTGGTCGCCTGTGTCGGCCCGATCACGGCGGCGCCGCTTGCCGCCCTCGGCATCCCGACGGTGCAGCCGGAGCGGGCCCGCATCGGCGCGCTGGCCCGGACTGTCTCCCAGGCGCTGATGGAGCGCTCGCCCAGGCTACGAGCGGCAAGCCGGCAGATCGAGCTACGCGGCCAGGCGGCCATTGTGGACGGTCACCTGTGCGAGGTCGCGCCCGCCCCGATGGCGGTCCTACGAGCACTGGCCGCCGAACCCGGCCGCGTCGTCTCCCGTCGTGAACTGACGGCAGCGCTACCCAGCGGCGGCGAGGAGCATGCGGTGGAAACGGCGATCGGCCGGCTGCGCACCTCGCTGGGCGAAGGAAAACTGGTGCAAACGGTCGTCAAACGCGGCTACCGCCTGGCGGTGGACCGATGATCGTCCTGGCAGCGCACGGCACCCGGGACCCAGCAGGGGCGCGCGTCATCGAAGCCCTGGCGGCCCGCGTCCAAGCCGAGTCTTCCGTTCCGGTCCAGGTGGCCTATGCCGACGTGCGGCAACCCGATGTGACAACGGTCCTGAACTCCCTCCGCGGCCGGCCCGCGGTGGTGATCCCGGCTTTCCTGGCGGCGGGTTACCACGTGCGCACGGATATCCCGGCCCAGATCGAAGCGAGCACTCACCGGGAGGCGATCCTGGCCGAGCCGTTCGGCCCGGCATCCGAGCTGATCGACGTGATGTGCGACCGCCTGGAATGGGCGGGCCACCGCCGAGGCGACGCTCTTGTTCTGGCCGCGGCGGGCTCGAGCGACCCTCGTGCCCTGGCAGAGGTCCGCCGCGCCGCCGAGGCCCTGTCGAGCCGCCTGGCCACCCCCGTCCGCGTCGGCTACGCGGCGACGGCCCATCCCTCGATCGCCGACGCGGTTACGCACGCGCGCGGCCGCGGACGCCGGGTAGCGATCGCGTCGTGGTTGCTGGCCCCAGGCCTGTTCCAGCGCATCCTGACCCGCTCCGCCGCCGACGTCATCGCAGACCCGCTAGGCGCGCACCCTGCTGTAGCGGACCTGGTCCTACGCCGATACCACCAGGCGCTACGGCAGTTGGTAGCGGCGTAACGGCACCGAGCACGACGGCCAACACCCTCAACCACCCGCCCCCGACCAACTACCCACACCATCCCCCACGCCGATCGACCACCCACACCTCCCCCCACCCCGATCCCAAGCCGAACAACGCCGCGGTCTGCCGGGTCCAGACTGGCCGAAGGCCACCGCGAAGCGGCGCCGAAGGCGGTCTTGACGCGGCCCGACCGCGGCGTAGAACGATAAAAGGATCGGGGTGGGGGAGGGTCCCGGCGGCCGAAGTC
>DASZUO010000062.1:0-3486 GCA_035547575.1 Amycolatopsis sp. | reverse complement strand
CGAACTCGACCCCGGCCGGGGGGAGCCGGTGATCGCCAAAGGCTACGCCGACGCCTTCGAGGACACCACGCTCGAGGCCGTCCTGGCGGATCTGCGTGCCGGGCGGCTCGTGGTGGCGGGCGCGCAGACCGACGAATGCGTCCGCTCCACGCTGCACGGCGCCATCGTCCGCGGCTACGACGCGACGCTCGTCAGCGACGCGCACACCACAGAGGACCAGACGGCGTGGGGTGCCCCGCCGCCCGAGCAGGTCATCGCGCACACCAACCTGTACTGGCGCTACCACCGGGCACCGGGCCGCACGGCGGGCACGGTCACCACCGCCGAGGCCGAGTTCACCTCATGAGCGAGGCCGTGTGCGGCGCGGGCGCGAACGCGCTAGATCGCGTCGCTGCCGCGCTCGCCGGTGCGGACGCGCACCACGGTCTCGACCGGCGTGACCCAGATCTTGCCGTCGCCGATGCGGCCGGTGCGGCACGCGTTCTGCACGGCCTCGATCGCCTTCTCGACCAGCGAATCGTCGATCAGCACCTCGACCCGCAGCTTCTGCACGAAGTCCACGGTGTACTCGGCGCCCCGGTAGACCTCCTTGTGCCCCTTCTGCCGCCCGTACCCCTTGGCCTCGGTCACCGTCATGCCCAGCACGGCGAGCCGCTCCATCGCCTCCCTGATGTCGTCGATGACGAACGGGCGCACGACCGCGGTGAGCAGCTTCACGGCCGTCCTCCTTCCATGAGCGTGGTCCGGCGGCTCGGCTGGACAGCAAGATCGTAAGCGCTTTCCGCGTGCTCGGCCTCGTCGATGCCATCGAGTTCGGCCTCACGCTCGGCACGCAGGCCGAGCGTCTTGTGGATCACCCAGGCGATCACGAGTGTCACGACGAGCGAGTAGCCCGCCGCGGCGAACGTCGCGACCGCCTGCCGCCACAACTGGTCGAGACCTCCACCGTAGAACAGGCCGTTGGCGCCCGCACTGTTCGCACCGGTACTGGCGAACAGTCCAATGAGGAGCATGCCGGTGAACCCGCCGATGCCGTGCACCGCGAGCACGTCGAGGGAGTCGTCCAGGCCCAGGCGGTACTTCAACCCGATCGCCAGCGCGCAGACCACGCCGGCGATGAGCCCGATCGCCGCGGCACCAAGAGGTTCCACGTACCCGCACCCGGGTGTGATGCCGACCAGCCCGGCCACGGCACCCGACGCCGCACCCAGTGTGGTGGGCTTGCCGTCGCGAACCTGCTCGACGACGAGCCAGCCGACGACCGCCGTGGCGGCGGCCATCGTGGTGTTGACGAAGGACGTCGCGGCCACGCCCGAGGCGCCCAGCGCGGACCCGGCGTTGAACCCGAACCAGCCGAACCACAGCAGCCCGGCGCCGAACATCACGAACGGCAGGTTGTGCGGCCGCACCGCCTGCCTCGGCCAGCCGTGCCTGCGCCCGATCACGAGCGCGAGCGCCACCGCCGCGGCACCCGAGTCGACCTCGACCGCCGTGCCCCCCGCGAAGTCGAGCGCGTGCAGCCTGTTCACCAGCCACCCGCCGGTGAAGCCCGGACCCGCGAAACCGTCCAACGAGAACACCCAGTGCGCGAGCGGGATGTACACCAGCGTCACCCAGACCACGACGAACACCAGCCACGGCCAGAACCGCGCCCGCTCGGCCACCGCGCCGACCAGCAGCGCCACCGTGATCACCGCGAACATCAACTCGAACGCGGCGAACGCCAGCAGCGGCACCTTGTGCCCCTCCGGCCCGACCGTCACCGAACCGAGCCCGTGCAGTCCCACGTGCTCGAAGTTCCCGATCAGCCCGCCGAACGCGTCGTCGCCGAATCCCAGCGAATAGCCGTAGAGCAGCCAGACGACACCGACCACCGCGAGGCAGACGAACGTCAGCATCATCACGTTGAGCACGCTGCGGGAACGCACCATGCCGCCGTAGAACAACGCCAGTCCGGGGGTCATCAGCATGACCAGTGCGGCAGAGCCGAGCAGCCATGCCGTATCGCCGGTGTCGATCAACCAGCCACCTCCTCAGTGTTACGGGAATGTTGCCCGAACACCTCTGTGGACACTCGGCCGGGTGGTAACGCTCACACGGCGGCGGCCACCAGCGGGCGCGCGACCAGGGCGAGCACGGCCAGCAGCAGGGCGCCGAAACCCAGCAGCGCCACCTCGATGGCGACGAACTGCGCGGCCAGGCCCAGCCCCAGCACCGGCACGGTCAGTCCGATGTAGGCGGCCAGGAACAGCCCGGCCAGCGTTTCCCCGCGGCGCTCGGGCGGCGCGATCGACAGCACGATGCTCACGCAGCCCTTGAACGCCGAGCCGGTCCCGGCTCCGGCGAGCACGCCGCCCACGAGGAACAGCGCGAGGCTCGGCACCCACACCGCGACGATGACCAGCACGATCCCCGTCACCAGCAGCCCCAATCCCAGCCCCACCTGGCGCCGCAGGCGGGTACGGGCCAGCAGGATCTGGGACACCGCGGCCGACCCGAACACCGCGAAGGCCACGACACCGGCGAGCGCGTGCGAATGCTGGTGCAGCGTGTCGGCGAGGAACCCCGGCGCGAGCGAGGTGAACAGCCCTAACACCGCGAATCCCGCGAGCGCGGCCGCGCCCGCCGCGAAGAACCGGCCCCGAGCGTCGGCGGGCACGGAGATCCGCTGCGGCCGGTACGGGCGCGACACCGCCTCGACCGTCTCCGGCACCAGCGCGACCGCGAGCGCGCCGACCAGCATGAGTGCCTGGAACACCAGGTAGGGCACGTGCAACGGGTCGGCCACGTACTGCGCCAGCAGCCCGGCGATCAACGGCCCGAGGCCGAGTCCGCCGAGGTTCGCCGCCGTCGCGACCACATCGGCCCGCGTCCGTGGTGCGTCCGGGCGGGCCACGGCGTGCAGTTCGGTCAGGTGGGCGGTGGCCGTCGCGGTCAGCATGCCGATGCTGATCCCCGAGACGAACCGGGCGACGAGCAGCGCGGGCACCGACGTCCAGGCCAGGAACATCACCGCGGCCAGCACGTTCACCAGCACCGCGGGCACCAGCACGCGCCTACGGCCCACCCAGTCGGACACGTGCCCGGCGAGGACGAGGCTCACCATCACGCCGACCGCGTAGATCGCGAACACGAGCGTGACCGTGAACGGGCCGAACCCGTCTTTTTGCTGGTAGAGGACGTAGAGCGGGGCTGGCGCGGCGGAGAACGCCATCGTGACGGCGAACGCGTAGGCCACCACCCAGAAGCCCACACCGTGCTTGCGGGACATCGACACCATCGTGCTCACGACTCCAGTGTCGGTGCGCCGGGCGATCACGTCCAACGATTGTTTGTGCATGCTGCGATCTGTGAGTTAGATAGAAGCTGTGGAACTGCGCCAACTCGAGTACTTCGTGACCGTGGCCGAGGAGCTGAGCTTCACCAGGGCGTCGCGGCGGTTGCGGGTCGTGCAGTCCGGGGTGTCGACCGCGATCCGCGCGCTCG
>DASZUO010000061.1:0-4898 GCA_035547575.1 Amycolatopsis sp. | reverse complement strand
TGGGCCGGGTCGTGCCCGGTCGTGAGGTCACGCTGGTGCGCGGGCTGCAGCGCCGCCAGCGCGTCCAGGATGACGTTGTCGTACCCGTCGCCGCTGTCGCCGGGCGCATCGGCGATGGCGTTGCCGTGCTCGCTGACCAGGCGCACCCGGTGCCCGGACTTGCGCAGGTGCAGGCACACGCTCGCGGCGAAGGAGATCGCCCACTCCAGGCTCGCCGACGGCCCGGTGCCGTGGTGCGCGGCCGCGCGGTGGTCCAGCAGCACCGTCGTGCCGCCGCGCCAGGGCCGCTCCTCCACCCGGACCATGATCTCGTCGCGTCGCGCCGTGGAGCGCCAGTGCACCTTGCGCAGATCGTCGCCGTGGCGGTAGGTGCGTACCACCACGTCGGTCTCGCCCTGGCCGGCACGCAGCCGCACGCTGCCGTCGTCACCCGCCCCGATGCCCGCGCCGTGGGGCAGGCCCAGCAGGGTCACGACGCGCGGCACCACGACGAGCCGGGAGTGCCCGATGAGCTCCCGGTCGAACTCGCAGAGCCCGAACAGGTCGGTCAGCGTCGCGCGAAGCGGCCCGACCTGCTGGATGCCGCGGAGCATCGGCTGGATCGGGTAGCGCAGCGCCACGGCGCGGCCCTGCGGCAGGCGCTCCACCACGAACCGCGGCCGGGAGCCCAGCGCGTAGGGCACACCGTCCTCGAGCAGCACCTCACCCGCGGGCAGTTTCCCGTTGCGCCACAACGCGAGCTCGACCTCACCCGCGGACCCGGCGGCGAGCCGGCCGGGCTGGAGGGTGCGGGCCGCGCCGATGCGCACCCGGGAAGACGCGATGAACAGCGCCACCAGCAACGGCAGCGCGACCACGAACACCGCGACCCGCAGCAGGTCGCGCTCGTTGAGCACGACCGCGCACACGGCGGCCGCGACGCCGGCGGCGAGCAGGCAGCGGCCTCGCGTGGTCAGTCCGGACAGCGACCGCAACATCGGTGGCTACCGGCGGTTCTGGCCGTTGACCGGCGCCCCTTGGGGCACCGGGACGCGCTGGAGCACCGAGCGCACCACGTCGGTGGCCGAGCGCCGGGCGGCGTGCGCCTCGGTGGTCAGCACCAGGCGGTGCGCCAGTACGGGGATCGCGACGGCGTGCAGGTCGTCGGGGACGACGTACTCGCGGCCGGACAGCGCCGCCTGCGCACGGGCGGCCCGCACCAGCTGGAGCGTGGCGCGCGGCGACGCGCCGAGCCGGATCTCCGGCACCTGCCGGGTGGCGGCGGCCAGGTCGACGGCGTACCGGCGCACCTCGGGCGCCATGTGCACGCCGCGGACGGTGTGGATCAGTCGCATCACGGTCGCGGCGTCGGACACCGGCCGCAGGTCGTTCATCGGGTTGTGCCCCGCGTGCTCGTCGACCATCGCCAGCTCGGCCTGCGCGTCCGGGTAGCCGACCGACACGCGCGTGGTGAACCGGTCGCGCTGCGCCTCGGGCAGGGCATAGGTGCCCTCCATCTCGATCGGGTTCTGGGTGGCGATCACCATGAACGGGTCGTCGAGGTGGTAGGTCGACGTGTCGACCGTGACCTGCTGCTCCTCCATGCATTCCAGCAGGGCGGACTGTGTCTTGGGCGAGGCACGGTTGATCTCGTCGCCGACCACGATGTTCGCGAACACCGGGCCGGGCCGGAACTCGAACTCGCCGGTCTGCCGGTTGTAGATCGACACGCCCGTCACGTCGCTGGGCAGCAGGTCCGGGGTGAACTGGATGCGGCTGACCGTGCAGTCGATCGACCGGGCCAGTGCCTTGGCCAGTGACGTCTTGCCCACCCCCGGCACGTCCTCGACCAGCAGATGCCCCTCGGCGAGCAGCGTGACGAGCGCGACGCGCACCACGTCGGGCTTGCCGACGAGCACGCGTTCCACGTTGGCGGCGATCCGCCGCATCGTGTCGTGCAGCTCGTCGAGGGAAACGGTGCCATGACCGTTGCGGCCGGGCGTTCCGGACGGGTAGTACGGCGCTTGCCCTGCCGCCTGCTCACCGGCGTATTCGCCGGTGCTCGCAGGCTGGATCCTCGACGTCACTCGACCTCCTGGTGCCGAAGTCTGGCGCGTGCTCGCACGCGCGGTCGTGCGCTTGACGGCGCGGGAGCGTCTCACAGGCTGAGGTGCGTCGGCGCGGCAGGGCCCTGCCGCGCCGTAATCCAGCCTGCCACCAAGTGTGTCAAACTCGCGCCAACCGTGTGAGCGAACCCTCGATGTCGGCTCCGCCTGTATGCTCCGGTGGGAATCCGTCCGGCTACGGAGAGACACGATGACCGACACGCACAAGGGGCCGAGCGTGAACGCGGGCGCGTTCGCCGTGTCCCCCGAGCTTGCCGCCACCGCGTTCGCCCAGATCACCCAGCTGCAGGATGTGGTCGGCGAGATGGTTCGCGAAGCCAGGGTCCTCGGCCGCAAGGTTCCGCTCGGCGGCGGCTATGCCGACGAGATCGGCACCTTCATGGCGCGCTACGGCGTTTCGGGCCCCGGCTCCGCCGCCGAGCAGCTCACCCGGTTCGGTCAGGAGCTGGACAAGCTCAAGACCAACATCAGCACGGCGCTGCGGCGCTACGCCGACACCGACGACGATGCCGCGGGCGGCGTGGACTGCAGCGGTGGGTAGGCGCGCGGTCGCGGTGCTCGCGCTGGCGACCGGTTCCCTGCTGGCCGGATGCGGTGCGCAGGCGGCGTCCGACGGACCGGCTACCACCACCGCGCCCGCCCCGTCGGCCGCGGCGCTCGAACCGTGCGGTCTCCTGTCCCCGGCCGACCGGTCCACCGCGGGGCTGACGTCGCCGGGCACGGACAAGACCATCGGCACCGCTCGCGCGTGCGACTGGACGGAGACCGGCACGTTCGGGCTGACCGTCACTGTCGACGACACCGCGGCGCTGTCCGATCTGGACACCGGCGGCGGCAAGCAGGTAACCATCGGGCGGCACCGGGGCGTGCAGGTCGCCTCCACCGGCGGCTGCGGAGTGCTGCTGGCGACCGGGGCGAAAGCGACTGCGCAGGTCGATGTCACGAACGCGAGCTTCAGGGACAGCGCCGCCGCGTGCCGCCGGGCCACCACGGTGGCCGGGCTGATCGAGCCGAAACTGCCGTAGGAGGGACATGGAACAGGCACCCGAACCCGTGCGCCGGTACGAGTCCCGCACCCACGAGGAGATGGCGGCCGAGGTCGCGGCGGGCAACGATCCGGCGGGCGCCGGCCGGATCGGCGAGCAGTGGGCGGCGCTGGGGGAGCGGCTGCGCGAGTCGGTGCGCGTGCTGACGGCCATCTCCGACCGCAGTCACGAGGCGTGGGAGGGCCAGGGCGGCGACGCGGTCCGCGACACGCTCGGGAAAGCGGCGAGCTGGTCCGAGCAGGCCACCGAAGTCTCCTACGCGGTCTCCGACGCGGTGGCGCAGCAGGCCGGGATCGCTGCGCGGGCGCGGGCCGAGATGCCGCCGCCGGTGCCGTTCGATCCCGCGCGGATAATCACGGACGCCATGCACAGCGGCAAGCTGTTCCCGCTCGTGGGCCTCTCCGACGCGCTCGCGGCCCGCCGCGACGAGTCGGAAGCGGCGCGCCGCAAGGCGATCGACGTGATGAACGCGCGGGACGCGGCGCTGCGGGCGGCCGTACCCGCGCAGTCCTTCGATGTTCCACCGGACCTGTCTTGATCGAGATCTCGGCCTCCGCGTTCGACATCGTCTGGGACGACCTGGGTGGGGCACCGGTGCCGCCGCCGCTGGACGTGCCCAGCGTGGGCGCCACGGAGCGGGAGCGGGCGGAGATCCGCTCCGCGGTGTACGGCAACCTGGCCGGCCGGGGCCTGTTCGACGGCCGCCTCGACCCGGTGCTCGCCGAACGGCTGGAGATCCTGGCCGGGGCGCAGGTGTACGTCGAGTGCGAGGGCCTCGTGGACGGTCGCCTGCTGCGCGCGGTCGCCGCGGCCGGGGGTAAGCGCGGTGTGCTGGCCGCGCAGCCGAGCCGCACGATCGGCCTGTCCCCGATTCGCGTCACGGAAGTCTTCGCGGCGGTGGTGGATCTGCTGCCGTGGGAGCCGGGGCCCGGCTACGGCGTGACGCTGCCGGCGGCAGTCCTGCGAGGCGATGTCGAGGACCCGGTCTTCGGGAACGGCCGCGGTTCGGCGGCCTACGAACAGCAGATCCGCGAGGTACTGGCGATCGAGGCGCGGCCGGTGCTCGCGGCGGGGCATTTCTCGGTGCGGGTGCGCGACGCCGGCCGGCTGCGGCGGGCCGGCGGGGTCAGCTGGTTCCGCACGGACGTCGGAACCTACTTCGGCTCCGTCGCGCCCGGCCGGGGCGGGCAGGACTGGGTGACCGTCGCCCCCGCCGACTGCGCCAGGGTGGCCGCCCGGCTGGCCGAGTTCGTCGCCTGACCCGCGCCCCACCAAGCCCCACCCTTCGTCTCCACTTCGCCCCACGGCGACGTCAGGACGGTGCCCGGGTGAGGCGAAACCGGGCCCCGGTGCCCCCGGGGTGGGTGAGGTGCGGGCGCTTCCCCCACCTTCCCCCCACCGCACCCCACCAGCGTTCACCTGGGAAAACGTCGGAGCTGTCGCCCGGTCGTGCAAGGATTCGACGTTGACTGTGGTGAAAAGTGGGGTACGGTGGAGCGCAGTGGGGCAGCAGGGAGGCCCCGTGGGGAGGTGGGGCCGTGTTCCTCGGCACCCATACCCCGAAGCTGGACGACAAGGGGCGGCTCACGCTGCCCGCCAAGTTCCGGGACGCGCTGGCAGGTGGGCTGATGGTCACCAAGGGGCAAGATCACTGCCTCTACGTCTTCCCGCGTGCCGAGTTCGAGCAGATGGCCCGCAAGGTCGCGGAGGCACCGTTCACCAACGAGGCGGTCCGCGCCTACCAGCG
>DASZUO010000060.1:0-32008 GCA_035547575.1 Amycolatopsis sp. | reverse complement strand
TCTCGCCGCCGCGGTTGATCACGTCGTCGGCCCGGCCCGCGAGGTAGAGGAACCCGGCCTCGTCGCGGGTGCCGATGTCCCCGGTGTGCAGCCAGCCCGCGGAGTCGCGAGCCGGGCGCACGCCCTCGGGCCTGCCGGCGTCGAGATCCAGGTACCGCTCCACGATCTGCGGCCCCCGCAGCAGCACCTCGCCCTCCTCGCCGGGTCCGGCCGGGCTGCCGTCGGGCGCGGCGACGACGAGGTCGACCCCGACGGGCAGGCCGACCGAGCCGGTGCGCCGCGCGGCCTGCTCGACCGGGTTCGCGGTGATCTGCCCGGCGGCCTCGGACATCCCGTACGTCTCCAGCACCCCGATGCCGGTGCGGCCGGTGAACGCGCGCGCGGTCGCGGGCGGCAGCGGGGCCGAAGCCGACCGGGCGAAGCGGATCCGTCCGGTGGAGCGGGGGGCCGGCCGCTGCGCGAGCGAGGCCAGCACTGCGGGCACCGTGTTGAGCCAGGTGGGGGAGTACTCCTCGACCCGGTCCCAGTAGGCGCCGGCGTCGAACCGCCGGTCGATGACCAGCGACGCGCCGCTCGTCACGGTCGCCAGCAGGCCCATGACCTGCGCGTTCACGTGGAACAGCGGAAGCGGCGTATACCCGCGCTCACCCGGGCCGAACCCGTGGTGCCGCGCGACCCGGTCCGCGGCGTGCAGCAACTGCCACTCCGACAGGGGGATGCCCTTGGGCCTGCCGGTGGTGCCGGAACTGGTGAGCAGCACCGCGGGCCGCAGGGCGGCGCCCTCGCTGGGCCGGGTGGCCGTCGTCGCCGTCCACACCCGGCGCGGGCCTTCGAGCGTCACCTGCCAGACGTCGATCTCGGGCCGGATGGCGGCGTCCGCGTCATCGGTGGCCAGCACGTCGACCCGCAGCCGGGCCAGGACCTCGGCCAGTTCGGGTGCGGTCAGGCGCGGATCGATCGGAGCGGCCGTCAGTCCCGCGGACAGGCAGCCCAGGTAGGCCGCGGTGAACGCGAGCGGATCGTCGATCACCAGGCCGACGCGGGAATCCGGCGGAAGGGCCCGCCACCGCTGCGCGTGCCGGGCCAGCGCAGACCAGGTCAGGGTGCGGCCGTCGGCCCCGGCGAGGTAGGCGACGTCGTCCGGGCGCTCGCGTGCCCTGGCTGTGAGCAATTCCGACACAGTCGCGCGATGTGCGCGCTTTTCACCGACCACGTACGAGATTGTGCTGTTGTTTCCTGGGAGCGTGCTGGACGGGTGTTAAGAGCAGCCTGAGAACACCTCGGTTCACTTCGATTTCGCACCCCCGTGCCGCACACTGATAACCATGATCTGGTGGCGCCGTCGGCGCATTCGGCGAGCAACTGGACAAATGAGACGGCTGCTCGTGCTGGTCGGTGCGCTGAGCCTGCTCGCCGCGTGCTCGCAGGCCGCCTCGACCGAGGCCAGCCGCCCGGCGAGCGAGCAGACCGCGCTCGCCACGAACACCACGACCGTCCATCGTGCACTGACGGTCGGCGGCCGGAACCGCACCTACCTCGCGGTCGGGCCGGACCAGCGCAAGCCGGGATTGCCGCTGCTCATCGTCCTGCACGGGCGGGGAATCAACGCGCAGGAGGAGTCCGTGCGCACCGGCTTCCTGCCCTACGCCGAGCAGGGTCTGGCCGACCTCGTCTACCCGGCGGGGATATCCGAGTCCTGGAACGCCGGGCACGGCTGCTGCGGGGTGGCCGGCAGGGAAGGTGTGCCCGACGTCCCGTTCATCGGCGCGCTCGTGACCGACGCCGCACACTATTTCGAGGCCGATTCACGTCGCATTTATCTCGTCGGCTACAGCAATGGGGCAAGGCTCGCGTTTTCCACCGTTTGTGCCCATCCCGGCGTATTCGCCGCAATGGCGACATATGGCGGCGTTCCGCTCGCGGAATGTCCGGACACGACGCCCATTTCGGCGATGATCACGGCGGGTACGGCGGATCCGGTGGTGAAGGCCGCGCATTCCTCGCCGAGCGCGTCGGCCGCGATCGAGAGCACGGTCACGCAGTGGCGCACGCGCAACGGCTGCACCACGTCGGCGACCCAGCACATCGGCCCGCTCGCGCTCACCACCTGGAGGGGGTGCAAGGGGGGCACCGTGGTCGCGGCCGGGCTGTACAACGGCCTCACGCACTACTGGCCGGTCGCCACCCACACCGGCGCGCCGTTCACCACGGTGGTCGGCGCCGACGCGGCGGCCGCGACGATCATGTGGAACTTCCTGTCGCCCAAGCACTTGTGACGGGGAGGGCCCCGGGCGGTGCCCTCCCCGCAAGTGGTCAGCCCATCTGACCCAGCTGGGTCAGCAGCGCCACCTGGTCGAAGTGGAGGTGGCTGTCGGCGACCTTGCCCGCGCGTACCCGGTGCACCTCGCAGAACGGCACGTCGACCGTGCGGCCCGTCGCGGGCAGGTCACCGGCCGGGCCACGCAGGGTCCCGGTGTGCGTGCCCTGGAACCGGCCTTCCAGCATGCCGCAGTTGTCGTCACCGCAGATCTGCTCGACGACGATCTGGTTGTCCGGGAACGCGTCGTGCCAGGTCGCCCACTCGGCCTCGACCGCGTCGCGCCCGGCCAGCCGGAACCCGCCGGGGGCCCGCGCCTCGAAGCCCTGCTGGTCGATCATCGCCTCCCAGCCCGCGCGGTCGCCCACGTTCCACAGGTCCGTCCACCGCTGCGTGAGGCTGTTCGTGCCGCCCTCGCGCACGGTGGTGAACCCCAGCCGGTACTCACCGACCGACCGGACCCGCGCGTGGATCCGGCTGAGCGTCTCGGCGCGCAACCGGGCCACCATCGCGCGGGTGCGGACGAGGTAGTCCTCGTTCTCGTAGGCCGCGATCACCTGGCACTGCCCGGTCTGCCGGTCGGCGAGCATCTGCACGCTGCACAGGCCCTCCGTTTCCAGCAGCCGCGGCACCGCGTTCTCGCGGAAGGACTCGATCGAGGCCGGGATCTCCTCGGGCGGGCAGTCGATCGCGGTCATCCGGATCCCCGCGCCGGGGCCCGGACGGCTGCGCCGCACGAAGACCGGGACCTCGAAATGGTCGACGCTGACCATGCCCTGCGCGAGTTCGGCGGCCTCCTTGCGGGAGGTCTCCACCGCGTGCTCGCTCAGCGTCATCGACTCCGCGGAGTCCCAGTACGAGGCGACCACGGTGATGCCGAGGTCGCGGTTGCTCAGTGTGGCCAGCCCCCGGCAGCCGGCCTGCGCCTCCACGTGGGGGCGCACGGTGGTTTCGATGTAGTGCTGGACCTCGTCTGTCCGGGCGGGGTCGCCGATAAGGGTGTTCATACGGGCGTACATGTCTTACTCCGTTGTGACGTCGGTTAGGCCCGGAACACCCGAGCATGCGCCGCCGTCCGAGGTCACAACTAGGGCCGAAGGACCGTTCCCGGTCAGCGCGAGGGGACGCGGGCCACACCGGCGAGGCATTGCGAGAACGCGGGGTTCTCGTTCCGCCTGAGCGAGTCGTTGCGCCACGAGCGGGTGTAGGCGATGCCCGGCTCGACCAGTTCCAGGCCCGTGAAGAACGCGGCGAACTCGTCCCGCGTGCGGGTCACGAGGTCGGGTGTCGAGGTCTGGTTGTAGTGGGCGGTGAACCGCAGCGTCGCCTCGCGCATCTCGGCCTGCCTCGGGTCGGCGGGGTCCAGCCCGTCGAACGTGCCGTGCGAGATCGCCACGAGACTGCCCGGCGCCAGCTTGTCCAGGTACTGGCGCAGGGTGGACTCCGGGTCGTCCGACGGCGGCACGAAGTGCAGCAGGGCGACCAGCAGCAGGCAGACGGGGCGGTCGAAGTCGATGAGCCGCCGCGTCTCGGGTGCGTCGAGGATCGTCTCGGGACGGTAGAAGTCGCCCGCCACCATCGCCGCGTTCGGCTCGTCGGTGAGCATCCGGGTGCCGTGCGCGATCGCGACCGCCTCGTGGTCCACGTAGACGACCCTGGCCCCGGGATCGCGCGCGTGCGCCACTTCGTGCACCGGTTGCGTGGTGGGGATGCCCGACCCGATGTCGAGGAACTGGTCGAGGCCCTCGTCCAGCGCGTAGCCGACGGCACGGATCATGAACTCGCGGTTGCTGCGCGCCACGAACGGTATGTGCGGCATCACTTCGAGTGCCGCCTTGCCGAACTCCCGGTCGACCGCGTAGTTGTTGGTGCCGCCCAGATACCAGTCGTAGATCCGGGAGACGTTGGGGCGGTCCAGGTCCACGGCGGGAGGGGTCCACTCGGGGCGGCTCATGTCGAGCTCGTCATCGGGCTTCGTCACCAGGGACTCCAGACTCGTCGCTCATGTCGGGGCAACGATAGCAGCGGCGGCCCGGACGTCGTGATCTTGGTTTGCGCGTCAGGCACCGCCGGCCACGGGCGTCGCGGGGGCGACGATGTCGGAAGCCAGTGGCGCCAAGGCCGCGAGGATCTGATCCACGAGATGCCCCGGCACTCCCGCGTCCCGCAGCGTTTCCGCGAGAAGGTGTGCGACGCGGTCGAAATCCGCCTGGCCGATGCCGCGGCCCCGGTGCACGTCCTTCATGGTCTGCGGGCCGTAATGGTCCGGGCCACCGAGCAGTGCCGCGAAGAACTCGACCTGTCTGCCCTTGAGCCGCGGCAGGTTGGTGCCGGTGAAGAACGGCGCCAGATCGGGGTCGGCGAGCACGCGCCCGTAGAAGTCGTCGACGACGGAGATGAGGGCATCCTGCCCGCCGATCTGTTCATAGATGCTGGTCATGGTCGCCTTTCTGTAAGTGCTCGGGGATCCGGGCGAGCTTGTCGACTTCCTGTGCGAACGCATCCGATGCCGCGTGCAGCTGCACCTGCACCGCGCGGCAGAACGCGCGCAGCCAGGCCAGCCGGTGTTCCATCTCCTCGATGTCCGCGGAACGGGCCGTCCCGGCCCGCTCGCGATAGGCGTGTACCGCCTGCTCGGCCGCGGCCTGGGCGCGCCGCTGCGCGTCGGCGAGCACGGCTTCGGCCTGGCGCCGCGCGTCGCCGGTGACGCGGCGGCAGTGTGCTTCGGCCTGGGAGATGTAGGCCTCGGCCTGAAGCTGTGCTTCCGAGAGCAGGTTCACGGCCTCGACGTCGACCTGCACCGGGACCAGCGACGGGTCGACGTTCTCGCCGTGGCTGCGGTACCAGTCGCGCAGCCGGTCCACCTCGGCGCGCAGCCGCGCGTTCTCGGCCTCCCCGGCCGCGATCTCCTCGGCGAGCCTGCGCTGGAACAGCTCGACCTCGCTCGCGTCGACTCCCCGCCGCCCGATCGGGGCCTTGCTGAAGGTGACGCTGCGAATCCGCTCGGGGGTGAGGACCCGCCGGATCGCCGGTTGTCTCTGGTCGTCGGCCTGCAAAGTCATGCTGGGTAGTCCTTGTCCCCTCGGAGAGTGCCGAAGTCGTCCTCGATGGGCCCCCGATATCCGGTGAAGTCCTCGACGTGAACGCGCTCGTCCGGGATTTCCGCCCTGCGCAACAGATCCCGGGTGCCCGCGACCATCGCGGGTGAACCGCACACGTAGATCTCCTGGTCCTGCCATGGTCCGTAACGCAGCGCGACCTCGCCCACCAGGCCGTGTGCCGCGCTGGAGTCCGGCTCGTCCGAGAGGACCGGAATCACGCGCAGGCGCGGGATCGCGCGCTCGAAGGACTGCACGGCGGGCAGGTCGTAGAGTTCGCGCGCCGACCGCGCCCCGACGAACAGGTGCACCTGGCGGTGAAACCCTTCCTCGGCGATCTGGCCGAGCATCGCCTTGAACGGCGCCACCCCGGTGCCACCTGCGATGAGCACCACGTCCTGCTTGTGGTCCAGCGTCAGCCGGGTGCCCACCGGCGGGCCGAGTCGCAGCACGTCACCGGCCTGGACCGCCTGCACCAGCGCCGCGCTCACCGATCCGCCGTCGACCATGCGGACGTGCAGTTCGAGCACACAGTCCTGACGGGCGACGTTCGTGGGCGAGTAGTAGCGCCAGATCCGGGGCCGCAGCTGGGTTTCCAGCGACACGCTCTGCCCGGGTGCGTACATCAGCGGGCGGTCGGTGCGCAGGGTGACCACGGCGACGTCGACGGTCCGGCGTTCGTGCCGGATCACCTCGGCGTTCCACCACGGCGGTGCCGTTCGCGCCCCGTCGCGGGCGGCGGTGGTCATGACTTCCGCGACGAGCGTATAGGCCGCCGTCCAGTCCGCCGCGAGCTCGCTCGTCCATTTGTCGGACAGGAAATGTTTCAGCGTCGCGATCAGCGCGTGCCCGACCATGGGATAGTGGTCCACGGTGACCGCGAACTTCCGGTGGTCGCGGCCGAGTTGCTGCAGGAACGGCACTGCCGCGTCCAGATCGTCCACATGGGACACGATGCGGCCCAGTGCGGCGAACAGCTTGTCACGCTGGGCGGACATCCCGGCGGGGAACATTTCCCGTAATCGTGGGTTCGTCAGGAACAAGGTCGAATAGAAGAAGAGCGGAACCTGGCTACCGAAACTCGCCACGGTATTCCAGCTGTCACGAAGCCGGGCCGTGTCCATCTCAAGGGCAGCCTTCCTGACCTACTACTGTGCCGTTCGTTACCAATCCGATCACAGTCACGGCTATCCGGCTTGCGTAGCAACGGTTACGTGTTGCTCGGGGTCTGCCTACTTTTGGTCGGATTGGTAACATGATCGGGGTTCCCTTTCCCGGCCTACGCCATTTGGTCCTGCACGTTCGGCCGTCTCCGGGGGGAGAGTAATTCAACCGCAATTTGCATTCAAGACCTTGCCGCTGCCGAGAACAAATTTCCGGCCAGGTTTCCCGGACGGGCAGTCGGTAACGTCTACGTTCTGTCGATTCCCGGGTTCGCGCTGCGTAGTTTTTTCCTTTTCGGACAGAGTTTTGTGACAGGCGTGTTGCGGGCAGAAATCATCGGCCGGCCGCGTAACCCTGCATCCCGCGCGGATTCGCCCCCGCGGCGAGCACACCGGTGTGCGGATCGCGGGCGACCGCGCACAGCCGTCCCTCCGACCACGGGCCGCCCACGGTCACGCGGTGCCCTCGTCGTTCGAGATCGGAAATGATCCGCTCGCCGATGCGCGATTCCATCGTGACGGCTCCACGATCAATCGTGTGCGGATAGAACGAGCCGGGGAAATTGTCGTGGTGCCAGCCGGGTGCGTCGATCGCGCCCTGAAGATCCACACTGCCGCGCACGGTTTCGCGCAGTGCGACGGCGAGGAAGAAATGGGTGCTCCACTGGTCCTGCTGGTCGCCGCCCGGCGTGCCGAACGCCATGACCGGCACGCCGTCGCGCAGCGCGAGCGTAGGGCTGAGCGTCGTGCGCGGCCGCTTGCCCGGCACGAGCGAGTTCGGCAGGCCCGGTTCGAGCCAGGTCATCTGCAACCGCGTGCCCAGCGGGAAACCGAGGCCCGGCACCACGGGATTCGACTGCAGCCAGCCACCGCTGGGTGTCGCGGCGATCATGTTTCCCCACCGGTCCACGACGTCGAGGTGGCACGTGTCGCCGCGCGTCGCGCCGTTCTTCGCGACCGTCGGCTCACCGGCCCCGGCGGGGACGGCGATCGAACCGCCCGCGGCGGCGTCGCGCGCGTGCTTGCTCAGCCGCGGTTCCCGGCCGTCCGGCCGTCCCGGACGCAGGTCGTGCGAGGCTCGCGGACCGACCAGGCTGCGGCGTTCGTCGTTGTAGGCGGCGGAAAGCAAGGTTCGCAGTGATACGTCGGAGCTGTCGCCGTACCACGCCTCGCGGTCGGCCATCGCGAGTTTCGACCCTTCGATGACCGTGTGGTAGTAGTCCGGCGTGCCGTACTCCAGGTCGTCTGGCAGCAGCGCGAGTTGCTGCAGGAAGACCGGGCCCTGGCTCCACAGGCCGGGTTTCGCGATGGTCCAGCCACGCCAGGTGTAGGTCGCCGGATCCTCGTAGGTCGCCGAACACGCCGCGAGGTCGTCGCCGGTGAGCGTGCCCGCGTGCCGCTCGCCGGAGGTGTCCATAGTGGACTTCGCGGCGAAGCCGGCCAGCGCGTCGGCGATGAACCCCTCGCGCCACACCCGCCGCGCGGCCTCGATCTGCCTGTCGCGGTCGGCGCCCGCCGCCTCGGCCTCCGCGAGCACGCGGCGCCACGTGGCGGCGAGCGCCGGGTTCGTCAGCAGCCCACCGGGCGCCGGGGCCTTGCCGTCGCGGAGGTAGATCTCGGCCGAGGTGGTCCATTCGGTCGTGAACAGTTCGCGCACGGCCCCGACGGTGGCGCCGATCCGCTCGACCGCCGGATGCCCCCGTTCGGCGTAGCCGATCGCATAGGACAGGACCTCGGACAGCCGTTTCGTGCCGTGGTCGCGTAGCAGCACCAGCCACGCGTCGAAGGCCCCTGGCACCGCCGCGGCCAGCGGGCCGGTGCCGGGCACCAGGTCCAGGCCGAGCGCGCGGTAGTGGCCGACCGTCGCCCCCGCCGGTGCCGGACCCTGTCCACAAAGGACCTTCGGGGCGCGTCCGGCGGGCGCGAGGATGATCGGCACCTCGCCGGCGGGTCCGTTCAGGTGCGGCTCCACGACGTGCAGCACGAATGCCGCCGCGACCGCCGCGTCGAAGGCGTTGCCGCCGTCCTCGAGGACCGCCATCGCGGTGCCGGTGGCCAGCCAGTGGGTGGTCGAGACCATGCCGAAGGTGCCTTGCAGCGTGGGGCGCGTCGTGAACACGGATGGAGTATCGCGCCCCGCACCGGCCGCGCACAGTGCTGTGGGGTGCCGAAGGTGGCCTTCGGCGCCTATGCGGCACCCAAGGCCACCTTCGGCTCCTCGCCAGAACGCGGCCCGTGGCCCGATGCCGCTACGTTCGCCGAACATGACGTTCGCTCATGTTGTTACTGGTTCGTGATGTCGCTGGCCCTTTCGCTCCACCTCTCCGGAGAAGTATGTTGTCGCGCACAACATTCGAATGTTGCCCCCCACAACATATCCTCCCAAGGGGACGCAATGAAGCGGAAAAGGACCCTTGCCCTGCTCGCAGCGGGCGCCGGCGTGACGCTGGCGCTGACCGCATGCGGGGCCAACAGCTCGAACAACTCCGGAGCGAACACCTCCGCGGGAGCGGGTGCGGGCGGACCGAAGGTCGGCGTGATCCTGCCGGAGACCGCGACGTCGGTCCGCTGGGCCGGTTTCGACCAGCCGATGCTGCAGGCCGCACTGACCAAGGCCGGCCTCGACCCCATCATCGAGAACGCACAGGGCGACAACCAGAAGTTCTCGCAGTACGCCGACAGCATGCTCAGCCAGGGCGTGAAACTGCTGATCATCGCGGCGCCGAGCGGCGACGTCGGCGCGACCGTCGAGCGCAAGGCCAAGCAGCAGGGCGTCCCGGTGATCGACTACGACCGGCTCAACCTGGGCGGCAGCGCCGACTACTACGTCAGCTTCGACAACGTGCACGTCGGCCAGTTGCAGGGCCAGGCGCTCAAGAACGCGCTGGCGAGCAAGCAGGGCGCGCAGGTCATCGAGATCGAGGGCTCGCCGACCGACAACAACGCGACCCTGTTCCACAACGGGCAGGAGAGCGTCGTGAAGCCGCTCTACGACTCGGGTGCGCTCAAGCTCGTCGCGAGCCAGGCGATCGACGGCTGGGACAACGCCAAGGGCGGCGCGTCCTTCGAACAGTTGCTGTCGGCCAACGGCGGCAAGGTGGACGGTGTGCTCGCCGCCAACGACGGGCTCGCCGGCGCGATCATCACCGTGCTGCAGAAGAACGGCCTCGCGGGCAAGGTGCCGGTGACCGGCCAGGACGCGAGTGCCGCGGGCCTGAAGGCGATCCTGCAGGGCACGCAGTACTCGACCGTGTTCAAGCCCATCCAGCAGGAGGCCGACTCGGCCGCGCAACTGGCGGCGGCGCTGGTCAAGGGCGACACCGCGGGCGCCGACAAGATCGCGACCGCGAGCTCGGACGACCCCACGGGCCATCGCACCGTGAAGTCCGTGCTGCTCACCCCGCAGTCCGTCACGAAGGACAACGTGAAGATCGTCGTCGACCAGGGCTATGTCAAGGCGAGCGAGATCTGCACCGACTCCGCCGCGCCGGTCTGCGGCCAGCTCGGCATTTCCTGAATCCCCGGTGCCGCCGGGGGAGGACGATCCCTTCCGCGGCGGCACCGCCCCGATGATGTGGAGGTACCCGAGGTGAACGAGCCGATCCTCGCGTTGCGCGGCCTGAACAAGAGCTTCGGGCCGGTCCACGTCCTGCACGACGTGGACCTCTCGGTGCGGGCCGGTGAGGTGACCGCGCTCGTCGGCGACAACGGCGCCGGGAAGTCGACGCTGGTGAAGTGCATCGCCGGCATTCACGGCGCGGACAGCGGCGAGGTCCTCTTCGAGGGCAGGACGGTGCACATCCACAACCCGCGGGACGCGGCGGCGCTCGGGATCGAGGTCGTCTACCAGGACCTCGCACTCGCCGACAACCTGGACATCGTCCAGAACATGTTCCTCGGCCGGGAGCAGACCAGCGGCGGACTGCTCGACGAGGCGTCGATGGAACTCGCGGCCCGCCGGACGCTGTCCTCGCTGTCCGTGCGGACGGTCAAGTCCGTGCGCACGCTCGTGTCGTCGCTGTCCGGCGGGCAGCGGCAGACGGTCGCGATCGCCAAGGCGGTGCTGTGGAACAGCAAGGTGGTGCTGCTCGACGAGCCGACCGCCGCGCTCGGCGTCGCGCAGACCCGCCAGGTCCTCGACCTGGTGCGCCGGCTGGCCGAGCAGGGCCTCGGCGTGGTGCTGATCAGCCACAACATGAACGACGTGTTCGAGGTCGCCGACCGCATCGCGGTCCTCTACCTCGGCAGGCTCGCCGCGGACGTGGCGGCCAAGGATGTCACCAACAGCCAGGTGGTCGAGCTGATCACCGCGGGGCGCTCCGGAGACCTCGGACTCGCCCGGCCCGAAGTCGCGGCGGTTTAGGACACACGATGACAGAGACCCCACTCCGGCAGCCTGCCCCCGAGTCCGCGATCTCGGACTTCGGTATCGACACCACGTCCCGCTCCACGACCGAAGCGATCGGCGACTACTTCCGGCGGCTGCGCGGCGGCGAACTCGGCGCGGTGCCCGCGCTGCTCGGCCTGCTCGTGCTGGTGCTCGTGTTCACCGGGCTGTCGGACGCGTTCCTGACACTCAACAACATCGCGAACCTGTTCGCGCAGGGCGGCGGCCAGACCATCATCGCGATGGGCATCGTGCCGGTCCTGCTGCTCGGCGAGATCGACCTGTCCGCGGGCACCGCGTCCGGTGTCTGCGCGTCCGTGCTGGCGCTGCACTTCACCCAGCACGGCAACCTGCTCGGCGCGATGGGCCCGACGCTGTTCTACGGCTTCGTGATCGGCGCCGTCGTCGCGGCCGGCCTGTGCGTGCTGATGCGGATCTGGGTCGGCGTCGCGCTGTCCGTGGTGGCCGCCGTGATCTTCCTGCTCGGCATCGCGCCCAACGCGTGGGTCGAGATGCTGCTCGCCGTGTGTGTCGGCGCCGTGATCGGCTCGCTCACCGGGGCGCTCGTATCCAAGATCGGCATCCCCGCGTTCGTCGTCACGCTGGCGCTGTTCATCGCGTGGTACGGCGTGGTGCTGGCGCTCGTCGGCCAGGGCGGCACGATCCCGATCCGCGACAGCGAGGTGCTCTTCGACGTCGCCAACGGCAGTCTCAACGTCCTCGGCAGCTGGATCCTGTTCGTCCTCGCCGGCGGCGGCTACGCGGCCGTCGCGCTGTTCCGGCACTTCTCGCGGTTGCGGCACGGCCTGGTCGCGCAGCCCACGACGCTGATACTGATCAAGGTCGCGGCGGTGGTCGTGCTCGGCGCGCTGGCGACCTATCTGCTCACCCTCAACCGCTCACCCAACCCCGTCCTCACCACCATCGAGGGCGTGCCCTACGTCGTGCCGATCATCCTGGTGCTGCTGGTCGTCGGCACGTTCGTCCTCGACCGCACGCGGTACGGGCGGCACGTGTACGCGGTGGGCGGCAACAAGGAGGCGGCGCGCCGGGCCGGGGTGAAGGTCGACAAGATCCGGATGAGCGTGTTCGTGATCTGCTCGTCGGTGGCCGCGATCGGCGCGATCGTCTACAGCTCGAAGGTCGGTTCGGTGGACGGCAACGCCGGCAACGGCAACACCCTGCTCTTCGCCGTGGGCGCCGCGGTGATCGGTGGCACGTCGCTGTTCGGTGGCCGGGGCCGGCTGCGCGACGCGGTGATCGGCGGTCTCGTGCTCGCTACCGTCCAGAATGGTCTCGGGCTGCTGGGATACCAGGCCGACACGGTTAACATCATTACCGGATTGGTCCTGCTCGTCGCCGCTACTGTGGACGCACTGTCGCGCAAGCGCGCGGCCGCACGCTGACGGTGAGCCGCAGCACAGGAGACGTTTCAGAAGCAGGGAAACCGAGGGTGACGAGCATTGCGACGGCCGGGACGCGCCCCGACGACGTTCGTCGCCATAATCGCGCGGCCCTGCTGCGCCGGCTGCACGTCGACGGCCCGGCGACGCGTGCCAAGCTGGCCACAGCGCTGGGCCTGAACCGCAGCACCATCAAGGCGCTGGTGGACGGCCTCGCCGAGGACGGCGTGGTCGAGGAACGGGTGCCCGCGCAGCGCAGTGGGGCCGGGCGCCCGTCGCTGCTCGTGCTCCCGCAGCCACAGGCCGCGATCGTGCTGGCGATCGACCTTCGCGTGGATCGCGCGGCGATGGCGCTGGTGGGTATCGGCGGGCAGATCCTCGGCCGGGACAGCTGGCGCATCCGTGACGGCAGGCGCGAGCCGCGCGAAGTCTTCACCAAGATCATGGACTGCTATGCGCCGCTGATCGCCGAGGAAGGCGCCGCGCCGGTCGCGGTCGGCGTCTCCGTGCCGGGCGTCGTGCGGCACGCCGACGGGTTCGTGCACGAGGCGCCGAACCTGCACTGGACGGACGTGCCGCTGGGTGCGTGGCTCTCGCACGCGCTGAAGCTGCCGGTGCACATGGGCAACGACGGCGAACTCGGCGCGCTGGCCGAGCACCTGCGTGGCGCGGCGCGTGCGGTGGACGACGTCGTGTACGTCAGCGCCGAGGTCGGTGTCGGGGGCGGCGTGATCTCGAACGGGGTGTCGTTGCGTGGCGCGGGCGGGCACCACATCGGCGAGGTCGGGCACATGGTCGTGCGGCCCGGCGGCCGACGGTGCTACTGCGGGATGCACGGCTGCTGGGAGACCGAGGTCGGCGAGAGCGCGCTGTGCCGGGCGCTCGGTCTCGAGGAGGACTCCCCGGTGGGCACGATCGTCGCCGAGTTGCGGGCGCTGGGCGCGGCTGGCGGGGCCGCACTGGACCGGCTGGACGAGTTCGCCGAGTGGCTCGCGCTCGGGATCGGCAACGTCGTCAACTTGTTGTGCCCGCAACTGGTCGTGCTCGGCGACCTGTTCACCGCGCTGCCCGCACCGGTGGTCGACCGGGTGGAGCGCACGGTCCGCGAACGCAGCCTGGTCAGCCGGGCGCTCGGCGGCACCCGTGTGGTCACGTCGAAACTCGGCTCCGACGCGAACCTGCTCGGCGCCGCCGAACTCGCCTTCGAAACGGTCCTCGCCGCCTGGTAGACCTCAGGCCACTTCGGTGAGCTTGCCGGTGGCCACATCGAACACGAAACCGCGCACGGCGTCCTTCTTCGGGATGAACGGGCTGGCCTTGATCCGTGCGATCGACTGCCGCACATCGGTGTCCAGGTCGTTGAACGCCTCGGCCGCCCAGGCCGGTTTGATGCCGGTATCGCGCTGGATATCCTGCCTGAAGTCGTCGTCGGTGAAGGTCAGCATGCCGCAGTCGGTGTGGTGGATGAGAATGATCTCTTCGGTGCCGAGCAGCCGCTGACTGATGGCAAGCGAGCGGATCTCGTCCTCGGTGATGACGCCCCCGGCATTGCGGATGACATGAGCCTCACCCTCATGAAGCCCGAGCACTCCGTACACGTTGATGCGGGCATCCATGCACGCCACCACAGCGACATGCTTGGCGGGCGGCAACGGTAGCGGCCCGGTAAAGGTCTCGGCATAACGAGCATTGTTGGCGAGCAGGTCGTCGGTGACTGACATGCGATGAGTGCACCGCCACCAACAGAGGGCCGCAACGTGGTCCATATGGTGAAAACGGCCGCCCTCCCTTTCCAAGAACGCCTCAACGCAAGAGCGTCGTGGTGATCGTTGTGCGGAGCCACTCCCGGTACCGCTGCGGACTCCAGCCGCGCGCTGCCCGCAAGAGGGCGTGGACATGTGGGGAGCAGAGCGTGAAGAGCACATCTCCCGCGGCTTCCGCCGTGATCCCGTCACGGAGCAAACCATGCGAATCCAGTGCATTGGCAACCGTGCGCATGTTGGTGGCGGTGGCCTGCGCGCCTTCGTCGGCGAAGCGGCGCATGTCGAGGTCCGCGCCCGCCGACTCGACCGTCGTCATGATCAGTTTCCCCGCGCGGTCGAGCAGGTCGGTGTTGACGGTGACCAGCACGTCGATGATGTGCTCCGGATCGTCCAGCGATTCGCGGAAGGCCGGGCGGTCCGCTTGGGCGATCGGCAGTTCGTCACCTGCGACGGCGACGTTGAGTGCCTCGGAGAAGACCTCTGCCTTGCCGCCCGGAAACGTGGCGAAGACCGTGCGCGGGGCGACTCCGGCGGCGTCGGCGATCTGCCGCATCGTGGTGCTGACGTAACCCTGCTCGGCGAACAGGCGTGCGCCCGCCTCGCGGATGACGGCGCGGGTGCGGCGGGCGGCCTCCGCGCGGGTGGGGGAGTGATAGCGGCGCTTGACTTCCTCGGGCACGGGACGCATCATAAACCAAATTAACTGCACTGGTGATGCACTCAATTTTGGGAGACGCGTCATGGCCCAACTCACCGGACTCAGATCGGTCAAGCTGCCGGTCACCGACCTCGGGCGGAGCTTGGAGTGGTACCAGAAGGTGTTCGGGGTGGAGCCCTTCCTGGAGTTCCCCGACGAAGAGGGCGTCGTCCAAGGCGTGGCCACGCATCTGCCCGGCGAGCAGTCGGGTATCTCGCTGCGGCACAACCCCGAAGGGCACGGGATGGAGGGCTTGGAGGTGATGCTCGGCGTCCGCGACCACGCCGCGCTCGAGCAGTGGTGCGCCCACCTCGACGGCCTCGGCGTCGGGCACTCGCCGATCATCGACGCGACGGTGGGCTGGCTGCTCGTTTTGCACGACCCCGACGGCCACGAGTTGCACCTCTACACCGACGCGCGTCATGGTCTGGACCAGGGCGGGCGCAAGGGCTACGGACGGCCGGTCGCGGCCGGCTGAGCGTTCAGGGCAGGCCGACCCGGTCGGGCACCGCGCGGGGCAGGCCGCGCAGCCACTCGTCCGGCGGGTCGGGCCACCAGCGGCCCGAGGGCAGGCGGGAGAGCACGTCGCGCACCGCGCCGGCGGTCGCGGCGGCAGGGATGACGCGGCTCGGGGAGATGCCGGCGAGCACGCCGAGCCACCAGTGTTTCCGGGTCGGGGCAAGGGATTCCGGGTCGAGCACGACGTAGTAGTCGGGCAGCAGGGCGGCGCCGGACCGTAGCGCCGCGAGGGTGGTCTCGATCGCGACCTCTAGCGTGCCGGGCGTGTCGGCGCCGTCGAAGTATGCCGTCCACGCGGTCCCGAGTTCGGCCAGCGGGTCCGCGTCGTGCACCACGTATGCCGCGTGGGACTGGGCGACGAACTCGCTCGGCGAGCCGGTCAGCGGTGCGGCGCGCACGTTGGCCAGCGCGTCGAGTACGGGCAGGATCGAGGCGGCTTCGGCGCCCGCGACGACGACTAGCGTGCTGCTCGGTCTCGGCACATCGCCCAGTCTAATGGTGCCGCTACAGCTCCAGCGTCGCCTCGGCGGCGCACGCCGCCGTGCACGGCCACGGCTGGCCGCACGCCCCGCACCGGCCTTCGGTGCGCAAATGGAGGGCGAGGATCTCGACCGCCGCGTGGCGGTAGTGCGCGAGCAGCGTGTCCCAGGTTTCGGGCTCGCTGACTCGTTCCGAGGTGTTGTCCGTCATGGTGATCACGACCTCCTGGCGTTCCCGTTGTGGCTTGGGTGGGACGCCGCTGTGACATCGTACTTACGCGATACCCCGAAGGTTGGGTGAAACGGGGCGATTCGTAACCCTAAGACGTCACTGTCAAGTCCGCGTGGGATTGCCGGAGGCGTTTCGCGGGCCGGTCGGTGAAATGTTCGCTCTGTACCGGTGAACGGTCAGCCGACCGGCCCCTCCGCGAGCGTGGCGCTCCCGGACTGCTGTTGCCCGGTCTGGTCCACCCAGGTCAGCGTGACGTGGTCGCCGGGGTGGAAGGTGTCCATCAGCTCGGTCAGGGTGGTGGCCGAGTCGACGGTCTTGCCGTTGATCGTGGTGAGGGTGTCACCGGCGGCCAAGCCTGCCTGTTCCGCGGCGCCGCCGGATACGACCTGCTGCACCAGCGCGCCCTGCGCCGAGTCCTGGCCGGCACCCTGCCCGGAGTCGCTGACCGACACGCCGAGGAACGCCGACGAGCCGATGTGCACGGTATCGGACGCCTTGCCCGACTCGATCTGGTGCGCGATCGTCAGCGCCTGGTTGACCGGGATCGCGTAGCCGGTGCCGCCCTGTGTGGTCTGGCCGCCACCGTGGCGCGGGCCCATCGAGTAGCCGGTGGACGCGGCGGTGTTCATGCCCACGACCTGGCCCGAGCTGTTGGCCAGCGCGCCACCCGAGTCGCCGGACTTGATGTCGGCGTTGACCTCGATCAGCCCGGTGAGCTGCTCGGAACTGCCACTGCTCTCGTCGCTGGCCGTGATGTCCTGGTCCAGTGCGGTGACCGTGCCCTGGGCGACGCTGGGCTCGCCGCCCTGGCCGCCGGCGTTGCCGAGGCCGACGATCGCGTCGCCGACCTTCACGCTCGAGGAGTTGCCGGTCGTGACGGTCTTCAGCCCGGACGCGTTCTGCAACTGCAGCACGGCGACGTCCTCGGTGCGGTCGTAGCCGACGACCTTCGCGCCGTAGGTCTTGCCGTTGCCGACGTCCGTGACCGAGATGCTGGTGGCGCCTTCGACGACGTGGTTGTTGGTCAGCACCTCGCCGCCGGCTGTGAGCACCATGCCGGTGCCCGCGGCCTGCGCGCCCTGGTAGCCCAGCGTCGTGTTGATGTTGACCAGCCCGGGGCTGACCTTGCCGGCGACGGAATCGGCATCCACCGTCTGCTGCGACTGGCCCGTCTGCTGCGACCCGTAGCCCGACCCCGGTTCGAAGGCGCGGTCCATTGACGTGCGGTGCAGGCCGGACACCAGAAAACCAACCCCGACCAGCGCGGCGAGGGTGACCGCGGAGAACACGATGGCGAGTGTGCGCAGCGGTCCCGGCCCACGGCGCGGCGGCTGCGGCACCGGCGGGTAGGCGTGCGGCGGGTGGTAGGTCATGCTTTCAGTGAACGGGCTTCCCCTGAGAGCTTTCTGCGGCGGAACCGTGAATAACCTGAGAATCGTGACCGTGATGCGCTCCGTTGCCCTGTTCGTGCTGGCCGCGCTGCTGGAGATCGGGGGTGCGTGGCTGGTGTGGCAGGGCGTGCGCGAGCACCGCGGCTGGATCTGGGTGGGCGCGGGCGTGATCGCGCTGGGGGTGTACGGGTTCGTCGCCACCCTGCAGCCCGACGCCCACTTCGGCCGGATCCTCGCCGCGTACGGCGGCGTTTTCGTCGCGGGCTCGCTCGCGTGGGGCATGGTCGCGGACGGCTACCGGCCGGACCGGTTCGACGTCCTCGGCGCGCTGATCTGTCTCGCCGGGGTCGCCGTGATCATGTACGCGCCGCGCTGACCGCCGGGCCCACCGGTTCAGCCCGTGCCGCGCTCGTTCTCGAGCGCGTCGGCGAACGTGCACCGCGTCGTCGCGGCGCAGCGCGGCCGGCGCAGCCGGGTCGCGAGGTGGTCGCGCCGGTACAGCTCGGCGAGCCGGTTGGGTCCGCCAGCGCCACGGTGGTGCAGATCGCGGCCGTCGGCTCGTCCGCCGTCCGGCCGGGCAACAGCGGTCCAGGCCGTTGCCCGGCCATCGCGGAAAGCGCTTACGCCAACTGGATGGCCAGTTCCGTTCGCTCCTCGTGTCCGATGTGGACCGGCTGGCGCGAGGGAGGGTAGCTCGTGGCGACGACGGTGAAGGAGCCGGGGTCGAGATCGTGGAACGCGTACCGCCCCGTCTCGTCGGCGGGGGTCGTGCGCACGACGACGCCGCCCTGGTCCAGCAGCGTGACGGTGATCTTCGGGTGCGGCTCGCCCGCGGGCAGCCGCACCGAGCCCTGGATCACCGCGCCGTCGGCCAGTTCGACGTCCTGGGTCGTCGGGGACGCCTCGCCGACGGTGACGGTGAGCGCCGTCGGGCGGTAGTTGCGGGCGTTGACCGCGAGCGTGTACGCACCGGGCGGCAGCGCCGCGAACGTGTAGTCGCCACTCTGCCCGGACAGCCGGGAGTCCACCACGTCGCCCTGCGCGTTGGTGAGCGTGACCGCGGCGTCCATGATCGGCACGCCGGTCTCCGCACCACGGACCACACCGCGCAGGCCACTGGCCGCGCGCAGGGTGATCTCGACCGTCACCGCGGTGTCGACGACGTTGACCGTCACGGCCTCGGGCTGGTACGCGGGCGCCGACGTGATCAGCACGTACGAGCCGCGCCCTGGGGCGGCGAGCGTGAACCCGCCGGCCCCCTCGGTCGTGCCGCGCGCGATCTGGCGCCCGGTCGCGTCCACCAGGGTGAGGGCGGCGCCGGGGACGGGTGCGCCGCCCGCGTCGTGGACGCGCCCGGAAATGGCGCTGCCGCGCCGGTTCTGCTGCGGGATGCCGTCCTGTGTCATGACGCGGCTTCCGCTCGTGGGCCGCTCACCAGGTCGACGTCCACGGTCGCGGACTCGCCCGAGCTGAGGTCGACCTGCCGGACCGCCGGCGCGTACAGGGTCGTCACGACCGTGTAGTCGCCGGGCTCCAGGTCACCGAGCTCGTAGGCGCCCTCGGCGTCGCTGACCGTCGTGCCGACCTGACGGCCGGCGCTGTCGTTGAGCGTGATCTTCGCGTGCGGCAGCGGCGAGCCGTCCGGCCCGGTGACCGTGCCGTACAGCGTGCCCACCGCCTCGACGACGAGTTCGACGACGGCCGGTTCGGTCGCGCCCGTGAGCACCGTGATCGCGTGCGGCCGGTGGTTGTCGACGTTCGCGGTGATCGTCACCTCGCCCGCGGGCAGGCCGCCGAGCAGGAAGGTGCCGTCGTGCGCGGTGCTGGCCTGGCCCACCACCTGGCCGGTGCCGTCCGTGGCGAGCACCGCGGTGCTCGGTACGGGGCCACCGCCGGAGCGCAGCACCGTTCCGGTGACCACGCCGCCGCCCTGCACCACGAAATCGTGCACCGCGCCGAGCCCGTTGACCGTCACCGAGGCCGCCGCGGGCTGGAACCCTGGCGCGGTCACGATCAGCGTGTAGGTACCGGGCCGGACCCCGTCGAGCGCGTAGCCCCCGCTCGCGTCGGCCCGCGCGCGGCCGACCTGCATACCGTCCACACCGGTCACGGTGATCACCGCGCCGGGCACGGTCGCGCCGGCGGGCGTGGACAGCCTGCCGCTGATCTCGCCGGGCCTGCCGGGCGCCACCGCCGGGCGGCGCACGGTGTCCTCGGACGCCGCCACGTCGACCAGCTCACCGCTCTCGGCGGCCAGTTCGGAGCCGACCGTCTCGCGTGGCACGGAAGCCGTGAGCGGCTTCGGCTTGCCCACCAGCCACGAGCACACCGCGGCCACCAGGCAGGCGATGATCGCGAACCAGAACGCGGCGGTCAGGCCGTCGGCGAACGGTTCGGAGATCAGGTTCGGGAAGAAGCTGCGGCCGGTGAGGAACGAGGCCTGGTCGGCAGGCAGGTGCGGCAGCACCCCGCCAAGCAGCTGCTGAATCGGGTTGTAACCGAGGAACGCGGCGAACAGCACACCGACCGGCGGCAGCTGGGCGACCGCGCCCGCCGCGTCGTTCGGCACGCCGTGCTGGGTCAGGCCCTGGAAGAGCGCTGTGGGCAGGTGATCGGACAGTCCCGCGATCATCAGGCTGAAGAAGAACCCGATCGACAGCACCATCGCGGAGTTCTGGAACGTGGCCGTCATGCCCGCGCCGACGCCGCGTGCGTCGGAGGGCAGGCTGTTCATCACGTCCGCCCGGTTCGGCGAGGCGAACAGACCCATGCTGAGCCCGAACAGCAGCAGGACCACGGCGAAGATCCAGTAGTTGAAGTTGACCGGGAGGATCTCCAGCAGGAAGAAGCTCAGCGCGCTGAGGATCATGCCGGCCGTGGCCAGCGCGCGGCCGCCGATCCGGTCGGTGATGATGCCCGAGATCGGTGCGGCGACGAGGAAGCCGATCGTCATGGGCAGCATGTAGATACCTGCCCACAGCGGCGTCTGCTCGAAGCTGTAGCCGTGTTGCGGCAGCCAGATGCCCTGCAGCCAGATGATCAGCACGAACTGCAGGCCGCCTCGGCCGAGCGACGCGAGCAGGTTGGCCGCGTTGCCGAAGCTGTATGCCTTGATCTTGAACAGCGAGAGGTTGAACAGCGGCTGGGCGACCCTGGTCTCGATGATCCCGAAGATCGCCAGCACGGCGACGCCGCCGATCAGGCACGACAGGACCATCGGGCTCGTCCAGCCCATGGTGTGGCCACCGTAGGGCTGGATGCCGTAGGTGATGCCCACGAGCACGGCGATGAGGCCGACCGCGAAGGTCACGTTGCCCCACCAGTCCATCTTGGCGCGGCGCCGCTCGCTCGTGTCGTGCAGCTTGAGGTAGGCCCAGATCGTGCCCGCGATGCCGAAGGGCACCGACACCAGGAACACCAGCCGCCATTCGACCGGGCCGAGCAGGCCGCCGATGACGAGTCCGAGGAACGAGCCCGCGATCGCCGCGACACCGTTGATGCCGAGCGCGAGGCCGCGCTGCTTCAGCGGGAACGCGTCGGTGAGGATCGCGGTGGAGTTCGCCATCAGGAACGCGCCGCCGATGCCCTGCACGATGCGCCAGCCGATGAGCCAGATCGCGGCGGTACCGCCGTCCAGCCAGGTGACCGCGAGGAAAACCGACGAGACGGAGAAGATCGCGAACCCGAGGTTGTACATGCGGACGCGGCCGTACATGTCCCCGAGGCGGCCGAAACCGACGACGAGCACGGCGGTGACCACGAGGAAGCCCATGATCATCCACAGCAGGTAGCTGGTGTTGCCGGGCTCGAGCGGGTTGATGTGGATGCCGCGGAAGATGTCGGGAAGCGCGATCAGCACGATCGACGAGTTGATCGTGGCCATCAGGATGCCAAGCGTGGTGTTGATCAGCGCGGTCCACTTGTACCGCGGCCCGAGTTCCTCGATCGACCACGTTCGCTTGTATCGCCGGTGCGGCTTGACCGGCGCCTGCGCCGTCTGCTCCACAGACGTCACTTCCATCACTCCAACCAGGGAACGTCACGTCGTCGTTGACTTCAAGCGGCAAATTTAGTTGACCTATGCTAACTGATTTTCCCTCGATGGGGCGACACGGGTCACCTGATGGAACTGCGTGATCCGTGTCGCATCGTGGTCCGGACATATCGGTACGTGATCGTGTCGGCAGGTGCTGGCACGTTCCGGGCGCAGCGTCGCGTGATCCCGGTTGCCTGAGGCGGTCCGGCATTCCCCGCCGCTGCTGCGGGGGCGCCGAAGGGGGCCTTCGGCGCCTATGTGGCACCCAAGGCCACCTTCGGCGCCCGGTTCGGCACCACGAGTCTCGGCGTCGCCGCGGTTGCCGTGCCTGATCACGGTCGACATCGAGAACGGCTTCAGCGACGACCCCGCCGAGGTGGCCGCGCTGACCCGCGACCTCGCCGCGCTGGGCGTCGTCGGCGTCAACATCGAGGACGCGCTGGGCGACCTGGCGCACCGGTGCGAGGTGATCGCCGCGGCCACGTCGAGCGGGCTGTTCGTCAACGCGCGTACCGACACCCACTGGCTCAAGCCGGACGGTGTCGATCTGCTGGACGAGGCGATCCGGCGCGTCCGGTCCTATGTGGACGCCGGTGCGGATGGCGTGTTCATCCCCGGCCTCGCCGACGAGGAGTCGATCAGGGCCGCCGTCGCGGCCGTGCCGGTGCCGCTCAACGTCCTCGCCCTCCCCGCAGGCCCGTCCTTCGCCCGGCTCGCCGGACTGGGCGCGCGGCGCGTCAGTTGTGGCTCGCTGCCGTACCGGGCCGCGTTGTCGGCCGGCGTGCGCGCCGTCGACGCCATCGCGGCCGGTGAGCCCGTTCCCGGCGACGTCCTCAGCTACCCGGAGACTCAGGCTTTGTCAGCCAGCTGAGCGCGGTCTCGAGGTCGGGGCCGCCGTCTTTCGGCAGCCTGTCGTAGACCTCGGCCGCCGCCAGGCCGAAACCGTCCGGCATCCCGGCGGCCGCGAAGGTGCGGCCGATCTCGGCGAGTTCGTAGGACCAGCGCCACCCCTTCGCCAGGCCCACGGCGCCTGCTCGTTCCGACCGGGCGGGCAGGTCCGGCTGGCTCAGCGACCACTCGCGCACCAGGTCGTCCACCACGCCCAGGGATCGCGCTGTCGCCAGGGTCGCGAGCAGCAGCGCCGTCGTGCCCTTCGTCCACGCCGCGTAGACCATCTTCAGCGCCGAGGCGTCCCCGATCCGCGTCCCCAGCACCCGCGTGTCGAGCGCCGTCCCGTCGAACAGCGCGGCGACGGCGTCCGCCTCCTCGCCGGCGAGGTACAGCCGCGTCGTACCCGGCTCCCGCGGCGGACTCCCGACGATCCCGCCGTCGACGAAACGCGGTACCAGGCTCGCCACTTCGGCGCAGGTGGCCGGGCTGATCGCGTTCAGGTCCGCGTAGAGCCCGCCGTAGTCCCGGAACTGCCGCGCGGTCTCGACCGCCGCGTGCGGCGGGCACACCGACAGCACGATCGCGCAGCGGTCCTTGAGCCGGGCGACGGTGCCGAGGTCGGTCAGGTCCGCCGCCCGCAGCCGCGTCGCCTCGCTACGCCCCGCCGAGGCCCAAGCGGCGTCGTCGAGCAGACGTGCGACGGCGGCGCCCATGGCCCCTGGGTGCACTATCCCGATCATGCGGCCTGGTGGAGTTCGATCGCGTTGCCGCTGGGATCGCGCAGGAACGACTGCCGGGCGGCGCCGACCGGGACCGGATCGCTGACCTCGACACCCTCCGCCCGCAACCGCTCGATGGTCGTATCCAGGTCGTCGACAAGGACCGCGAAATGCTGGCCCTGCGACGGCGGCGGGGTGCCGGTGACCAGGTGCACCTGCTGGCCGCCGACATCGAGCCAGGCGCCCGGCCCGAGGTTGCCCGGCCGGTCGGTGCGCTCGGACAGCCCGAGCACCCGCGTGTAGAAGTCGAGCGCCGCGGGCAGATCCGCGACGGTGATCGCGACGTGATGGATTGCCTTCATGCATCCACACTGACGCCTCACCACCCGGCGCACAACGTTTCCCGGGTGCCCGTCAGTGGACCAGACCAATTTCGGGTATCGTGTCGGACGGTCCAGCTGCCCCAGGGAGAGTCGTCATGGTGGAACGCCGGGTAGTCGTAGGTTCGCCCGCCGGGTTGCACGCCCGCCCCGCCGCACTGTTCGTCAAGGCCGCGGAGGGGCAACCCGTGCCGGTCACTATCGGCCTCGGCGACGCACCCCCGGTCGACGCGCGGAGCCTGCTGTCGGTCATGGGCCTGGGTGTCCAGGGCGGTGACGAGGTGGTGCTGCGCGCCGACGGGCCGGAAGCGGAGACCGCGCTGGCGGAGCTGGCCACGGTCCTGTCCACGAACCACGATGCCTGACCTGCGCGAACCCTGATGCGCACGCGACCGGTTTACGGCGTATGCTTCCTGTTGAAGATTCAAGGAGGTGTGCGGTGGAGGTCAAGGAGCTCGGGCATGTCGTGCTGTACGTGCGGGACATCGAGCGATCGGCCCGCTTTTACCGGGACGTTCTGGGCTGGCGGCAAATCCTGCCCGCCCCGCACCGCAACGGTGCACTGGGCTCAACGCCGGTAGCCGCGTTCAACGCCCCGTCCGGCCGCACCCACCACGAGTTGCTCTTGATCGAGGTCGGCGAGGACGCGGCCGACCTGCCCGCGGGCCGCCGTGTCGGTCTCTACCACTTCGGCCTGAAGATCGGCACCACGGACGACGAGCTACGTGCGGCACTGGCCAAACTCGAGGAGACGGGCACGCCACTGCTGGGCATGAGCGACCACACCGCCACCCACAGCCTCTACATAGCGGACCCGGACGGCAATGAGATCGAGCTGTATGTCGATGTTCCGGGCGTGGACTGGGAGAGCCCGGAAGCCATGGGCAGCCCGGTGAAGCCGTTGCGCCTCTGATCGGCACGGGACCGGCACCGGGAACCATGCGGCGGTTCACCGGCCGGTTTCGCTTGTCGTGGCCTGCTTTCGCGCCAACAGCGGGATCCTGCCGCCTGCCAGTACCGCTTCCACCTGCCTCGGCGAGAACCGGTGTATCAGTGGGTATTCCTCGTCCTTGGTCACGTTCCGGACTGTCACGTCGTGATTGCCCGGCAGCTGGTCGCGCAGGCCTGCCAGGGAAAGGACGTCGCCCTGCGCTATCCGGTCGTAATCGTCCGGGTTCGTGAATTCCAGTGCCAGGATGCCGAAATTGGCCAGGTTCTGCCAGTGGATGCGGGCGAACGATTTCGCCAGTACGGCATGCAAACCCAGGTACCGGGGCGTGATGGCGGCGTGTTCGCGGGATGAGCCTTGGCCGTAGTTGTCGCCGCCGACGATGAAATGGCCTTCCGGCGTCTCCCGTGCCCGCCGGGGATAGTCCTCGTCGATCTGGGTGTAGGTGAATTCCGCGAGCTTCGGCACGTTCGAACGGTATGGCAACGCCCGTGCGCCCGCCGGGGAGATTTCATCGGTCGACACGTTGTCGCCGACCTTGAGCAGGACCGGGGCCCGCAGGTGGTCCGGCAGTTCCGGGAAGTCGGGGAGCGAGGAGATGTTCGGGCCCTTGACCAGTTCCTCCCGCGCGGCCTGCTCCGGCGGCAGCGGTGGGACGAGCATGTCGGTGTTCACCGACGAGTGGGCGGGAAGGTCCAGGCGGGGGTACTCGATGCCGAGGTCACGTGGGTCGGTGATCGTGCCGGTCAGCGCCGCCGCTGTCGCGGTTTCGGGTGAGCACAGCCAGACCTTGTCCTCGCGCGTCCCGGAGCGGCCCGGGGAAGTTGCGCGGGAAGGTGCGCAGCGAGTTGTGGCCCACCGCGGGCGCCTGGCCCATGCCGATGCAGCCCATGCAGCCGGCCTGGTGAATACGCGCGCCGGCCGAGATCAGGTCGAACGTGGCGCCCATTCTCGTCAGGTCGGCGAAAATCTGGCGCGAAGACGGGTTGACGTCGAAGCTCACCGCGTCATCGGTCTGACGCCCCCGCACCATCGCCGCGGCGATCGCGAAGTCGCGCAGGCCAGGGTTCGCCGAGGAGCCGATCACGACCTGCCGGACTTCGGTGCCGGCGGCCTCGCGTACCGGCACCACGTTGTCGGGCGAGGACGGGCGGGCGATCAAGGGTTCCACAGTGGACAGATCGATCTCGTCCTCGACATCGTAGCCACCGCAGGACAGCAACTCGGTGAAGTCGTCGTCGCGGTCCTCGGCCCGCAGGAAATCGCGCACCGCCCGGTCGGCGGGGAAGACGGTGGTGGTCGCGCCCAGTTCGGCGCCCATGTTCGCGATGACATGCCGGTCCATCGCGGTCAGGGTGTCCAGACCGGGGCCGTGGTACTCGATGATCCGGTTCAGTCCGCCCTTGACCCCGTGCCGTCGCAGCATCTCCAGCACGACGTCCTTCGCCGACACCCAGTCCGGAAGGCGCCCGGTCAGCCGCACGCCCCAGATCTCCGGCATCCGCAAATACAGTGGCTCGCCGGCGATCGCCATCGCGACCTCGAGGCCGCCGACGCCGATCGCGAGCATCCCGAGCGAACCCGCCGCGCAGGTGTGCGAGTCGGAGCCGACCATCGTCCGGCCCGGCCTGCCGAAGCGCTGCATGTGCGTCGGGTGCGAGACTCCGTTGCCGGGCTTGGAAAACCACAACCCGTACCGCCGGCACGCCGAGCGCAGGAAAGCGTGGTCCTCGGCGTTCTTCTCGTCGGCCTGCAACAGGTTGTGGTCGACGTACTGCACGCTGGCCTCGGTGCGCACCCGGTCGAGGCCGAACGCCTCGAGTTCCTGCATCACGAGCGTGCCGGTCGCGTCCTGGGTCAGCGTCTGGTCGACCCGGAGCGCGATCTCGTCACCGGACGTCATCTCGCCGGAGACGAGATGGTCCTCGATCAGCTTCCGCGCGACGGACATGACGGCTCACCCCTGGCTGGCGCGGGCGAACTGCCGGCGCGGATCGTGCTGCTCCGACGTAGCCACGACCTGCCGCCGGAACGGCAGCGAGAGCATCCAGTCCGCGGCGATCCGCGCCTTGCGGTGCACCGTCGGCATGGTGGCCAGGTGGTACGTGCGGTGCAGGAACCATGCCGGGAACCCGCACAGCTTCACGCCGTAGATCTGCGCGACCCCCTGATGGAGGCCGAGGCTCGCGACCGAACCGGCGTTCGCGTGGCGATAGCGCCCCAGCGACCTGCCGCGCAGGGTCGCGACGACGTTCTTGCCCAGTTGCGTCGCCTGCCGGGTCGCGTGCTGCGCGGACGGCGGGCACACCGCGTCCGGGTCCTTCTTCGTCACGTCGGGGACGGCTGCGCTGTCGCCCGCGGCGAACACGCCGGGGCTGTCCTCGACCCGCAGCGTTGTCGAACACCGGATGCGGCCGCGCTCGTCCAGCGGCAGGTCGGTGCCGGCGAGCCAGGGACTCGGCTTGACGCCGGCCGTCCAGACGAGTGTGTCCGTGTCGAACTCGGTGCCGTCGCCGAGCACGACGTGGCAGTCCTCGGCGGATTTCAGCGTCGTGTTCAGGTGGATCTCGAACCCGCGCCGCGACAGCACTTCAACGGTGTAGGTGGCCAGCGACTCGCTGACCTCGGGCATGATCCGGCCCATCGCCTCCACCAGCACCCAGCGCAGTTCGCGCGGCTCGATGTTGTAGCTCGGCAGCGCCTGCCGGGTCATGTCCTCGAGTTCGGCCATCGCCTCGACGCCCGCGTAGCCGCCGCCGACGAACACGAAGGTCAGCAGCCGGCGCCGCAGTTCCGGGTCCATCGTGGTAGCGGCCTGGTCGAGCCGCGACAGCACGTGATTGCGCAGGTAGATGGCCTCTTCGAGGGTCTTGAACCCGACGCCGTGCTCGGCGAGACCCGGAATCGGCAGGGTCTTGGCCACCGAGCCCGGCGCGACCACCAGGATGTCGTACCCGATCTGCTCGACATGCCCACCCGCGACGCGCAGCGTGACCGAGCGCTCGCGCCGGTCGATGCCGGTCGCCTCCGCGGTCATCACGCGGCAGCCGGGCAGGATCTCGCGCAGCGGCACCACGACGTGCCGCGGCTCGACCGAGCCCGCGGCCGCCTCGGCCAGGAACGGCTGGTAGGTCATGTAGGAGCGGGGGTCGATCACGGTGATCTCGGCTTCCCCGCGGGTCAAATGCTTGCGCAGGTACCGGGCCGTCTTCGAACCGACGTACCCGCCGCCGACGATGACGACCCGCGCCGGGTCACCCATGGTCCGGTCCCTCCTCCTCGTCGTCGAAATCCCCCAGGTCGCGCTGCTGCTCGGCCACGTCGCCGGGATCGGCCTCGGGCGGCAACCCCGGCGCGATGTCCGCGGGGTCGGCCGAGCCGACGTCCTGGCGCTGCTCGAGCACGTCGGCGACGGGCTGCTGCGGGTCCACCGGCTCGCTCACTTGGTTCCTCCCAGCTCGGCGATCGCCTTCGTCACACCCGCCACGACGTCGGGATGTCCCAGCGGCAGAGGCGCGGGGATGCGGTCGGCATCGCCGCCCTCGCTGTGCGCCACCGTGTGCACGTCCACGCCGCAGCGGGTCAGCGCCCAGCGCTGCTTCTCGGTGTCCTGTTCCCAGTGCTCGTCCGCGGCCGCGCCGTTGCCGGGCGAGACGTAACCGCTCGCGGCGGGGTCGACGAGAAGCACGGACCGCACCGGTTCGGTGTGCCGCTCGGCCAGTCGCAGTGCCTCTTCGGCGTACGGTCCGCTGGCCACCACGTGCACGACCTTCCCCGTGGACGGCGGGTCGGCGAGGATGTCGTCGGCCTCGCTCAGGCTGCCGTCGGCGGGCAGCCGGCACCAGACGATGCGCCAGCGGTCGGCCAGATCCCGCCACGTCGCGGGCAGCCCCTCGTGCTTGGCCGCTCCGGCGGGATCGAGCACCAGCACGATCGGTCCTTCAGGGGTACCTTCGGTGACGGCAGGCGGTCCTTGCGCACGTACCGGATCCGTGGAGTAGTCCATGGCCGCTCCTTTCCTCGGTGTCCGGCTACCCCGGGGTCCGGCCCGCTACACGGATCTTTGCCCGCAGGGAGGGGACAACGATGCGAGAAAAGGGTTTCTCCGGCGGCTCTTCGGTCGCCGAGCCGCACGACATCGTCGAGGACACCGAAGCGGTCCGCGAGCAGCGTCGTCGCGCGGTGCGTGCGGTGGCATCCGCCGCGGCCGACGCCGACGACTGCGCGCTGCTGCTCGACGCGCTCGGCCTCCGGCCGAACGAAGGGGTGACCACCGTTCCGTCGCCCCGCCCGGCCGAGTGATTCTGTAACTTCCGTCACATGGCAGGGGGAGTGGGCCGGAAGATGCCCAAGGATCGGACGATGGCCCTGGGTGATATCGAGCTGCGCACGCTCGCCGGCGAACCGGCGACGCTGGGCGGGCTGGGCAACAAGGTGATGCTCGTTGTGAACGTAGCGTCCAGATGCGGGCTGACACCGCAGTACGAAGGGCTGGAGCGGCTCCAGCAACGCTTTGGGGACAAGGGTTTCTCGGTTGTCGGGTTCCCGTGCAACCAGTTCGGCGGGCAGGAGCCGGGCAGCTCGGAGGAGATCGCGACGTTCTGCTCCACCACGTACGGCGTCAGTTTCCCGCTGTTCGAGAAGATCGACGTGAACGGCGCGGGCCGGCACCCGGTGTACGCGGAACTGGTGCGGACTCCCGACGCGACCGGCGAGGCGGGCGACATCCAGTGGAACTTCGAGAAGTTCCTGGTCTCGGGCGACGGCACCGTGCTGGCCCGGTTCCGTCCCCGGACCGAGCCGGAGTCGGACGAGGTCACGTCCGCGATCGAGAGCGCACTCAGTTAAGTATTTGACTAGAAGCGGCGTTTCGCTTCGGTGGCGGCCGAGCTGGTGGTGAGCTTCTCGAGTAGTCCGATGAGCACCATCAGCTCGGGTTTGCTCAGCGCGTTCGCCCAGGCCTGTTCGCGCTCGTTGTGCGCCTCGTAGGCGCTCGCGATCGCGTGGTGCCCGGCGCCGGTGAGGGTGAGCAGCACGGCGCGCTTGTCGTGCTCGGCCTGGCTTCGCGACACCAGCCCGTCCCGTTCCAGCGTGTTCACCAGTGCCGACACCGCGGCCCGGCTCATGCCCGAGAGCTGGGCGACGCGCTTGGCCTCCAGTGGACCGGCCAGCCACAGCACGAACAGGACCCGGAACCCGCCCCAGCTCCAGCCGCGCGGCCGGTGCACCGTGGATTCCCAGTCGTAGACGAGTGCGCTGGTGAGCCGGTGCAGCGTCAGGCCGAGCCGCATCGCGGTGGGGTCGACCTGCGGCAGTTCCGCCGTCGTGCGCTCGATCGCATAGTCGACGAACGACAGGTAGTCCAGGTCTTGCGCGGCTACCGGCTCCGTGTCCATGCGCCAAGATTAGAGCGCGTCGTCGCACGACCGTGAAATGCCCGGCGCCTTCCGTTGTGATGGCCGGAGTGTTACCCTGGTCACATCCATATAGTCAAATCATTGACCAATGGAGGTGGGTGTCGTGGCGGCAAAGGCCTTCGCCTCGTCGGCGGACCTCGGGGAGAAGCAGCAGACGCTCGAGGTGCTCGCCCACGGCGTCTACGCGCTGACCGCCGAAGGCGACCCGAACGTCGGCGCCATCGAGGGCGAGGACTTCCTGGTCTGCTTCGAGGCGCTGGCGACCCCGGTCGCCGCTCGGGACTGGCTCACGCTGCTGCGCAGGCACACCGACAAGCCGGTTCGCTACCTCGTGCTCTCGCACTATCACGCCGTGCGCGTGCTCGGCGCCTCCGCGTTCGACGCCGAGGTCATCGTCGCGCACGAGAACACGCGCGCGCTGGTCGCCGAGCGCGGCAAGCAGGACTGGGAGAGCGAGTTCGCGCGGATGCCGCGACTGGCCAAGGGTGCGGACTCGGTGCCCGGACTGACCTGGCCCACGCTCACCTTCTCCGACCGGCTCACGATCGACCTCGGCGGCGACCGCGGTGACCTGGTGCTGCAGTACTGCGGGCGCGGGCACACCGAGGGCGACCTCGTGGCCTGGCTGCCCCGGCAGCAGATCCTCTACGCCGGCGACCTCGTCGAGGCCGAGGCCGCGCTCTACACCGGCGACGCGTTCCACCGCGAATGGTCGTCGTCCACTTTGGACCGGGTAGGTGCGTTCGGTGCCGAGACGCTGATCGGTGGCCGCGGCGGCGTGACGCGGGGCCGGGACGCGGTCGGTGCCGCGATCGCGCAGACGCGGCACTTCCTGCGGGTGATGCTGCGCGAGGTCGGCGCCGTGCGGCAGGCGGGCGGCACGCTCAGGGAAGCGTTCGAGCGCACGCACGCCGCGCTGGCCCCGCAGTACGGTCAGTGGCCGATTTTCGAGCACTGCCTGCCTTTCGACGTGTCCCGGCTGTGGGACGAACTCTCCGGTGTCGAACGTCCGGTGATCTGGACGGCCGAGCGCGACCGCGAAGTGTGGGATCAGTTGCAGTCATGACCCAGGACCGCACGGAGCGGCCGCGACGCGTGGTGGTCATCGGCAACGGGCCGGTTGGGCAGACGACGGCCCTGCTGCTCGCCCGCTGGGGCGTGCCCGTGGTGCTGCTCGACGGCCGCGCGGAGCGGGACCTGGTGGGATCGAAGTCGATCTGCCAGCAGCGCGACGCGCTCGACGTGTGGGAGTCGGTCGGCGCTGGCCGCCTGATCGCCGACGAGGGCGTCACCTGGACGACCGCGCGCACGTTCTACCGGGACCGGGAACTGTTCGCGATCGAACTGGGCGATGCCGGGCGCTCGGCCTTCCCGCCGTTCGTCAACCTCTCCCAGTCACGCACGGAGGAAATCCTCGACGACCTCATCGCCGGCCGGCCGCTGATCGACGTGCGGTGGAACCACCAGGTGGTGGGCATCGACCAGGACTCCGGCGGCGTCACCGTGCGCTGCGCGCAGGGCGACGTTCGCGGCGACTACGCCGTGGCCTGCGCGGGCGCCCGCGGTGAGGACATCCGGCGGATGCTCGGCGTGCGCTTCGACGGGCAGTCCTTCGACGACCTGTTCCTCATCTGCGACATCCGCGCGGAACTGCCCGGCTGGGCGCGGGAGCGCCGGTTCTACTTCGACCCGTCGTGGAACCCGGGCCGCCAGGTGCTCATCCACCCGTGCCCGGACTCGACGTTCCGCATCGACTGGCAGGTACCCGGCGACTACGACCTCGCCCGCGAGGAAGCCGGCGGCGCGCTGCACTCCCGCATCCACGCGATCATCGGCGACACCCCGTACGAGATCCTGTGGAAGTCGGTGTACCGGTTCCATTCGCGGGTCGCGGACCGGATGCGCGTCGGCCGCGTGCTGCTCGCCGGGGACTGCGCGCACGTGGTGGCGCCGTTCGGCGCGCGCGGACTGAACTCCGGCGTCGGCGACGCGGACAACGCCGCGTGGAAGCTCGCGTATGTGCTGCGCGGCTGGGCGGGCGAAGGCCTGCTGGAGAGCTACCACGACGAGCGGCACGCCGCGGCGGTGGAGAACCTCGAGGTCACGACAGCCACGATGAACTTCCTTGTGCCGCAGACTCGCGAACAACACCAGACACGCCGCTCGG
>DASZUO010000059.1:0-2842 GCA_035547575.1 Amycolatopsis sp. | reverse complement strand
AGCGTCGGGGGAGGTGGGCCGGTGTGGCGGGCGCACAGTCATGGGCGTCGACGGCGCCCGCCACACCGGGCTGGTCCGGGAGTGAGGGGGAGGGGTCCTCCCGGACGGCTGGACGTCGGCGATGTGAACACCGGGTGGGTTACTCTTCGGATATCCGCCACCGCTCCAGCACGTCGTTTGGGTCGTTAGTCGGAGCCGTTGAGGCCGGGGATGCAGCCGACTCCGCCGTTCCAGTAGGCGTCGATCACTGCCCAGCGGATGCCGGGCTGCAGATTGGTAACGCCGGGGCCGACGCAGCGGGTGTGGTCGCCGCCGAAGAAGTCGGTGACGTCGAGCATGACGGTGGATCCGGTGCCGCCGTCGCAGTGCCGGTACTTGGCGGAGCCGAGGTAGCCGCAGGCTTCCTTGGCCGCGACTGCCGAACTCGCGGAGGGTGCGCCGGTGTCGGCGGACGCGGTCCCGGTGCCGGCGAGCGCGCCGCCGACGGCCAGGGCGGCGAGCGCGAGCCCGGTGGACGCGGTGCGAACGCGGCGGCGGGCAGGGTTCGTCGTTGCTGGCATTGGTGTCCTCCCAGAATAGTGAAATCGCAATGGATAAATGTGCGATGATGCGGGCAGGGTTGAGCACGCGCACAAATTCTCGAGCTGCGCAATGAATGAACGATTGTGTGTGATTATTCGATTAGAGTAAGTGGATTTCGCGCTAATTCCGTTGCATTCCGCCACGGCACCACACTGAACGTGCTGCGCGGGGCGCGTGCCGGGTGACACTCGGGCGAACCGGGTGCCGCCCGGCTAACGCGAGCCGACTGGCTCCGCAGATCCCCGACAGGTACCGGCGATGCCTTGCGGTGGGTCGATTCGCATGACTCCACTCTGGACTCTTATGTCGTCCCGGGGAACGAATCGACGAGGACAACCTTGTCCTCTTCTTGTCCCGATTCTGTCCCAGTTTTGTCAAGGTGAAAACGGTTTTCAGCAATCGTGGCGAGCTTGCAACTCTCAGCCGTAAATCTGCACCCTCGGTGATCATTTTTGTATGTCGTGTACGAGTTATCGGTACGTACCCGAATAGGGCTCATATTCGCCTGGGAAAAGTTCGTGGTCCGCGGTGAGTTTCCCATCGGGGTACGGGACCGACGATGCGCCACTGCCTCCCCAGCGAACCGATGGCGCCGGGGAGGCAGTGCGTGAGAGCCCCCGCAGCGGTCAGCTCGCTCGATCGTCGCGGGAACGCAGGCAGGCGTTGAGCGTGGCGATCTGCGTTTGGATCTCGAGCGCGCGGGGATCGTGCAGGATCTCGAGGATAGCGGCGGCCTCGCGGTAGGACTCGCGGGCGCGCTCCGGCTCGCTCATCGCGGAGAAGGTTTCGGCGCGGGCGATCAGGGTTTCGGCTTCTCCCCAGCGTTCCCGGCTGGTGCGGCGGAGCTTGAGCGCGGCGTCGAGATGGGTCAGCGCGATCCGGTACTGCTGTTGCTGGAGCAGTAGGAGCCCGTACTGGTGGTGGGCCAGGCTGAGAACGGGCGCGGACGGCACTTTCTGGGCGCGGTTGAGCGCCTCGACCGCGGCCTCGGTCGCCGCAGCGGTGTCGCCCGATGCTTGGTGGACGTGGGCGAGAACGGCGCGGGTGAACGCGAGACCGAAGTCAAAATCCTGCTCGGCGAAGAGAGCGTCGGCCACGGCGAAGCAGTCTCGGGCTTCCTGATGGAGGTCGAGGGCGAGGTAGGCCGCGCCGAGGGAGAACGAATTCCAGCCCCGCACGCGGTCGTCCTCGCCGAGTTCGGTGCGCAGCCGCAGCGCCTCGCGGAGATTGGTCACGGCCTCGTCGGTGCGTCCCAGTTCGTGCTGGGCCCAGCCCAGGCTGTGCAGGCACCAGGCGATGCCGCGCTGGCTGTCGAACCTGCGGGCGGCGGCGAGGCTGTCGGTCGCCGCGGTCAGCCAGGTGCCCCAGTTCTTGGTCAGGTAGAAGTAGGGCAGGAACAGCGTCGGCAGCATCCACAGCGCGTCGCGCGCGGCGCGGCTGCGGGCGTGGCGGGCAACGTAGATCGCTGTCTCGGCTTCGTCCTCGCACCAGGCGACCGCGCCGTCGTAGCCGCCGTCGGTGAACCTCAGCGGTTCGATGTCGACGGCGTCCTCGGGCGCCAGGGCCTGCCCTGACCAGTGCGGCGCCAGTGCGTTGCTGGCGTTCCAGGCGGTCGCGGTGTACCAGCGCAGCACGCGGTCGTGGGCACGTTCCACTTCGGACAGCGGCTCCTCGACGATGGCCCGCTGGTAGGCGTAGGCGCGCAGCAGGTGGTTCATGCGCATCCGGCCCGCGTGTGCGTCTTCGAGAAGGTGCGCGTGGCGCAGCACGTCGAGCGCATCCCGCGCTGCGGCGATGCTCAAGTCGGCGAGCGCGGCCGTGGACTCGGCGCTGGCGAGGTGGGCGGGGTTGATGCCCAGCAGCCGGAACACCCGTCGCGCCTGGGGTGGCAGGGCGAGGTAGGACACGTCGAGAACGCCGTGGATGTTGACCGTCGGGTCGGACGAGGTGAACAGGTCCAGTCGGCCTTCCTCGGTGGCTAGGCCGTCCGCGAGTTCGCTCAGTGAGCCGTGGTGGCGCTGGCGGATGTGTTCGGCGGCGATCAGCACGGCGGTGGGCAGGCGCCCGCAGCGGCGCACGACGGCTTCGGCGGCGGCCGGGTCCGCGTTCACCCGGGCGTCGCCGAGGCGGCGCCGCAGCAGGGTAAGCGCTTCGTCCGGGGTCAGCGGGGGCAGTTCGAGGTGCAACCCGCCACTGCGCAGCAGCAGGGTCGGCTGGTGCTCGCGGCTGGTGATCACCACGGCGCTGCCCGCGCCGGGCA
>DASZUO010000058.1:0-14322 GCA_035547575.1 Amycolatopsis sp. | reverse complement strand
CGACGCCAGCGGTCGATCTGACTCCCGCGCCCACCGCCGCGCGAAGTCGGTTTGCACCCCACCCAGCACGTACACGTCACAGCTACCATGAACCATGTAAATGAACGTACATACAGGTCAGTGTCGCCGCAAGGTTGACCTCGCGGGACGATGAGGTTTATAAACGCTCATACACAACGGAACGAACGGGCGAGGCGAGTGATGGACTGGTGGAGCGCGAAGGTCCCCGAAGCCGAGGAGTGTGTCCTCGGGCCACTCCTGCATCGGGCGGCGAGCGACCGGCCCGAGGAGGTTCACGCCGTGTTCGCCGACGGGATGCAGTGGACCAATCGGCACGCGTGGCAGGCCGCCAACGCGGTTGCGCGGCATCTCCAGGCGCTGGGAGTTGGCCCTGGCGATCGGGTACTGTCGTGGTTTCCCAATGGTCCCGACGCGCTGCGTATTTGGTACGGCGCCAACCTACTCGGCGCGATCTACGTCCCCCTCAACCCCGCATATCGCGGCCGATTGCTCGAACATGTCATCAGCCTCTCCGACGCTCGAATCATGGTCGCGCACCCCACACTGGCCGACCAGCTCCGCGGTGTCGACACCGCCCTCGTGGAGCAAGTCATTGCCCTGACGCTTGATCGGTGGGCCGAGGTCGCCGATGATGCCGTAACGCCAGAACGACCGGTACAGCCTTGGGATCCGTACGCGATCATCTTCACGTCTGGTACCACGGGCCCCTCCAAAGGCGTCATCTGCTCCTACACACAATTGGCAACGGCTGCCGCCGCAGCATTCACCGAGTATTTCCGCGCGGGTGACCGATACATGGTCAACCTCCCGCTTTTCCATGCTGGCGGTACCATCGGCGTCTACGCAGCCATCCTCCTTGGCGGATCCATCGCCGTCGTCGACCGATTCGACACCAATCAATTCTGGGACACCGTCAGGGCTACCCGCACCACACACGTCACCTTGTTAGGCGTCATGGCCAACTTCCTCGTCAAACAGCCACCCCACCCCGGCGACCGTGACCACCCCCTCCGCCATGTCTACATGGTGCCGCTCATCGAAGACGCGCACGCATTCGCCAAACGCTTCGGAGTCCGCTTTGTGGCCATGTTCAACATGACCGAGACCTCCATCCCGATCATCTCCGAACCCGACCCGGGAACACCCGGCACCTGCGGACGCGTCCGTCGTGGCATACAAGCACGAATCGTGGACGAACATGACCAAGAAGTCCCCGACGGGCACAGCGGTGAACTCATCCTTCGGGCCGATCGGCCCTGGGCTATGAACTCCGGCTACTGGAACATGCCCGAAGCAACCGCCAACGTGTGGCGCAACGGCTGGTACCACACCGGCGACGCCTTCCGCATACAACACGACGAATACTTCTTCGTCGACCGTGTCAAAGATGCCATCCGCCGACGTGGGGAAAACGTCTCGTCCTTCGATGTGGAAAACGAAATACTCGCCCACCCGCATGTCCGCGAAGCCGCCGTTGTCGGTGTTCCCAGCCCGCACGGTGAAGACGACATACTCGCCGCCATCGCCCCCACTACAGGACAAGAATTCACACCGAAAGAACTCGTCGAGTTCCTCGCCGAACGTATGGCGTACTTCATGGTTCCCCGCTATATCCGCATAATGCCCGAGCTTCCCAAGACCCCCACGAGCAAAGTTGAAAAACACCGCCTGCGTACCGAAGGAATCACCGCCGACACCTGGGACCGTGAGCAAAACGGAATAACACTAAAGCGCCGAGACCTCACGACACGATAGCCAGCCGTCTGAAACGCGATCGGCGACTGCTGCCCGACCGAATCGGCATCGCTCGACACCCCCTGCAGACGCGATCCCGGCGACAACTTGCGAGCGAAGACCGTCCCGGCCAGACACGACCGGCACCGTGCCACCACGACGGGGCCTGACAGGTTACCCCCAAGGTGACGCCATCCAGAGCCGCCGACTGCAACTCCGCGACAAGTTCGGGATCAAACAGCCGATCAAGGCGATGGCCCGCCAGCAAGCGGACATTCGCCAGCTCCACCCGGTGGGGGTCGCGGCACCAGGCGCGACTACGGAGCGAAAGGTTCGCACACTGGCTGAATCGGTGCCCTCGGCAGGATTCGAACCTGCGACACCTGCCTCCGGAGGGCAGTGCTCTATCCCCTGAGCTACGAGGGCCCGTCGCTGAGCGACTTGGTAAAGCCTAGCGCATCGGGTAGGCCCGCTGATGAGTGCCCACCCAAAACGAGCCGCGTGGAGTTATGATCGCGTAAAGGTAAGGCTCACCTAGGTTGCATATATGCGCATGTCGCTATATGTTGGCGTGAGCCTGTGGTGAGGAGGCGATGCGATGGGACGCGGGCACGAGGCCGAGCCCGTGAAGGCCACCCGCCGCGGCGCGGACATCAACGGTGGCACGGCTCGGCACGACGACGGCGTCTCCGCCGGCCTCCGCAAGATCGGCGAAGCTGACGTCGACAGCGTCAGTAAGACCGGCCAAGGCGATGTCGACAGCGGCACCAAGATCGGCCGAGGCGATGTCGACAGTGTCAGCGCGGGTCCGGCTCGCACCGAGGACCGGACCGAGTCTGACCCCGCCGTCAGCACGCAGAGCCCCGTCCGCATCCAGAGCCTTGCCCACAACGGAGGCCAAACCCACAACCAAAGCCACACCGGCCCAGGCCGCATCGAAGGTCAAGGCGGGCGCCACCAAACCGACACCGGCCGCGACGGCCAGAACCGAACCGGCCGCAACGAAGGCCAAACCCAAACCGGCCCCGGCCGCGACGGCCAAACCCAAACCCACGGCCACGGCCACGGACACGGCCACCAGGCCGCGAGCGCCTCCGGCCGCTACCGCTCCCGTCTGGGCGCCGCGCTGGGGATTGGGCTCGCCGTCCTCATCCTCGAGGTCGTGGTGGGGGTGCTGACGCACTCGCTGGCCCTCATCTCCGACGCCGGGCACATGTTCACCGACGTCTTCGGGCTCGGGATGGCGCTGACGGCGATCCTCCTGGCCGCGCGGAGTGGGCCCACCTACCGCCGCACCTTCGGGCTCTACCGCTCGGAGGTCCTGGCCGCGCTGGGCAACGCCGTCCTGCTCTTCGGCGTCGCCGCGTATGTGCTGGTCGAAGCGATCTCCCGGATCGCCGACCCGCCCGCGGTGCCGGGGTTGCCGGTGCTCCTCACGGCCGTCGGGGGACTGGTGGCGAACGTGGCCGCGTTCCTGCTGCTCAGAGAAGGCTCGAAGGAGAGTCTCAACCTCCGGGGCGCCTACCTCGAGGTCCTCGCCGACATGATCGGGTCGGTCGGCGTCCTCGTCAGCGGCGCGGTCATGCTCACCACGGGCTGGCGGTACGCCGACCCGATCATCGGCGTCGCGATCGGGCTGTTCGTCCTCCCGCGCACCTTCACGCTGGCCCGCCGGGCGTTGCACATCCTGTTCCAGCACGCCCCCGCCGACGTGGACGTCGAGCAGGTCGCCGCGGAACTCACGGCCCTGAGCGGGGTGCGCGACGTGCACGACCTGCACGTCTGGACCCTGACCTCCGGCATGGAGGTGGCCTCGGCACACCTCGCCGTCGAGCCGCACGCCGACCCCGGCGAAGTACTCGCCGCCGCGCAGAACCTGCTCGCCGAGACCTACCACATCAAGCACGCCACCCTGCAGGTCGAGCCGTGCGAGTCCGCGAAACGGTGCGACGAGCTGAGCTGGTGACCTACAGCGGCTGAGCGCCCCGCGCGGCCAGCATCTGCTGCATCAACGTCACCTCGTTGCCCTGCGAGTCCAAAATGTTCTGCGCCAGCGTCTTCACCGCCGGGAGCGACGTGTGGTCGTGCGCGTACTGGGCCATCGCCGTGCCGCCCTGGTGGTGCCGGAGCATCAACTGCAGGAAGTACACATCCATGTCCTTGCCGGTCAGGGACCTGAGCCGACCCAGCTCCGCGTCCGTCGCCATCCCCGGCATCACGGCGACGCCGGACGACGTCATCGCCATCGCGTGATCGTGCACGGGCGCGCCGGCCATCCACGTCATGTACGCCCCTGGCGCCTGCTCCGGCTGGTCCCACAGCATGAGCCAGCCCTTCATCCGCCCGACCTGCTCCAACTGGGTGCTCTGTATGTCGAACGCGAGCTGCTTGACCTGCGGATCGGTGGTGTGGTCACGCGCCCAGTTGGCCATCGTGACGGCCTGCAGGTGGTGCACCGACATGTCCTGTGCGAACCCGACCTCGACGGAGCCCGCGGCGGGCGTCGCCGGCGTGCCGGAGTCGAGCGCGCGCTGGGTGAGGAACATCCCGATCACGGCGCCGACCAGCAGGACCACGACGACCGACGCGCCGATGACGACCGGCCGGTTCCAGGACGGGCGTTCGGTCTCGGATGCTTCCTCGGGAGCCTCGACGTGCATCGGCGATCAGCCCGTCGGCATCCCGGCCGCGGCGCCTTCCTGCTGAGCGCCCTGCGAACCCTGGTAGTCCATCGGCTTGGCGTCCGGTCCCGGCGGCGCCGGGTCGAACGGCGGCGGGTTGTCCGGGTCGAACATGCCCGCGCCGAGCGCGTCGCACGAGGCGCCGATCTCGGGGGTGGTGCTGTTGTTGGCGCGCAGCGCGGTGATGAACTCGTCGATCCGCTCGTCGCCGGCGCTGTCCACCTTCAACTGGTGGCCCCAGGACTGCAGCGAGATCGGCTTGTCGAGGCCGGGGTACGGGGAGATCATCGAGTACGGCTTGCCCTGGACCTTCGACGTGAGCGTGGTCAGCGCGTCACCCTTGACCTGGTCCGGGTTGTAGGCGATCCACACCGTGCCGTGCTCGAGCGCGTGCACCATGTTCTCGTTGCGCACGGCCGTCTTGTACACCGTTCCGGTGCAGGTGGCCCAGTAGCCGTCGTGCGGGCCGCCGAAGGGCGGGGACTGGTCGTACGCGACGCGCTCGGTGGGCAGCACGTGCACGCTGCCCGCGTACTTGACCGTCTTGATCCCCTCGAGCTTCAGCGACGGGTCCGGGTTGGACGCGCTGGGCGTCCAGTCGGCGAGCGCGCGCTTGGGCGCCGACTGCACCAGGTAGTAGGTGACGACGACAGCGGCCAGCGCCACCACCCCGATGACCGCGCTGATGGTGCCCCCCGGCACGTGCGTACGGGTCACCACCGAGGCGCGCGCCGACCTCACGGCCTTGCCCGAGGTGCCCTTCTTCTTTGTGCCGCTGGCCATGGCTCCCACGTTCCCGTCAGGATCGATTTACCCTGGGTGGAAGTGTAGGGACTGCATGTCTGGCCCCTGTCAACGGCCACATACACTCGCGTGGTGACTCCCGCTGCTCTCGCCGACCTCGTTCGCTCGTCCGCCGTGCAGGTTCTTTCCGCGCGTGGCCTCGATCACGCCGCCCTGCCCGAGACCGTGACGATCGAGCGACCGCGCAACCCCGAGCACGGCGACTACGCCACCAACCTCGCGCTCCAGGTCGCCAAGAAGGTCGGGCTGCAGCCGCGCGACTTCGCGCAGGCGCTGGCGGACGCGGTGGCCGCCGACAACGGCGTGGACAGTGCTGAGGTCGCCGGCCCTGGTTTCCTCAACTTCCGGCTCGCCGCCGGCGCACAGGGCGAGCAGATCAAGCAGGTCCTGGCCGCCGGCCGGGGCTACGGCACCGGTGACGCGCTGGCCGGGTGCAAGATCAACCTGGAGTTCGTGTCGGCGAACCCGACCGGCCCGGTGCACCTCGGCGGCACACGCTGGGCCGCGGTCGGCGACGCGCTGGGCCGGATCCTCGGCGCGCAGGGCGCCGCCGTGACCCGCGAGTACTACTTCAACGACGCGGGGGCGCAGATCGACCGGTTCGTCCGGTCGCTGATCGCGGCCGCGAAGGGCGAGCCCGCCCCGGAGGACGGCTACGCGGGCGCCTACGTCTCCGACATCGCCGCCGAGGTGCTGCGGCAGCAGCCGAGCGCGCTGTCGAAGCCCGAGGCCGAGCGGCACGAGACGTTCCGCGGGATCGGCATCGAGCTGATGTTCGCCGAGATCAAGCAGAGCCTGCACGAGTTCGGCACCGACTTCGACGTGTATTTCCAGGAAGACTCGCTGCACCAAAGCGGCGCGGTCTCGCGGGCGGTGGAGAGCTTGAAGGAGTCGGGCAAGCTCTACGAGGCCGACGGCGCGTGGTGGCTCAGGTCCACCGAGTTCGGCGACGACAAGGACCGCGTGGTCATCAAGAGCGACGGCAACCCGGCCTACATCGCGGGCGACATCGCCTACCTGCAGGACAAGATCGGCCGCGGCTTCGACCTGTGCATCTACATGCTGGGCGCGGACCACCACGGCTACATCGCCCGGCTCAAGGCCGCCGCGGCGGCGCTGGGCCACGACCCGGCGGTCGTCGAGGTGCTCATCGGCCAGATGGTCAACCTGGTCAGCGACGGCAAGCCCGTCCGGATGAGCAAGCGCGCGGGCACGGTCATCACGATGGAGGATCTCGTCGAGGCCGTCGGGGTGGACGCGGCGCGGTACGAGCTGACCCGGTATTCGGTCGACTCGAGCATCGACGTCGACCTGGACCTGCTTCGTAAGCACAGCAACGACAATCCGGTCTACTACGTGCAGTACGCGCATGCGCGGCTGGCCTCGTTGCAGCGCAACGCCGCCGATCTCGGCCTCAAGCTCGACCGCGACGCCGACCTCGGTTTGCTGACCCACCCGCGCGAGGGTGACCTGATCCGCACGATCGGCGAGTTCCCGAAGGTGCTGCTCAAGGCCGCCGAACTGCGCGAGCCGCACCGGGTGGCGCGCTACCTGGAGGGCCTGGCCAGCGCCTACCACAAGTTCTACGACGTCGCGCGCGTGCTGCCGCAGGGCGACGAGGAGGCGACCCCGCTGACCTTCGCCCGGCTCGCGCTGTGCGAGGCGGCCCGCCAGGTGTTCGCCAACGGCCTGTCCCTGCTCGGTGTCTCCGCCCCGGAACGGATGTAACCATGGCCCATCCCGCAGGCCCACGGCACGCCGAGGTCTACCCGCACGTCGACACCGCCGGCTTCCCGCCGTCCACCGGGGGCGAGCTGGACCGGCTTTACCCGAAAGTGTGGCCGCGCAACGCGTTCCGCGCGCCGGACGGTGTCGTCCGGATCGCGGGTGTCGATGTCCGCGAGCTGGCGGCGACCTACGGCACGCCGCTGTTCGTCGTGGACGAGGCCGACTTCAAGTCCCGCTGCGCCGAGTACGCCGAGGCGTTCGAGGACCCGGCGCTGGTGCACTACGCCGCCAAGGCGTTCCTGTGCACCGAGGTCGCCCGCTGGGTCGCCGCCCAGGGCCTGAGCATGGACGTCGCCAGCGGGGGAGAGCTGGCCGTCGCACTGCGGGCGGGCTTCCCGGCCGAGCGGATCACCTTCCACGGCAACAACAAGTCGGTCGCGGAACTGGAGGCCGCGCTCGACGCGGGCGTCGGCACCGTGGTGCTCGACTCGTTCTACGAGATCGCCCGGCTCGCCGACGTGGCGGCCCGGCGCGATGTCGTGCAGAGCGTCCTGGTGCGGGTGACGGTGGGCGTGGAGGCGCACACGCACGAGTTCATCGCGACCGCGCACGAGGACCAGAAGTTCGGCTTCTCGCTGGCGGCGGGCGACGCCGCCGAGGCGGTGCGCCGGGTGCTCAACGCGTCCTCGCTCAAACTGGTCGGCCTGCACAGCCACATCGGCTCGCAGATCTTCGACGCCGACGGCTTCGAGGTCGCGGCCCGCCGTGTGGTCGGCCTCCTCGGCGAGCTGGCCAAGGAGCACGGCGAGGCGCTGCTCGATCAACTGTCCATTGTAGACCTCGGCGGCGGATTCGGCATCGCCTACACCGACAAGGACAACCCGCCGCCCCCGGCGCAGCTGGTCACGCAGATCCGCGAGATCGTGCACAAGGAATGCGAGTTCGCCGGGCTGCCGGTGCCGCGGATCGCGGGGGAGCCGGGCCGGGCGATCGCCGGACCGGGCACGGTGACGCTGTACGAGGTCGGCACCATCAAGGACGTTGCATTGGGGGACAACGAAAGCCGCCGGTACGTGAGCGTCGACGGCGGGATGAGCGACAACATCCGCACCTCGCTCTACGACGCGGCATACGACTGCCGCCTGGTGTCCCGCGCGGCCGAGGACGGCAACGGGGCGGTGGGTGCCGCGCTGTCGCGAGTGGTGGGCAAGCACTGCGAGTCCGGCGACATCGTCGTCCGCGACTGCTGGCTGCCCGACACGCTGGCGACGGGCGACCTGATCGCGCTCGCGGCGACCGGCGCCTACTGCTACTCGATGGCCAGCAACTACAACCGCCTGCCGCGTCCGGCGGTCGTCGCCGTGCGCAACGGGAGCGCGCGCCTGCTCCTGCGCAGGGAGACCATCGACGACATGCTGCGACGGGAGGCGTCGTGACGTCCACTGTAGACGGTAAGACGGTGCGGGTCGCGCTGCTGGGCTGCGGCACGGTCGGCAGCGAGGTCGCGCGGTTGCTCGCCGAGGAGGCCGGCGAACTGGCGGCCCGCGCGGGCGCGCCGGTCGAACTGGCCGGGATCGCGGTGCGCCGGCCGGACAAGCACCCGGAGCTGCCGCAGCACCTGCTCACCTCGGACGCGGCCGCCCTTGTCGAGTCCGATGTGGACGTCATCGTCGAGCTGATCGGCGGCATCGAACCGGTGCGCACGTGGCTGCTGACCGCGCTGCGCAAGGGAAAGTCGGTCGTCACCGCCAACAAGGCACTGCTCGCGGAGCACTCGGCGGAGCTGTCGGAGGCGGCCGACTCGGCGGGCGCGGACCTCTACTTCGAGGCCTCCGTCGCCGGTGCGATCCCGCTGCTGCGCCCGCTGCGTGAGTCGCTCGCCGGTGATCGGATCACCAAGGTGATGGGGATCGTCAACGGCACCACCAACTTCATTCTGTCCGCAATGGACTCGAGCGGCGCCGGGTACGCGGAGACGCTGGACGAGGCGAGCCGGCTGGGTTACGCGGAAGCGGACCCGACGGCGGACGTCGACGGCTACGACGCCGCGTCGAAGGCCGCGATCCTCGCGTCGCTGGCGTTCCACAGCCGGGTCACCGCCTCGGACGTGTACCGCGAGGGCATCGCGAACGTCACCTCGTCCGACATCGCGGCCGCGAAAACGTTGGGGCGTGCGGTAAAACTGCTCTCGATCTGCGAGCGGGTGACGGCCGACGACGGCACCGAATCGGTGTCGGCGCGCGTGCACCCCGTGATGATCCCGCGCGGTCACCCGCTGGCCGGGGTCGGCGGCGCCTTCAACGCGGTGTTCGTCGAGGCCGACGCCGCGGGTGAGCTGATGTTCTACGGCCAGGGCGCGGGCGGGTCGCCCACGGCCAGTGCCGTGCTGGGCGACCTTGTGGCCGTGGCCCGCAACAGGGTGCTCGGCGGGCGCGGCCCGCGCGAGTCGGCGCACGCCGCGCTGCCCGTGCGGCCGATGGGCCAGACGCCGACGCGCTACCACATCAGCCTCGACGTCGCGGACAAACCGGGTGTGCTGGCGCAGGTCGCGCAGGTCTTCGCGGCGCACGAGGTCAGCATCGCCGCCGTGCGGCAGCGGGACCGGCACGCCACGGCGAGCCTGGTCATCGTGACGCACCTGGCGCCGGACGCGGCGTTGCGGGCCACCGTCGAGGAGATCGGCAAGATGGACGTCGTGCACGAAGTCGTCAGCGTGATGCGCGTGGAAGGCGAAGACTGATGAACACGAAACCTGGTTGGCCGGGGATCATCGAGGCCTATGCCGACCGGGTGCCGATCCCGGCGGGCGCGAAGATCGTCACGCTTGGCGAGGGCAACACGCCGCTGATGCCCGCGCCGCACCTGTCGGACCTGACGGGGTGCTCGGTCTACCTCAAGGTCGAGGGCGCGAACCCCACCGGTTCCTTCAAGGACCGCGGCATGACGGTCGCGATGACGCACGCGCTGGCCAGCGGGCTGCAGGCCGTGATCTGCGCCTCCACCGGCAACACGTCCGCCTCGGCCGCCGCCTATGCCGCACGCGCGGGGCTCGTCTGCGCCGTGCTGATCCCGCAGGGCAAGATCGCGATGGGCAAGCTCGCACAGGCCATCCTGCACGGCGCGCGGATACTGCAGATCGACGGCAACTTCGACGACTGCCTCGAACTGGCCCGCAAGACGGCGATCGATCACCCGGTGACGCTGGTCAACTCGGTCAACCCGGTGCGTCTCGTCGGCCAGAAGACCGCCGCGTGGGAGATCTGTGACGTGCTCGGCGAGGCGCCGGACATCCACTGCCTGCCGGTCGGCAATGCGGGCAACATCACGGCCTACTGGGCCGGGTACACCGAGTACGCCGCCGACGGTGTGGTGAAGAACACCCCGCGCATGTACGGGTTCCAGGCAGCGGGTGCCGCGCCGCTGGTGTCGGGCGAGCCGGTGAAGGAACCGGAGACGATCGCGACGGCGATCCGCGTCGGCAGCCCGGCGTCGTGGCGGAGCGCGGTCAAGGCGAAGAACGCCTCGGGCGGCCTGTTCGAGAAGGCGACCGACGAGCAGATCCTTGCCGCGTACCGGTTGCTGGCCGCAAAGGAGGGCGTCTTCGTCGAGCCGTCGTCCGCGACGAGCGTCGCCGGCCTGCTGCTGACCGCGGCCGACGGCCGGATCCCCCGTGGGTCCACTGTGGTCTGCACGGTCACCGGGCACGGGCTGAAGGACCCCGCCACGGCGCTGGAGGGCAGCGTTGAGGTCGAGCCGCTCGCGGTGGACCCGGGGGCTGTGGCGGCGGCGCTGGAGCTGTCGTGACCCGCCTGAAGGTGACCGTGCCGGCGTCGTCGGCGAACCTCGGTCCGGGGTTCGACACGCTGGGCCTGGCGCTGGCCCTGCACGACGTCGTTGAGTTGCAGGTCACCGGCTCCGGCCTCAAGGTCGAGGTCTTCGACGCGGGCGCGGGCGGCGTGGCGGACGTCCCGACCGACGAGACGCACCTGGTCGTGCGGGTGCTGCGCACCGCGTGCGACCGGCTCGGCGTGCCGCTGCCGGGCTTGCATCTGCGGTGTTTCAACGCGATCCCGCATGCGCGCGGGCTCGGATCGTCCGCCGCCGCGGTGGTGTCCGGCATCGCCGCGGCGTACGCGCTGGCGGGCCGGGACCTCGACGAGGACGCCGTGCAACTCGCGGGCGAACTGGAGGGACACGCCGACAACGTGGCCGCGAGCCTGCTCGGCGGTCTGGTCATCGCGTGGTGCGCCGGCGGGCGCTTCCACGCCGAGCGGCTCACCCCGCATCCCGGTATCCGGCCCGTCGTCGCCGTGCCTGACCTGCGATCTTCGACGGCGGCCACGCGCGGCTTGCTGCCGGCGCAGGTGTCGCACGCCGACGCCGCCTTCACCGCGAGCCGCGCGGCGCTCGCCGTGTACGCGCTGACCAGCCGGCCTGACCGGTTGCTTGCCGCCACCGAGGACCGGCTGCATCAGGACTACCGTGCGCCCGCCTACCCGGCCACGGCGCGCCTGGTCGGCGCGCTGCGCGAGGCGGACGTGGCGGCGACGGTTTCCGGTGCGGGGCCCAGTGTGCTGGCTCTCACCACGGACGGAATAATTCCGGGATCGGTGGACGTTACAGGGTTTGACGTCGTCGAACTGCCGGTGGATCTGGCTGGAGTCCAGGTCACGGCCGGATAGCGGCCCTGCTGCGGATTCGCGCCACTCCGGGGGTGGTTGTTGCACCTCGACCCGGTGCGGTCTACCCTCGGGGGCGTTCGATCACCGTGCGCAGTCCGCACCCGGTGTCGGTCCCGGGGGGCCTCCCGGATCGTATCTTTTGGTTGAGCCGATAATTCCGCATAGCTTGTGTAGGGATTGACCTCAGGCGGGTTTCCGGCAGCTACGGTGACGAATTCGACGTGCTCCGTGTGGAGCACGCACACCCCCGTGTGGCGGCCCCGCCGCTGTGACCTGCGGTCCGAGCAGCCGCACCGGGGCAGGAGAACACCGTTTCGCGATCCGACGCGGGCGGTAATCCGCTGATCCACCTGGAGGCGTGGATCGGTCAGGAAGGACATGTGTGAGCAACACCGATCTTTTGAGCGGTGACCTGGACACTCAGGCCGCTCCGGTCGCGTCAGAGTCGGGGGAAGCCCCCAACGGCACCGCGCCCAAGCGCCGCACCGGCGGCCTTTCCGGCATGGTGATAGCTGACCTGCGGGAACTCGCGGCGGAACTGGGTATCGGGGACACCAAAGGCATGCGCAAGGGCGACCTGATCGCCGCCATTCGCGAGCGGCAGGGCAAGGCGCCCCGCAAGCGCGCGGGCGGCCAGGCCGACGACACGCTCCCCTTCGACGGCATCGCGCCGGCCACGAAGCAGGAGAAGCCCGTGGACGAGCCTGCCGAGCGGCCAGCGGAGAAGAAGGCGCCGCAGGCTGAGAAGAGCGCCGACGACACCACCCAGCAGGGTGAGGACGGCGGCCGCCGGGAGAGCGGCAACCGCCGCCGCCGCAGCTCGAACCGTCCCGCGGGCAGCCCCGACGGTGGCTCGCAGCAGCGCGCCGACGGCGGTCAGCGCGACTCCGGTCAGCGTGAGGGCGGTCAGCGGGACTCCGGCCAGCAGCGTGGCGGCGAGGCGCCGCAGCGCGAGCAGCGGGGCGGTGACCAGCAGGGCGGGGAGCGTCGCCAGCAGAGCAACCAGAACCGCAACAACAGCAACAACAACGCGAACTCCGACGACGACGAGGGCGGGCGGCGCGGGCGCCGGTTCCGCGACCGTCGCCGCCGCGGGGGCGGTCGTAGCGAGGGCGGCGCGGACACCGAGATCCGCGAGGACGACGTCCTGTTGCCGGTCGCGGGCATCCTCGACGTGCTGGACAACTACGCGTTCGTCCGCACCTCGGGCTACCTGCCGGGGCCGAACGACGTGTACGTCTCGCTGTCGCTGGTCCGCAAGTACAACCTGCGCCGCGGCGACGCCATCACGGGTGTCGTCAAGCAGCCGCGTGAGGGCGAGCAGCAGCGGCAGAAGTTCAACCCGCTGGTGCGGGTGGACACGATCAACGGGCTGGACCCGGAGCAGGCCAAGAAGCGGCCCGAGTTCACCAAGCTGACCCCGCTCTACCCCAACGAGAGGCTGCGCCTGGAGACCGAGCCGCACCTGCTCACGACCCGGGTCGCCGACCTGGTGATGCCGGTCGGCAAGGGCCAGCGCGCCCTCATCGTCGCCCCGCCGAAGGCCGGCAAGACCACGATCCTGCAGGACGTCGCGAACGCGATCGCGCAGAACAACCCCGAGTGCCACCTGATGGTCGTGCTCGTGGACGAGCGCCCGGAAGAGGTCACCGACATGCAGCGGTCGGTGAAGGGCGAGGTCATCGCCTCGACCTTCGACCGTCCGCCCGCGGACCACACCTCGGTCGCCGAACTGTCCATCGAGCGGGCCAAGCGCCTGGTCGAGATGGGCATGGACGTGGTGGTCCTGCTCGACTCGCTGACCCGCCTCGGCCGCGCGTACAACCTCGCGGCCCCGGCGTCCGGCCGGATCCTCTCCGGTGGTGTCGACTCGACGGCGCTGTTCCCGCCGAAGCGTTTCCTCGGCGCGGCCCGCAACATCGAGAACGGCGGCTCGCTGACGATCTTCGCCACGACGATGGTCGAGACCGGGTCCACCGGTGACACCGTCATCTTCGAGGAGTTCAAGGGCACCGGCAACGCGGAGCTCAAGCTGGACCGCAAGATCTCCGAGCGGCGCGTGTTCCCGGCCGTCGACGTGAACCCGTCGAGCACCCGTAAGGAAGAGCTGCTGCTCTCGCCGGACGAGCTCGCGATCCACCACCGGCTGCGCCGTGTGCTGTCCGCCTTGGACTCGCAGCAGGCGATCGACCTGCTGCTGTCCCGGCTGCGCAAGACCAAGACCAACATCGAGTTCCTCATGCAGGTCTCGAAGACGGCCCTGGGCAGCGACGAGGACTGACTTCAGGCGCGCCCCGGCCAGGAATAGCTCCTGGCCGGGGCGTGTTGAACTGCTTGTCAGCTGGTCTGGCAGAATCAATCCGCTGAAGTCCGGCTCCGGTTCACCTCACCCGAGGACCCGGCGGCCACGATGAGAGGACCCCATGAAGAGCGGTATCCACCCCGAATACGTGCCCACCACCGTCACGTGTGGTTGCGGCAACACCTTCCAGACGCGCAGCACGAAGGAGTCCGGCCAGATCCACGTCGAGGTCTGCTCGAACTGCCACCCGTTCTACACCGGTAAGCAGAAGATTCTGGACACCGGTGGCCGCGTCGCCCGCTTCGAGGCGCGCTACGGCAAGCGTCAGAAGAAGGACGCCAAGTAGCTTCCTCGCCGGGGCCCCCCCCCC
>DASZUO010000057.1:0-6471 GCA_035547575.1 Amycolatopsis sp. | reverse complement strand
GTGGGCCGCGTAGAGGGCGAGCGCGGTCACCGCACCGCCGCTGCTCGCGAACATCTCCACCGGGCCGGCGCCGAGCGCTTCGATCAGGCCATGCACATCAGCCGCCTGAACGGTGGGCACGTGGTCGGTCCGGCCGTCCTCGCGCGAGCTGCGGCCGAGACCGCGCGGGTCGTACGTGATCACGGTGCGGTCGGCGAAGTGCGATACCAGCGCGGTGAATCCGTCGGCGGTCATCGGCTGGCCGATCATGAACAGCGGCGGACGTCCGTCCGCGGTAGGCAGCGGGCCGTGTACGTCGTAGGCGATGCCGGCCTCATGGGTCTGCAGGATCTGAGTCATGACAGGAAAGACCCGGCGAGCGGCGGGAAGTCATCGGGGATCCTCGCACGACTACTCACCGCAGTTCTTCCGATCCGGAAAGAGATTTTATGTGATGCCATTGTGATCTTTCTGTTATCGCGCTAGCGTTCCGGCCGTTCCTCACTCCAACGGGTAGAACCGGCCGGGTCCGGGTGAAACACGTTGTACTGTGACGTGCCGCATATTTGTCGGCTCAGGTGATTCGGAAAAGAAAGCGCGGAATGAAACGCAGAATATGGTCGGCGCTACTGCTGCTGCCCTTGATCGTCGTTGTCGCCGGGGGATGCAAGGGAGGCGCGCAGTCCGCCGACGTCGGGTCGCCGCATGATCCGGTGCCGTCGCCGGCGGCCGCGGCCGGCACGTCGAGCGAGCCGCCGAGCACGAGCCTGAGCGCGACGCCGCCGCCGTCGAGCACCAGGGCGACACCGCGTTCCTCGAGCGCGCCGGCCCAGCCGAGCACCTCGCCCGCCGCGCCCGCACCCGCCCGGACCTGCACGAACCCGGCCTTCACCACCAGTGACACCGACGGTGGCTGGTCGACCGAGGGCTACTACGTCCACAACAACATGTGGAACCCCGACGAGGCCGGCCCGGAAACGCTGTACGCGTGCGCCTACAACAACTGGTACGTCGATTCGACGCAGCCCAGCAGCACGTCGGTAAAGACCTATCCGAATGTGCACAAGGACATCAACAACCTGGACGGAACTCCGTTCAACACCTATTCGCAGATCACTTCCACCTTCGCCGGGCGCGGCCCTGGAACGGGCATTTACGACGTGGCCTATGACCTATGGCTGAACGGCGTGGGCGACGGTTCGGGAGTAACCGAATTAATGGTGTGGACGGAGAATGTCAAACAAGTTCCGAACGGCTCGAAGGTCGCGACCTATTCCGCGAACGGTGTCACCTACGACGTCTGGTGGGACCACGACGGTTATCTCGCGTTCGTCGCGCAGCAGACCCAGTATTCCGGCAGCCTCGACTTCAAGGCGATGATCGCCTGGGCGATCGGCAAGGGCTACATCCCGGCGAACCCGACGGTGAACCAGATCGGCTACGGCATCGAGTTCTGCTCGACCAACAACACCAAGGCGCGGTTCACGCTGACCGACTTCTCGGTCACGATGCACTGACCGTCGCACGGGTCCGGATGCCGTGCATGGCAAGTGCGGCCAGGGCGAAGACGATCACGACGATGCTGTACGCGACCGCGGTGGGGCGCAGCCCCGCCGCGGTCGCGGCGATTCCGGCGATGACCGCGGGAACGCTGAAGGCGACGTAGGCGACGGTGTACCCGACGGCGAACAGCGCGCCTCGCTCGCCAGGGCCCGCGAGCTGGGCGAGGGTGCCGAACATCGCCAATGCGGAGGAGCCGAATCCGACGCCGGCCAGTACGGTGCCGACGATCGCGGGCACCACCGAGTCGGTCGCGATCCCGATCAGGGTGACCGCGGTGCCCACCGCCAGCAGGCTGCTGCCGACGCGCAGGGCCGTCGCGGCCGGCCGTCTGCGCAACGCGAACGTGGTCAGCGCGCCGGTGCCGCACAACGCGGTCACTACGAGCCCGCCGATGAGGTGGTTGGACAGCCCGAAGACCCCGGCGGCCACGGACGGTCCGAGCGAGAGGTAGAGGCCGCCCAGTGCCCAGCTCGCGACGATGATCGGCACGAGCGCGTAGAAGCCGGGCCGGGCGTGTCCGGCCACGGTGAGCCGGGGCACCAGCGAGGACCGTGCGCCGGGCCGGCGGACCGACGTCTCCGGCATGGCCGCGACGATCAGGCCGGCGACGACAAGGCCGCCAATCAGCACGGCGTACACCAGGCGTGTGGGGGAGGGCGCGTACTGGACGAGCACTCCGCAGCCGAGTGCGCCCACCGCCAGCCCCAGCGCCGGCGTGACGCCGTTGACCACTCCCGCCCGCGTCGGCGCGTGCGACGGGTTGAGGTCGACCAGCGTGGCGCCGAGTGTCGTCATGGCGGCGCCGGTCGCGATGCCCTGCAGGAACCGAGCGACGGCGAGGACGGGCACGTTCCCCGCGACCATGAACAGCACCATCGCCGCGGCTTCCAGCGCGATCGCGGCGGCGAGGACCGGGCGGCGGCCGAGGTGGTCCGACAGTCCGCCCAGCGTCAGCAGCGCGCCGAGCATGCCGACGACGTACACCGCGAACACGGCGGTGAGCGTGATCGCGGAGAAATGCCATTCCTGCTGGTAGACGACGTAGAGCGGGGTCGGGGCGCTCGACGCGGCAAGGAACAGCACCAGGATCGCGGCGACCGCCGCGAAGGCGGCCGGGTGGGAGAGTCTTCGTGGTGCCTGCGGGGCCGCGACCGCGACGGGGGACGTCTGGGACACCGGGAGCTCCTTAAAGCAGCGATCAGTGCGTTAGGACCACCATAGCCTAAACGCAGCGATCGATGCGATAATAATGTCATGTCCTCGACCACAACAACGTTCAGGCCCGGCGGGCGCTCCGCGCGGGTGCGCGCCGACGTGCACCGCGCGGCGCAGGAACTACTCGCCGAACAACCCGCGGAAGGGCTGACGCTGCCCGCGGTCGCCGGACGTGCGGGGGTGCATCCGACTACGCTCTACCGGCGCTGGGGCTCGGTCGCGGAACTGCTCAACGACGTCGCGACCAGCCGGTTCAGCGGCGATATCGTCGTGCCGGACACCGGATCGCTGCGGGAGGACCTCGAACGCTGGGTCACCGACGTCACGACCGACCTCGCGGACCCGGACACGCTCGCGCTGATGCGTGCGGCCATCGGCGCCGGACCGGACGGCGGATGCACCTGCGTAACGGACCGGCATGCGCAGCTCGCCGCGATGCTGGGGCGGGAACGGGCCCGTGGCGGCGTGGCGCTCGACGTGGAGCGCGTCGCGGACGCGCTGCTCGGACCGCTGTACTACCGCGCGATCTTCACGACCACGCCGCCGGAGCCCGGCTGGGCGCACGAGCTGGTGCACGCCCTGCTAGGCCGAACGGCGTAGCACGATCACCTGGCGATTCCCGGCCTGCCCCGACCCGATATCGTGCCCCCGATAATCGGATAGAGGGGGTCAACCGTGACTCAGGTTCTCGTGCCTGCGGGGGAAGTCGGAGAAGATCCGGCCGGGTTCCCGGAGAGCCGCCGAAGACGGGTGCGGATCGACGCGGCCTGGGGAGTGGGGGCGCTGGCGCTGCTCGCGGGCTTCGGCTTCGTCGCGGTGTCCTTGCTGTGGAACGACGGCAAGCTGTTCGCGCCCCTCGATGACGTCTACATCCACCTTCACTACGGAAGCCAGCTCGGCTCCGGGCACTTCTTCCAGTTCAACACCGGCGACGACATCAGCGCCGGCGCCAGCAGCATGTTGTACGCGTTCGTGCTGGGCGCCGCGTACGCGATCGGCGCCAAGGGTGCACTCTTTCTCGCGTTCGCCATCGCCTTCAACATCTGCTGTTTCGCCGCCGCGGCGACGATGACGTGCCGGATCGGCACCCGCCTCGTCAGCCGCTCCGTCGGCATCTGGTCCGGTGCCCTCGTGGCGCTGTCCGGCCCGCTGGCCTGGGGCGCGGCCAGCGGCATGGAGGTCGGACTGGTGATGACGCTGGTCACCGGGTTGCTGCTGGTGTTCATGATCGAGCAACCCGCGGCCCGGTTCCGCTGGACGCCCGTCGTGGCCGCGCTGCTCGCCCTCGTCCGGCCGGAAGGGCTGATCTTCGCCGCGGCGCTGACGTGCGCGGTGCTCTGGACACTGTGGACACGGCGCCGCGGCCTCGTGACCGCCGTGTGGAGCCTGCTGCCGCTCGCGGTAGGCGCGGGTCAGCTGGCGTTCTACAAGATCTCCACGGGTACGACGTCGGCCAACGGCGTGCAGTCGAAGTCGATGCTGAACGACTCGCCGGTCTTCTACCTCGGCGATTTCGTGGACCGAGCGGTCGCGACACTGCGCTCGCTGTTCGGCACCTTCCTCGGCCTGACGAACCAGGACTTCGCGTTCCCAGGTGCGCTGGTGGTGTTCGCCGCGGGAGCCGGGTACCTGCTGCTGGAGCGGCGCCGGAGGACGCTGGTGTTCTCGGTCCTCGCCGGTGGTGCCGGCGTCGTCCTGTCGCTGGCCACTTTGGACACTGCGCTGGTGCACGAGCTGCGGTACTTCCAGCCGTTCCTGCCGGTGTTCCTGCTGTTCGTCGTGTCCGGTGTGTACGGGCTGACCCGGCTGGTTCGCGTCCCGCGCGTGCGGCGCCTGGCGATGCACGGTGCGCTGGCGGTCGTCATGGTCTTCTCGCTCATGGCGCTGCCCACGTGGGGCGTGCGTTACGCGCGGGCCGCCGCGGCGATCCGGGACAGCGACGTCTCGTACGGCGTGTGGATCAAGGGCAACCTGCCGCCCGGCGCCGTGGTCGCGGTCAAGGACGTCGGCGCCGTCGCGTACTTCAGCGACCACTACATCGTCGACCTGATCGGCCTGGGCACCAACGGGCTCGCCAGGGCGAACAACAACGGGCTCGGCTCGCTCTACGAGGCGGTGCGCCACCTGCCGAAGCGGCCCGGCTACTTCGCCACCTACGACACCGGCCCCGGCCCCTCGATGCAACCGCTGCGCGACATCGGGATCCTCGACAGCGACGCCAAGGCGATCTTCGAGGTGCACAGCCCGGACGACCTGCGCGGCTACACGATCGTGCCGTTCCGCGTCTTCGGGGTGTACGAGGCGGACTGGACGCTGGCCGGCAGTGGCGACGTGCCGCCGACGCCGGGTGTGGTGCGCGACTACGTCAACGTCGCCGATCTCGCGTCGGAGGACGCGCACTCGTACGCGCCGCTGCTGGCGCAGCCGGGTATCCAGCCGTGGACGAGCGTGGCCCGCGACGGCGACACGATCGACAGCGGCCGTTCCATCGTCGGTGGTGAGCGGTTCACGATCGGCGACCTCCAACCCGGCCGGCCCGCGACGCTGACCGCGCGGACCGCGATGCACGGCACGGTGCCGGAGATGAGCGTCTACGTGGACGGGAAGCTCGCGGGGACGTGGAAGCGTGAGGGCGGTCCGGATACCTGGCAGACCTATACGTTCACGATTCCGGCCGGCCTGGTGACCGGCCCGGCGGCGAAGATCGAGATCCGGCAGCCGCGGCCGTTGCTGAACCCGTATCCGGACTACACCTCGTACGGCTACTGGGTCACGCAGTAGTCGGGGTGCTGGCCCGGTCGCTCGGGGGGCTTTGCGACCGGGCCGGCTCTGATACCCAACAAAGAGCCCTGCCCATTGCGCGGTGTGCAGCACTCAAGCGGGTTAGAGGGAGTAGAACCGGTTACGGGACGGCCAACGGGAACAGTTCACTCGTTAGGGTGAACCAGGTCGGCCCGAGGTGTCACAACGAAAGCCGTGGCGGCACCAACCCCAGGAGCCGCCACGGCTTTCGTCGTAGAAGAACCTCAGTCCAGGTAGTCCCGCAGGACCTGCGACCGCGACGGGTGCCGCAGCTTGGACATCGTCTTGGACTCGATCTGGCGGATCCGCTCCCGGGTCACGCCGTAGACCTGACCGATCTCGTCCAGCGTCCGCGGCTGGCCGTCGGTCAGCCCGAAGCGCAGCCGGACCACGCCGGCCTCGCGCTCGGACAGCGTCTGCAGCACCGACTGCAGCTGGTCCTGCAGCAGCGTGAACGACACGGCGTCGACCGCGACAACGGCCTCGCTGTCCTCGATGAAGTCGCCCAGCTGCGAGTCGCCCTCGTCGCCGATCGTCTGGTCCAGCGAGATGGGCTCCCGGGCGTACTGCTGGATCTCCAGCACCTTCTCCGGCGAGATGTCCATCTCCTTGGCGAGCTCCTCCGGGGTGGGCTCGCGCCCGAGGTCCTGGAGCAGCTCGCGCTGGATCCGGCCCAGCTTGTTGATGACCTCGACCATGTGCACCGGGATGCGGATGGTGCGCGCCTGGTCGGCCATGGCGCGTGTGATCGCCTGCCGGATCCACCACGTGGCGTACGTGGAGAACTTGTAGCCCTTGGTGTAGTCGAACTTCTCGACCGCACGGATCAGGCCGAGGTTGCCCTCCTGGATCAGGTCCAGGAACGCCATGCCGCGGCCGGTGTAGCGCTTGGCGAGCGAGACGACCAGCCGG
>DASZUO010000056.1:0-18918 GCA_035547575.1 Amycolatopsis sp. | reverse complement strand
GTCGAGCCCCCGGCGTCGAAGCTGTGCGCGTCACTCGAGGAGGTGTGGCAGGCCCAGGTCGACCGCTCCGGCGTCGAGGGCATCAGCGAACTGACCGTCGCCTGGCGCGAGTCCTGGCTCGGCCACTGGGCGTACTCCTAGGTTGTGTTTCAAAGTGGCGGAGCCACTTGCGGTGGGCCGTCAGCTGGCACCGCCGCGGGTTCTGAGGTGGTCCCTGGCGAGGACAGCTCCGAAGTGGTGAATTGGCATTCATGATGAGGAGATCCCGGAGTCAGGGGCCGCCTCAGGTTCCGCCACCTGCACCGCCACGCAAACCGGTTTGAAACAGTCTCTAGAACGCCGCCTTGCCCCACGTGCCGGTGTACGCGACCTCCGCCAACGGCAGCCGGCGGCGGTCCGAGCGTTCCCGTTCGACGGCGCGCTCCTCGCCGAGCACCTCGGGGTCGGCCTGCGTGCCGATCGCGATCGCGATCAGCGGCACGGCGTCATCGGGCACGTCGAACTCGCGCCGCACCGCGTCCGCGTCGAAGCCCGCCATCTGGTGCGCCACCAGCCCCTCGGCCACTGCCTGCAGCACGAGGTTCTGGCTGGCCAGCCCAAGGCCGTACTCGGCGTAGGGCACCGCACCCTTCTCGTTGCGCGTGACCATGACCGCGACCAGCAACGCGCCCGCGCGGTGCGCCCACTTCTGGTTGCGCGCGGTCAGCGTCGCGAGGATCCGCTGGAACGTGTCGTCGCCGCGCAGACCGACCAGGTACCGCGCCGGCTGCGTGTTGCCGAACGACGGCGCCCACCGCGCCGCCTCCAGCAGCGCACGCACCTGGTCCCACGTCACCTCACCGGTCTCGTCGAGCGCGCGCGGACTCCACCGGTGCGCGATCAGATCGGCGAGTGGCACGCTGGCCTCAGCTGGTTTCCGCATCACGCTCACATTCTCGGCGGCAGCGATCGCACAGCGGATCCGGGCGCCACCTTCGTGCCTGTGCGCGTAGCTCCCAGTGCACCCGGATACGTGACCGGCCCCGCCGAGGCACGCCGAACACGCGCATCTCGGTCCGCCGCTCCCCGCATCGCGGGCACACGACCCGCCGCAACTCCCGGCGGACCGTCACGTCCGAATCCATCCACCCTCCGGGAGGATTGTCGGCGGCCGGCACCGTCACCGTCAAAACGACCGCGGTGCGCCCGCGGTTCACCTGGATGACTACACGCCGTAGCGGTAGTGGTAGGCGCCACACAGGCGAGTGGCCGAATGCCCCATGCCCGGTAGGCTTTTCCGAAAGGCGCACCTAGGAGGTTCGATAACCGTGGCGCTCGTGGTCCAGAAGTACGGCGGTTCGTCGTTGGAGAGCGCCGATCGGATCAAGCGCGTGGCCGAGCGGAGCGTGGCCACCAAGAAGGCGGGCAACGAGGTCGTCGTGGTGTGCTCGGCGATGGGCGACACCACCGACGAGTTGCTCGACCTCGCCGAGCAGGTCAACCCGGTGCCGCCCGAGCGCGAGATGGACATGCTGCTGACCGCGGGCGAGCGCATCTCGAACGCCTTGGTGGCAATGGCGATCTCCGCGCTCGGTGCGGAAGCCTGGTCGTTCACCGGTTCGCAGGCGGGCGTGGTCACCACGGCTGTGCACGGCAACGCGCGCATCATCGACGTCAGTCCGAGCCGCGTCACCGACGTGCTGGCGCAGGGCTACGTCGCGCTGGTCGCCGGCTTCCAGGGTGTGTCGCAGGACACGAAGGACATCACCACGCTCGGTCGTGGTGGTTCGGACACCACGGCGGTCGCGCTGGCGGCGGCGCTGGGCGCGGACGCGTGCGAGATCTACTCCGACGTGGACGGCATCTACACCGCCGACCCGCGGATCGTGCCGGATGCGAAGAAGCTCGACACCATCCCGTACGAGGAGATGCTCGAACTCGCGGCGAGCGGGTCGAAGATCCTGCATCTGCGCTCGGTCGAGTACGCGCGCAGATATGGAGTACCGATCCGCGTCCGTTCTTCCTACAGTGACAAGCCGGGCACCACAGTGGCCGGTTCGATTGAGGAGATCCCCGTGGAACAAGCGTTGATCACCGGTGTGGCCCATGACCGTTCGGAGGCCAAGATCACGGTGACCGGGGTGCCCGACCACGCCGGCGCCGCGGCGCGGATCTTCCGGGTCATCGCCACCGCCGAGATCGACATCGACATGGTGCTGCAGAACGTCTCCAACACCGCCGGCCGCACCGACATCACGTTCACGCTGTCCAAGGCCAACGGCCCGAAGGCGGTGGCGGCGCTGGAGAAGCTCAAGCCGGAGCTGGAGTTCAACTCCGTGCTCTACGACGACCAGGTGGGCAAGGTCTCGCTGGTCGGCGCCGGCATGCGCTCGCACCCCGGCGTCACGGCCACGTTCTGCGAGGCGCTGGCGAAGGTCGGCGTGAACATCGAGATCATCAACACCTCGGAGATCCGGATCTCCGTGCTCATTCGCGACGCACAGCTGGACGACGCGGTGCGCGCGATCCACGACGCATTCGAACTCGGCGGCGACGAGGAAGCCGTCGTCTACGCGGGGAGTGGTCGCTGATGCGAGTCGGAGTCGTCGGCGCGACCGGCCAGGTCGGGGCCGTGATGCGCAAGCTGCTGGCCGAACGGCACTTCCCGGTCAGCGAGATCCGGTTCTTCGCCTCGTCCCGGTCCGCGGGCACGAAGCTTCCCTGGCAGGGCGAGGAGATCGTCGTCGAGGACGCCGCCACCGCCGATCCGTCCGGTTTGGACATCGCGTTGTTCTCCGCGGGTGGCAGCACCTCGAAGGCGCAGGCGCCGCGGTTCGCCGCGGCCGGCGTGACGGTCATCGACAACAGTTCCGCGTGGCGGCTGGACCCGGACGTGCCGCTGGTGGTCAGCGAGGTCAACCCGCAGGCCGTCAAGGACGCGCGCAAGGGCATCATCGCCAACCCGAACTGCACCACGATGGCCGCGATGCCGGTGCTCAAGCCGCTGCACGACGAGGCCGGCCTGCGGCGCATGATCGCCAGCACGTACCAGGCCGTGTCCGGCAGCGGGCTCGCCGGGGTCGAGGAGCTCGCGAGCCAGGTGCGGGCCGTCGGGGAGCGTGCGGCGGAGCTGACGCACGACGGTTCCGCGGTCGAGTTTCCCGCGCCCGCCAAGTACGTGGCGCCGATCGCGTTCAACGTCCTGCCGATGGCGGGGTCCATTGTGGACGACGGCGACCTCGAGACCGACGAGGAGAAGAAGCTCCGCAACGAGAGCCGCAAGATCCTCGACATCCCGGAGTTGCTGGTGTCCGGCACGTGCGTGCGGGTTCCGGTGTTCTCCGGGCACGCGCTGTCGATCAACGTCGAGTTCGCGCGGCCGATCTCGCCGGAACGGGCCACGGAGTTGCTGTCCGGCGCGCCGGGTGTGCGGCTGTCGGACGTGCCGACCCCGCTCGAAGCGGCAGGCAAGGACCCGAGCTACGTCGGCCGGATCCGCACCGACCCCGGCGTGCCCGGCGGGCGCGGCCTCGCGCTCTTCGTCGCCGCCGACAACCTGCGCAAGGGCGCCGCGTTGAACGCCGTGCAGATCGCGGAGTTGCTTGCCGACACCGCCTGACGTTACTAATCCGACCAAAAGTAGGCGGACCCCCGAGCAGCGCGTAACCGTTGCTACACGAGCCGGATAGCCGTGACTGTGGTCGGATTGGTAACGAACGGCACAGTACCGTCCGGCTCATCCAACTTCACTCGTTCGAGGCGCGGCATCTCCCGCTGATCGAGTGCGTCCGCTCATAGTGTGGGCGCGTTCGTTCAGGCAAAAGTGGTCGGGGGGCCGCGTTGGTGAGGCATGCTGTCGTCGCCGCGGTGGCGGTGCTCGTCATGATGAGCACCGCCCCGTTCCTGGCGTCCGCCGACGCCGCGGACGGGCCGCTGTCCGTCCGCGTGGTCCGGGTGGACGCCAACGGGGCGGGCGTCGGCGGGATCCTCGTCGTCGCCCCCGATCCGACAGGGGCGAGTGCGAGCGGAACGACCGCGCCGGACGGCACGGTCACCATCGCCACCACGGCGCTCTCCGGCGGCAAGTACCGCGTCGATGCCTCCGTGCCCGCGTCGATGCCCGACGTGAAACCGGCCGCCACCGGTCCCGGCCTGTCCCCGCTGACCGAGTTCGTTGACGTCTCCGGTGGCAAGGCCGTGCAGCTCACGATGGGTGTGGGCGGCGGCACCGGCGACATCCAGCTCGGCGACCGGGTGTGGTTCGACACGGACGGCGACGGCGTGCAGGACGGCGACGAGCCGCCGCTGGCCGGGGTGAAGGTGCGGCTTCTCGGGTGCGACGGCACCGGCGCGCCGATCGCGGAGAAGACCACCGACCCCGCGGGGCGGTACACGTTCGGCCCGGCCGACGGTCTGCAGCCGAACTCCTGCTACACCCTCGAGTTCGACTACGCGGGCGTGGACACCTCGGCGCTGCCGGGGAGTCCTCCGGTCGCGGGTCTGAAATGGACGAGTCCGCTGACGAGCGTCAACCCGGCGATGGATTCCACTGTGGACCCTGGCACGGGCACCGTGCGGGTGACCACCGGCCCGCCGGGCACGGTCGATGACACGGTCGACGCAGGCGTGGTCGGCGGGTTGAACAAGGTCGGCGACGTCGTGTGGGCCGACGTCAACCGCAACGGCCTGCAGGACCCTGGCGAGCCTGGCGTGACCGACGTGCCGGTGCGCCTGCAGAAACCTGATGGCGAGGTCGTGGCGAACACCACCACCGGCCCGCACGGCCAGTACACGTTCTCCCATCTGCCGGACGGCACCTACCAGGTCTGCTTCGACCTCGCGAAGCTGCCGGCGCAGTACGCCGACTACAAGCTCACCGACGCGCACAAGGGCAATCCCGGTCAGGACTCGGCGCCCGATCCCGCGAACGGCTGCACCGCGCCGACCGACCTGAAACCCGACCACACCGAGGACCTGACGCTCGACGCAGGCCTCGCGCCGCCCGTGAACCGGATCGCGGCGCGCGTCTGGTCCGACCTCAACGGCGACGGCGTGCAAACCCCCGACGAGCCCGGAATCGCCGGTGCGCCCGTGAAACTGCGCACCGACGACGGCAACCAGGTGCGGCTCACCACATCCGGCCCGGACGGCGGCTACTCGTTCGACGATGTGCCGGACGGCTCGTACCAGGTGTGCTTCGACCTGGCCGACCTGCCGCCGACGGCAGCCGACTACACACCGGCCAAGTATGTCAACGACTCCGCTGCCAACCCGGCGACCGGCTGCACCCGCAGCGTGACGCTGGGCCTCGGTAAGCGCGAGGATCGCACGCTCAACGCCGGGCTTTCCGCGCCTGCCAACGAGATCGGCGACCGGGTGTGGTTCGACAGCAACCGCAACGGGCTGCAGGACGCGGTCGAGGTCGGCATCGCGGGCATGCCGGTGAAGCTCGTGAAGCAGGGCGGCGGGGACGCCGGCACGACGACCACCGGCCCGGACGGTAAGTACGCCTTCACCGGGATTCCGGACGGCTCCTACCAGATCTGCCTGGATGCCAAGGCGCTGCCGTCAGCCTACGCGGGTGGGCAGTGGACGCGTCCGCGCGCGGGCGACAGCGCGAAAAGCTCCACAGTGGACCTCGCGACCGGCTGCACGCCGTTCGTCACCGTGGGCGTCGGCCACCGCGAGGAGTCCACAATGGATGCGGGCGTGGTGTCCGCGCGCAACCGGGTCGGCGACGCGGTCTGGTTCGACACCAACGCCAACGGCACCCGCGACCCCGGCGAGCCGGGCGCGGCGAACGTGGCCGTGACGATGAAGGACGCCGCCGGTCACCCCGTCGCGACCACGCGCACCGGCCCCGACGGGCAGTACCTGCTCGACGATCTGCCGGACGGCTCGTACCAGGTGTGCTTCGACCTGGCCAACCAGGCACCGCAGTTCGCGGCCTATCACGTGCCGGGCACGGGCAACGACTGCACGGCGCCGGTGACGGTCGGCCCGAAGCCGCGCGAGGACCTGACCGTGCGGATCGGCTTGATCGCGCCGGGCCCCGCCGTCGCGCCCGCGGCCCAGTCGACGGACACGAGCAACTCGGGTGGTGGGGGTTTCCCCGCGGGCTGGACGGTCCTCACGGTCGTCATCGTCGGCGCCGGCGTGGCGTTCACCTGGCGCTGGTGGAAGACGGTCGACCAGTAGGGCCTGCCCCTCGCCCACCACCGCCCTCAATGGAGGCGCTGCGCCGCGGCTAACCTCTCAGCATGACTTTCCGCCGCGTACTCGGCGTTGCCGCGCTGGGGCTGCTACTGGCCTCGTGTGACCAGGTCGCCGACGCCACCGACAAGGCGAGCGCGTGCACGGAAGCGCTGGGCTTGGCCGACATCAACCCGAACCTGAGTGCGGACGACCTCGCAAAGCAGGCGAAGCAGAAGGCTGACCGGCTGCGCGAACTCGCCAACCAGGTGGCCGACGCGGACCTGAAGCAGAACCTCTCCACGATGGCCGACTCTTATCTCGCCCTCGAACAGCGCAAGCTCGACCACCTGAGCGACCTCAGCGACTGGATCCGGCAGAACGCGCACAATCTCGCGAGCCTGCGCAGCGCCTGCCTGTAGGCACCCTCAGCCGAAGCCCCTCGGTGCCGCTCGCGCGGTCGATCACGGTCGTCGCCTGCCAGCTGCCCGGGCCTGCTGCCAGCGGCGCCTGCACGCGCGGCAACCGGCGCGCGTGACGCGCGAACGACGGCCCGCGCAGCACCCGCCGGCGCGCGCAGCCCGGCGGCAGTGTCCTCCGGTGAGCACTCCACCAACAGGAAGTGCCCCGACCGGCTGCTGAGCACGCCCAGCAGCATCAGCCAGGTCCGCGTCGCCGCGTCGGTCGCCGGGTCGTGCACCACGACCGACCTCGGCTCGCGAAGCACGCGCGACCCTCACCCCCAGCCGGTATCGCGAGTCGCCGAGCCGGTCGCGCGTCTGGCCCGACCCGCGATCGGCGCATCGGCCGCGGTGCAGCGCAACAACGTGCCCGAGCCCGGCAGCCCGGCGACCACCATCAGCGACCGCGGTTCGCTCGTCATGCGACCCATGTCCCAGGCTGTGGCCACTCTCAGCAAAGTGATAGTAACTTTCAAATGAGAGTGACTCGCAGAAAGGATCCACGCCGATGAACACCTCCACGGACCCGCGACGCTGGTGGGCGCTGGGCGCCCTCGCGGTCGCCCTGCTGGCCTTCGGGCTCGATGTGACGGTCCTGTCGGTCGCCCTGCCCACGCTGGCCGTCGACCTGCACGCGTCGACCAGCGAACTGCAGTGGTTCTCGAACGCGTACACGCTGGTGCTGGCCGCGGGCCTGCTCCCGGCGGGAATGCTCGGCGACCGGCTCGGCCCGAAGAAGGTGCTGATGGCCTCGCTCGCGCTGTTCGGCCTGGCCTCGCTGGCCTGCGCCTTCGCCGGTTCGGCCGTGATGCTCATCGCCGCCCGCGCGCTGCTGGGCGTCGGCGGCGCGGCCATGGTGCCGATGTCGATGTCGGTGCTGACGGTCCTGTTCTCCGGCAGGGACCGCGGCCGCGCGATCGCCGTGTGGGCGGCCGCGATGGCGGTCGGCATCCCGCTCGGCCCGGTCGTCGGCGGCTGGCTGCTCGACACCTTCTGGTGGGGCTCGGCGTTCCTGCTCAACGTGCCGCTGATCGCGGTCGGCATGGCGCTGCTCGCGTGGCTGCTGCCCTCGGTGCCGGGCAACCCCGGCAGGCGGATCGACGTCGCGGGCATCGCGCTGTCCAGCCTCGGTCTCGTCGCGCTCACCTACGGCCTGGTCGAGGCTGGGAAACGCGGCTGGGGATCGGCCGAGGCACTCGCGCCGGTGTTCGGCGGAGTACTGCTGCTCGTCGCGTTCGCTGTCGCGCAGCGCCGTTCGGCGCAGCCGCTCCTCGACGTGGGGTTGTTCGCCTCGCGCGGCTACCTGTGGGGCGGTGTACTGGCGACGGTCGCGTCCTTCGCGATGATGGGCGCGATGTTCCTGCTGCCGCAGTACTTCCAGGCGATGTTCGGCACCGACGCGCTGGGCACGGGCCTGCGCCTGCTGCCAGTCGTGGGCGGGTTGCTGGTCGGCGTGCAGATCGCGGACCGGCTGCGGGCGGCGCTCGGCGCGAAGGTCGTGGTCACGATGGGCTTCGGGCTGATGGTCGCCGGACTCGTCGCGGGCACCTTCACCGGGACCGGCGACGGCTACGGATTCGTCGCGGTGTGGGTGTCGCTGATCGGGCTCGGGCTCGGCTTCTCGCTGCCGCCGTCTATGGACATCGCGATGGGCGCGCTCGCGACGTCCCGCGCCGGGGTCGGCTCGGGCATGCTGCAGGCGCTGCGGCAGGTCGGCGGCACGCTGGGCGTGACGATCCTCGGCACCGTGCTGAACTCCGGCTACCGTGCGGCGCTGCCCGCGGAGGTGCCGACGGCCGTGCGGGAGAGCGCGGCGGCCGGCGTGCGCGTTCCGGCCCTGGTCGACGCGGTGCGTGCCGCCTTCGTGCACGGGATGACCGCCACGTTGTGGGTGTGCGCCGGGTTCGCGGTGCTCGGCGCCATCCTCACGGTCGCGTTCCTGCCGAGGCAGGCCGAGGACGTGGCCGGTGCAGAATCGGAGCATGAGTACGTCGCGGGCTGAGCACCGGACCGGATTGCGGGAGCGCAAGAAGGCCAAGACCAGGGCCTCGATCCAGGACCACGCGTTGCGCCTGTTCATCGAGCAGGGCTACGAGGCCACGACCGTCGAGCAGATCGCCGCGGCGGCCGAGGTCTCGCCCAGCACGTTCTTCCGGTATTTCCCCACCAAGGAGGACACGGTGGGCTACGACCGGCTCGACCCGGTCTTCCTCGATTCCTTCGTGAACCAGCCCGCCGACCTGACCCCCGTCGCCGCCCTGCGCAAGGCGATGCGCGAAGTGTTCGCCGACCTGCCGCAAGAGGCTTCCGAGCTCGAACGTGCCAGGCAACGGCTGACCTTCACCGTGCCCGAGTTGCGCGCCCGCATGTTCGAGCAGATTCGCGACGGGGTCGCGATGATCCAGGAGGCGGCCGGCCGCCGGGTCGGCCGTGACCCGGACGATTTCGCGGTGCGTACCTGGGCCGGTGCGGTGGTCGGCATCCTGCTCTCGGCGTATGTGGAGGGGAACGAGGATCCGATCGGCTGGATGGCCGACTTCGACCGCGGGCTCGCCCAGCTGGAAGCGGGTCTTCCGCTCTGAAACTTTCACTTTGTGGTTGTTGCGACTTCCGTGAGGGACACATAACCCCAACGGCGTAGCCGAATCCTTTTCACAACGGGCTGATGAAGGGGACTGATCACCGAATCCAGCAATGTGGGTGACCACAATGGACAGCCGAGTGAACCGAATACGCTCCGCGCTTTCGGTCTCTCGGGATCTTGATCATCCGGGCTACGGGCAAACTCAAAGCGTTCATCATTTGCGGGTCTATTCCGGCTATCCGAATCCGGCACGTAAGGGTGAGAAAGCGCCCTACCGAGTGGTCGGCTGGTGGCTTCCTAACACGCTTGGTACGCATAGGTTCTGTTGCCAATTCGCACAGTAGGTCCCAAGAGGCCAGGAGGTAAGGAATGAAAGGCAAGATCGCCCGAGTCATCGCCGTGGCGGTGGCCAGCAGCGTGCTTGCGTTGGCTGGGGCCGGTGTGGCCAGCGCCGGGGGCAAGGGAACGTCCAGCACGCAGGCCGCCGGTCAGCAACTCCTGCAGATCCGCGACGACCTGGCGAAGAAGGCCTACGCGGGCGACGTGCAGGGCACGCAGCGCGCGCTGAGCCAGTTCAACCCGCTGCTCGGCGACCTAGCCGCCGGGCAGAAGTACTCCATCCAGTCCGACGCGCAGCAGACGGCCGGCACCGCACAGAGCCAGTCCGCCGAGGCGAGCCGCATTCTCGCGGACCCGTCGCAGGCGGCCACGGCGCGCCAGCTCCCGCCGGTGCCTGACCTGCCCGACCTGCCGCCGCCGCTCAACATCGTGAGCAACCTGCTGAAGAGCGTGCTCACGCTGGTCACGAGCCTGCTGTCGTCGCTGCTCGGTGGCGGTGTGCCTGCGCTGCCGGTGCCGGGGCTGCCCACCCTGCCGACGGCATAGCGAGCCACAAGGAATAGGAGGGGGACGGAGCCCGGCGTGCATGTCACGCCGGGCTCCCGTTTCAGTGTGCGGCGCCGATGCCGGACAGCCCGAGCTTGAGCGCGCCCGCCGCCTCGGCCACAGCCTCGCGGAAGCGGTGCCCGATCCCGAGGAAGTTCACATAACCGTGGATCAGGTCGGCGTGCCTGCTCAGCGCCGTGGGGACGCCGGCGTCGCGCAGCTTGGCGGCATACGCCTCGCCCTCGTCGCGCAGCGGGTCGAAACCCGCGGTGGCCACGTACGCGGGCGGTAGCCCGGAGAAGTCCTCGGCCAGCAGCGGCGACAGTCGCAGATCACCGCGATCCACCCCGGCCGGCGCGTAGTGGTCGAGGAACCACGTCATGTCCGTGTCGGTGAGGAAGAACCCGTTGCCGAACAGGTCGCGGGAACGCCGGCGCCGGGTCCCGTCGACGCCAGGGTAAAGCAGCATCTGGAAGGCGGGCGCGGGGCCGCCGCGACGCGTCGTGACCTGGGAGACAACGGCGGCGAGGTTGCCGCCCGCGCTGTCACCGCCCACCGCGACGCGGTCCGGGTCGGCGCCCAGATCGGCAGCCTTGGCGTGGGCGAAGTCGAACGCCGCCACGGAGTCGTCGACGGCGGCCGGGAACGGGTGCTCCGGCGCCAGCCGGTATTCGACCGAAAGCACGCGCACCCCCGCGTAGTGCGCGAAGAACCTGGCCGCGTTGTCGTGGCTCGCGCGCGTCCCGATCACCCAGCCGCCGCCGTGGTAGTAGACCAGCAGCCCGGACGACGCCGTCGCGTTTCCCGGCGTGTACAACGTCGCCGGGACGCCGCCGTTGGCGTCCGGGATCATCAGCTCGCGCGTCGCCACCGGCTGGATCGGCTTGCCGCTGACCAGATACTGGGATTCGGCGAGCCTCCGGCGGGCGAGTTCCGGGGTGTCCTTGGACATCGAGACGCGGGCCAGCTGCTGTAACCGCAACAGCAGCTGCGCGTCGAGCGCGAGTTCCTGGTCGTCGATCCGGATCGGCTTGCCCGCGATGGCCCGGCGAACGGCCTTGGGCAGGCCGAACACCACCTGGGCGGCGGCAGCCTCGACACGGGATTGGAGTGACTGTGCCATGACCACTGAGGTTACCGATGAGTAAAAAGGCGGGCCACCAGTGCCCCGCCACTCCGGCCAGAGTCCCGGCGATGCGGCTTGAGTAGCAAAGTTTCCGGCTGCCCGGGGTCTGCCCGCAGCTGGCCGGATCGGCAACCGGAAGGACTAGCCTCGATTTCGTGACTTCCTCCTCGATGATCAACGTCGTCGGCATCGGTGGCTCGCTGCGCGCGGGATCGCAGTCGGAGCGCGCGCTGCACATCGCGCTGTCCGGCGCCGCCGAGGCCGGTGCGCGCACGCAGGCGATCACCGGCAGCCGGCTGGTCCTGCCGTTCTACGACACCGCCCTCACCGAGCGCACGCCCGAGGCCGAGCACCTCGTGGAGACCGTCCGGCAGGCCGACGGCGTGATCATCGTCTCGCCCGGCTACCACGGCGCGCTGTCGGGACTGATCAAGAACGCGCTGGACTACCTGGAAGATCTGCGCCCCGACGCGCGCCCGTACCTCGACGGCCGCGGCGTCGGCGTGGTCGCCGTCGCCTACGGGTGGCAGGCGGCGGTCACCACTCTCGACCAGTTGCGCACGATCACGCACGCGCTGCGGGGCTGGCCGACCCCGCTGGGCGGCGCGGTGAACAGCGCCGAAGTCACGTTCGACGAGGCCGGCGGCGCCTCGGACGCCAAGACGGTCGACACCCTGCGCCTCATCGGCAGGCAAGTGACGGAGTTCGCGCTCAAGCAGGGTTGAGGATTGCCGATCAATGGGTATTCGACAACGGGAGGTTTGAAAACATGGTGGACGCGCTGTACACAGCGGTTGCGACGTCCCGCGGCGACGGCCGCAACGGCGAGGTGACGTCGTCCGACGGGGTGATCGACGAGCGGCTGAGCATCCCGAAGGAGATGGGTGGCCCCGGGGGTGAGTTCACCAACCCCGAGCAGCTTTTCGCCGCCGGTTACTCGGCCTGCTTCCACAGCGCACTGCAAGCCGTCGCGCGCCAGGCGAAGGTGAAGCTCACGAACACGTCGGTGACCGCGGAGGTCGGCATCGGCAAGGACGGCGAGGGCTTCGGCCTCGGGGTCAAGCTCGTCGCGCACCTGCCGGGCCTGGAACAGGGACAGGCCAGTGAGCTCGTGGCACAGGCGCATCAACTCTGCCCGTACTCCCGGGCGACCAAGGGGAACATCGAAGTCGAGGTAACAGCCACAACCGATTGAGGGAAGAGAGGAAATCTCATGGCCAACTCTCCCATCTCGAGCCCGCTCCCCGCGAGCGACAAGGAGATCACCGGCAACGTCCTGCAGGCGACGCTGGTTGACCTGCTCGACCTGTCGCTGATCGGCAAGCAGGCCCACTGGAACGTGGTGGGACCGAACTTCCGCAGCGTGCACCTGCAACTGGACGAGCTCGTCGCGACCGCGCGGACCTATGTGGACGAGGTCGCCGAGCGCGCCAACGCGATCGGCGTTTCGCCCAACGGCAAGGCGAAGACCGTGGTGGAGAGCTCAGGGCTGTCCGAGTACCCGGACAACTGGCAGTCCGTGGAGGCCACGATCGCGGCGATCGTCGACATCCTCGAGGGGCTGATCCAGCGGCTGCGCAAGCGCATCGACGAGACCGACAAGAGCGACCTGGTCACGCAGGACCTGCTCATCGAGATCACCCAGGCGCTGGAGAAGGCGCACTGGATGTGGCAGGCACAGCAGGCCTGATCCCGTCTTGTGTGGGACCTCCTCATTTTTAGGGGAGGTCCCACACGCATGTTGGGGCTAGTTTCTGCAACATGGTTCTGCACTCTGGGAAAACGAATGGTCACGAACGGCGCGGCGGGAGCAATCCGCTGACCGGCGGCACGAATCCGGCATACGCGGCGACGCTGACCCTGCCGCATCAGAAGCTCGCCGACGAGCCCGTGCCGGCCGACACGGCACTGCAACTCGTGCACGACGAACTGATGCTCGACGGCAACGCGCGGCTCAACCTGGCCACGTTCGTCACGACGTGGATGGAACCGCAGGCGCGCGAGCTGATGGCGGTGTGCACCGACAAGAACATGATCGACAAGGACGAGTATCCGCAGACCGCCGACCTCGAGCGGCGTTGCGTCAACATCCTCGCCGACCTGTGGCACGCACCGGACCCCGAGGCCATCATCGGCTGCTCCACGACGGGGTCCTCGGAGGCGTGCATGCTCGCCGGGATGGCGCTCAAGCGGCGCTGGTCGAAGCTCGGCCGCACCGGCAAACCGAACCTGGTGATGGGCGTCAACGTCCAGGTGTGCTGGGACAAGTTCTGCGAGTACTGGGAGGTCGAGCCGCGGCTGGTGCCGATGGACGGCGATCGGTTCACCCTCTCCGCCGAGGAGGCGGTGGCGCGCTGCGACGAGAACACGATCGGCGTGGTCGCCATCCTCGGGTCCACCTTCGACGGTAGCTACGAGCCGGTCGCGGAGATCGCCGCCGCGCTCGACGACCTCGCGGGCCGCACCGGCTTCGACATCCCGATCCACGTGGACGGTGCCTCGGGCGCGATGATCGCTCCGTTCCTCGACCCGGACCTGGAATGGGACTTCCGGCTGCCGCGCGTCGCGTCGATCAACACGTCCGGGCACAAGTACGGGCTGGTGTACCCGGGTGTCGGCTGGGTGGTGTGGCGCGACCGCGACGCGTTGCCTGCGGAACTCGTGTTCAACGTCAACTACCTCGGTGGTGACATGCCGACGTTCGCGTTGAACTTCTCCCGGCCGGGTGCCGAGGTGGTGGCGCAGTACTACACGTTCGTCCGGCTGGGGCGGGACGGTTTCCGCGCCGTGCAACAGTCGTCGCGGGATGTCGCGACGAGCCTGGCCGACCGGATCGCCACGATGGGCCCGTTCCGGCTGCTGACGCGCGGCGACCAGCTTCCGGTGTTCGCGTTCACCACCGCCCCGGATGTGACGGCGTTCGACGTCTTCGACGTGTCGCGGCGGCTACGTGAGCGGGGCTGGCTGGTGCCGGCGTACACGTTCCCCGAGAACCGGACGGATTTGGCCGTGTTGCGGGTGGTGTGCCGCAACGGCTTCACCCACGACCTGGCGGACCTGCTCGTCGAGGACCTGGAACGCCTGCTGCCCGAGCTGAAGGCCCAGCCAGGGCCGGTGCACGACCCGGCTACGAGTACCGCGTTTCACCACTAGTGTGCTGAACGATCTCGGGGATGACGACGTCCCAGAGGCGCGCCGGCGGGTACTCGTGACCCATGTTCTCCAGTCGCACGAAACGCGCGTTCGGGATCTCGTCCGCGAGCGCCGCACCGTGCCCGAGCGGGAAGAGCGGATCGGCGGTGCCGTGCAGCACGAGGGTGGGCGCGGTGATGTCCGCGAGCCGGAAAGCGGGCGGACCTCCCGGCGCGAGCAGGTGGTTGGTCATGCTCGCCGCCATGTCCGGTGACCGGTCGACCACCTGCGTGGCCAGCCGCCGGACGCGGTCCTCGTCGAACGGGACCCCGCTGTAGACGCGCTGGCTCTCGACCAGGTAGTCGATCACGGCGGCCCGGTCGTGCCAGTCCGGCGCGGGCGGTCCGGCCGGTGCGTTCCCGGCCGGCAAGGGCTGCCGGCCCACGCGCTCACCGGCGGGGCTGGTCTCGATGAGCGTCAGGGTGCGCACCCGGTCGGCATAACGCGCCCCGACGTGTTGCGCGATCCCGCCGCCCATCGAGACGCCGACCAGGTGTGCGCGTTCGACGCCGAGTGCGTCCAGCAGCCGCACCGGATCGGTCGCCAGATCCTCGCCGGTGTACTGCGGTTTCCCGGCCGGTGACGTCGGTGACTGCCCGGTGTCGCGATGGTCGTAACGGATCACGAACCGGCCGGCGGCGGCGAGCCGCTCGCAGAACTCCGTCTCCCACCAGTCCATCGCGGCCGACACCCCACCGATCAGCAGGATCGCGGGGTCTCCCGCCGCGCCGAACGTCTCCCGGTACAGGTCCATCGCCTCACACCAGCTTCCGCACCTCGCCGATCGCCTGCGCGAGCGTGTCCGGGCGCAGGCCCGCGATCACGTCGTCGAGCCCGCGTAGCCCCGCACGGTCCAGCAGCCGTTTCTCGTTGGTCACCCATTCAGCGCGTTCCGCCAGCACGGCGTGCGCGGCCTGCATGGCGGCGGTCGCGAGCGCGCCGGCGACCTCGGTGACCTGCCCGCGTGCCGCGAACGCCTTCTCCGCGTAGCCGAGCGTCATGTCGGCCCGCTGCCGCCACGCGGCCGGCGCCGACGCACGCAGCGCCTCCGGGAACTCCGGCCGCGGCAGCCCGCCACGCAGCACCCGGTTGAGTGCCAGCTCGCCGACGACGAGGTAGGTCGGAATGCCCGCGAGGTGGAACATCAGCGGCTCCCAGCGGAAACGCCCCTGCTCGGCTTCCGCGATCTCGTGCTCGACCACCGCGAGATCCCGGTAGTGCACGTCCACGTGCCTGCCCTCGACGGTCAGCCAGGCACCGCCGTTGAACACGCCACCGCCCCAGCCGCCGATCTCCGAGATCTCGCCTTCCCACCCCAGGGCGCGCAGGTCGTCGGGGTCGAAGGGGCCCCGGTAGTAGATCGCGAAGTCCCAGTCGCTGTCCGGCCGGTGCGTGCCCTGCGCGCGGGACCCGCCGAGCGTGACCGCCCGCACGGCGGGCAACGCGGCCAGCCGGTCGGCGATCTCGTCCTCGAAGCTCATTTCCGCAGGCCGAGGGCCCGCAGTGCGAAGAACACCTCAGCCGCCGTCTGCCTGATCGTCTCGGCGATCACGAGCGAGCCGTGGCCCGCGTCGTAGCGGTAGAACTCGTACGGCACGTCGCGCGCCGCCAGCCGGTCGAGGTAGTTCTCGATCTGCCGGATCGGGCAGCGCGGGTCGTTGTCCCCGGCCAGCACCAGCACCGGCGCCTTCACGGCCTCGACGTAGGTGATCGGCGAGCACTCGCGGTACACGGCGGGCACGCTCTCCGGCGACCCGCCGAAGAGCGCCCGGTCGAACGCGCGCAACTGCTCCATCTCGTCCTCGTACGCGGCGACGTAGTCGGCGACCGGCACGCTCGACACGCCCGCCGCCCAGCGGTCCGGTTGCGTGCCGATCGCGAGCAGCGTCAGGTACCCACCCCAGGAAGCGCCGGACACCACACATTTGGCCGGGTCGGCCAGTCCACTCTGGACAGCCCAGTCGTGCACCGCGGCGACGTCCTCGAGTTCGGTCAGGCCGGGACGCCCCTCGATCGCGTCCCGCCACGCCGAGCCGTAGCCCGTCGAGCCACGGTAGTTGACCTCGACCACGGCGAACCCCGCGTCGAGCCACACCGCGCGGTAGGCGGAGAACCGGTCCTCGTCCGCGGAGTGGGGCCCGCCGTGCAGGGTGAACACCGTCGGCACCGGGCCTTCGGGCGCGTTCGCGGGCCGCGCGACCAGCGCGTGCACCCGCCCGCCCTGGCCCTCCACGAGCGCGTCGACCACGGGCTGGGAGCGCGGCGACGGCTCGCCGGGTGGGCTGAGCAGCACGTTGTCGGCGCCGTCCGTGCCGCGGGAGCGGATCACGGCGGGCTCCGCGGCGCTGGACCACGAGTACTCGACGGTGCCGTCCGGGCGCACCGCCGCGCCGGCGATCCGGCCCCTGGGGGTGTCCAAAGAGGACAGATCGCCGGTCGCGAGATCGTAGCGGTGCAGTGAGTTGCGGCCCTCGTGGAAGTGGATGACCAGCAGTGCGTCCGCCTTCGGGTACCAGTCGGCGACGACCTCCCCCGGCAGGTCGAGGTCGAGCTCGGTCTCGGTGCCGGCCTCGACGTCCCAGATCATCAGCTCCTCGCGACCACGGCGCTCGTGCAGCATGAGCAGCCGCGAGTCCCCGGCGATGGGGGAGAACTCGAGCGGCGTGAGTCCCTTGCCCTCGCCGTCCCATTTGTCGGCCACGGTCGAGAAGTCGCCGGTGGCCAGTACTCGCACGGCGGGATGGCGCGAGTCGCCGTGCTCGGAGTGCGAGATGGCGACCAGGCGCTCGTCCCGGGACAGCGAGGCGACGCTCGCGTCGTCCTTGCTGGCGTAGAACCTGCTGGTCTGCCCGTTCGTGTGGGCGAACAGTTCGCTGCCCTCGTCGGTCGACACGCCGACCGCGACGATCCGGTGCCCGATCTCCAGCCCGGCGGGGTAGCCGTCGTGCACCGCCGGGATCGCGGGCTCCGCCGCGCCACCGGCGAAGGGCTCGCGGGTCCACGAGCCGAACTCGTCCCCGTCGGTGTCGTTGAACCACCAGATCCAGGCGCCGTCCGGCGAGGTGGTGGCGTGCAACGTGCCGTTGGGCCGATCGGTGACGCGACGGTGCTCGCCGGTCGACCGGTCCCACGCGTAGACCTCCCACACGCCGCTCGCGTTGGACACGTAGATGTTGGCGTCCGGCGCGTCGATCGCCCAGCCCGGCGTGGACATGCGCGGCGCGCGGAAGCGGGCGCGCCAGCGGGCCTCGGCCTCGGCGTCGTCGAAGAGGCGGTCAGGAATCACTGCGGGCGGATGCTGGGTAGTCACGCTTGCGATACTGCCAGGCCCGTACGGTGTGTGGGTGGTGGAGGGATACGCGCCCGGGTTCTCCGATGACGCGCTGTCGATGATGTCTGCGCGCACGGCGAGCGAGCGGGGGCAGTTCGCCGTGCGGTTGCTCCGTCCGGGGCATCGCGTGCTCGACGTCGGATGCGGGCCGGGGAGTATCACCCGCGGGTTCGTCCCCTACGTCGGTGACGGCCGGGTGGTGGGGGTGGACGTGGTTCACGGGCAGTTCCCTCCGGCGTCCACTGTGGACTTCGTCGCGGGGTCGGTGTACGACCTGCCGGTCGCGACGGAAAGCGTGGACCTGGTCTTCGCGCACGGCCTGTTCGAGCACCTCGCGCGCCCGGCGGACGCGTTGCGGGAACTGCGGCGGGTACTGCGACCCGGTGCCGCGCTCGCTCTGTCTACTTCGGACTGGAGCCGCGCCGGAATCCGCCCGAGGACGGCCAACGTGACTGCCGCGTTGCGCGGCCATTACCTGCTGCGCCGACGGGCCGGCGGGGATCCTTTCGCTGGAAAGCACATCGCCGATCTGGTCGCCGCAGCCGGGTTCCGCGAGGTCACCACCCACCCGCGCTTCCGCCCGGACATGAGCTACCGCGACCTGGCCCGCTATGTGGAGTCCCGCTTGGATGCGGCCCTGCGGGCGTCCCCGGATGTCCAGCTGGCCTCCGCCGCCCGCTCGGCCTGGGCCTGGTCCCACGGCGGCGACGGCGATTTCACCCAATGCTGGGTAGAACTAGCAGCCCGAAAGTAGCGGCAGGCTCCCCTTCTTGCCCGATCGTTTTACACCGAGCCGGGCCCGTCAAGGGCGCCTGCGGCATTGCTGCGCGATGGCTTCGCCACCCTTGACGAACCCAACTCGGCGCAAATGAAGGCAAGGAGAAGGGGAAAGGAGGCGGTGTGGAAGCCCCACTCGGCTTCCGCCCCCGTCGAGCCCCGGCACCCCCACAATCCGCAAGCCGCCAAGCCGCCAAGCCGCCAAGCCGCCACGCCGCCAAGCCGCAAAGCCGCAAAGCCGCAAGCCAGGGCGGATGCGCAAGGCGCGCCAGCGCCAAGGCGCAGGGGGGTCCAGGGGGGCGAAGCCCCGCCTGGCGGGGGTCTGGGGGTTCGACCCCCAGAAGACACCGGAAGAAAGACCCCTGCCTGCGCTCTCCGCAGGCAGGGGTCT
>DASZUO010000055.1:0-16200 GCA_035547575.1 Amycolatopsis sp. | reverse complement strand
GACATGCGGGGCCGCCGTTTCCCCCGGCCGCCCCGTCCCTGTGCGAGGGGGTCGAGCCATGGGGCGCGGCCGGGCCAAGGCCAAGCAGACGAAGGTGGCGCGAGAGCTCAAATACAGCACTCACGACACTGACTTCGACGCTTTGCAGCGCGAGCTGTCAGGTAAATCCGCTCAGAACTCCCACGATGAGGACGACAAGTACGAGGACCCGTACGCGGACGAGTACGACGACGACTACCGTCGTTGACGACTGACGAAATGCGAGGGTGGGCTCCGGTGAGCTTCCGGACCCGCCCTCGCTGCTCGTTGTGCGCGGGATTCTCCAGAAGGAGTGTGCGATGGCGGACATTCAACGCGTGGGCGTGGTCGGCGCCGGGCTGATGGGCTCGGGCATCGCCGAGGTACACGCGCGCGCGGGTGCCGACGTGATCGTCACCGAGGTCAGCAGGCCGGCGCTGGACGCGGGCAAGGCCCGGATCGAGAAGTCGGTGCAGCGCGGGGTGCGCAGCGGCAAGCTCAGCGAGGAAGACGCTGCGGCGGCGCTGAACCGGCTGACGTTCACCTCGGACCTGGATTCCTTCGCCGATCGTGACCTCGTCATCGAAGCGATCATCGAGCAGGAGCAGGCGAAGGTCGAGGTGTTCCGCAGCCTCGACAAGATCGTCCAGCGCGACGACGCGATCTTCGCGTCCAACACCTCCTCGATCCCGATCATGAAGCTCGGCGTGGCGACCAGCCGGCCGAAGCAGGTGATCGGTATCCACTTCTTCAACCCGGTGCCGGTGCTGCCGCTCGTGGAACTCGTCCCGTCACTGCTGACCAGCGAGGAAACGGTCGCCCGTGCCGACGGGCACGCCACCACGATGCTCGGCAAGACAGTGATCCGGTCGCAGGACCGGGCGGGCTTCGTCGTGAACTCGCTGCTGGTGCCCTACCTCCTCGCCGCCATCCGGATGGTCGAGTCGGGCTTCGCCACCGCCGAGGACATCGACCGCGGCATGGAGCTGGGCACGGCGCACCCGATGGGTCCGCTGCGCCTGTCCGATCTGATCGGCCTGGACACGATCAAGGCGATCGCCGACTCGATGTACGAGGAGTTCAAGGAGCCGCTCTACTCACCGCCGCCGCTCCTGCTGCGCATGGTCGATGCCGGCTTGCTCGGCAAGAAGGCCGGCCGGGGCTTCTACTCGTACGAATAGGTCGTGAGTCAGCAGTTGCGGGTCGGGCTCGTCGGTGCGGGCCCATGGGCGCGCACCGTCCACGCGCCGGGACTTGCCGGGCATCCCGGCACCGAGCTGAGCGCGGTGTGGGCGCGGCGCCAGGAGGCCGCGCGGCAGATCGCCGACGCGCACGGCGCCGCGGTGTCCACGACCTTCGACGATCTGCTCGCGCAGGTGGATGCGGTGTCGTTCGCCGTGCCGCCGGTGATCCAGGCCGATCTGGCGGCGCGCGCCGCGCGGGCGGGCAAGCACGTGATCCTCGAGAAGCCGATCGCGCCGGACGCCGACCACGCGCAACGGCTCGCCGTCGCCGTCGCGGACGCGGGGGTCGCGAGCCTGGTCGTGCTGACCCTGCGCTTCGCCATCGAGACCAGGGACTGGCTGAGTGCGCTGGCGGACGCGGGCGGCTGGACCGGCGGCAGTGCGCGCTGGCTGTCCGGCGCCCTGCTCGCCGGCGACTACGCCGGTTCGGCGTGGCGGCACGAAAGCGGGGCGCTGGCCGACGTCGGGCCACATGCGTTCGATCTGCTGGACGCGGCGCTCGGTCCGATCGAGCGGGTGCTCGCCGCACACCGTACGGCCGAGGACCTCTGGCAGGTGATGTTCGCACACGAGAGCGGGGCGACGAGCACCGTGACCCTGTCGCTGCGGCTGCCGGTGCGGCCCACCGTCGTCGAGGTCGCGGTGTACGGGGAACACGGATTCCGCGCGCTCGGCCGCAAACCCGGCGCCGGGCCGGAGTGCTATACCGCTCTGCTGGACGATTTCGCGGCGATGATCGCGACCGGGACGACGTCGCATCCCTGCGACGTTCGCCGTGGGCTGCACCTGCAGCGGATCCTCGACGAGGTCCGCCGGATCGCGTACCACGACTGAAAATGATTCACCAATAGCCACGCCGATGCGGGACAGATTCACCGCAAAGAGAACTCGATTGGGACTGCCTTTTCGCCGACCCGCTGGAAAGATCATTTTCAGACGCGGTCGGGGAAGGGGTACGCGTGGCTGTTCTGGCAGCAAGTTTCGGGATTCTGGCACCAATAACCGTTATCGCCTTGCCGTTCGCCCTGTTCGCATGGCGGTTGCTCGCGAACTGGCGGGGTCGCTTCAGACCCGCCTGGGCGGCGGCCACGACGGCGGGGCTCGACGTGGGCATCGTGCTGGTGGCGCTCGAGATCATCGCGCTGACCGTGATGCCGATCGGTTCGGGCAGCTCACTTCATCTCATGCCGGGCTCGGACATCCTCACCGAGTTCGCCGACGACGGTTCCCTGTGGCAGATCGCCGGGAACCTGGTCCTGCTGGCGCCGCTCGGCCTGCTCGTGCCGCTGCGCGTGCCCGCGCTCCGTTCGATTTCCCGGATGACGTTCTTCGCGTTCGCGGTGTCCGTGGGCATCGAACTGCTGCAGTACGTGCTGCACAACGGCCGGGTCACCTCGACCGACGACGTGCTGCTCAACACGCTCGGCGCCGCGGCAGGGGCGACGTTGACCTGCGGTTGGGTCCGTCGTCCCGCGCCGCTCGCGATCCCGGCGCAGACCCGGAAACCGATCAACGGCTACCGGCACCCGGTCGGCACCGGTCGGTAACGCGGTGCTGTCCGTTACGAATCCGACGGCAGTCACGGCGGAAACGGATGTCTGCGAGCAGATCGGCTGGATCGTGTCCGCCTGCTTTCGGTCGGATTGGTAACGCAGTGCTGTTGGTCAGTCGAAGCGGCCGCCGCGGCCCCGCTTGATGTCGCCTCGCCGCTTCTTCTCCGCCAGCCGGCGCTCTTTGGCACCCCTGCTCGGCTTGGTGGGCCGTCGCTTGGGCGGCGGTGGCGCGACCGCCTCCCGCAGCGACGCCACCAGCCGAGCCCGCGCGGCTTCGCGGTTCGCGAGTTGGGCTCGGTTCTCACTGGCGGTGATGGTCAGCACCCCGCCCGTGAGCCGCTTCGCGAGCCGGGCCAGCAGTCGTGGCCGCAGATCGTCCGGAATGGACGGTGATCCGGCGACGTCGAACGACAGCTCGACGCGCGAGTCGGTGGTGTTCACACCCTGCCCGCCAGGCCCGGACGCCCTGGAGAACCGCTCACGCAGCTCACCGGCCGGGATCACGAAGCGGGGCGTGACAGCGAGGTCAGAACCGGGGGTGGTCACCGGAGAGCACCGCTCGTGGGCCGTCCGGGTCTTCGGCCGGGCGGACCTCGCCGAGCGTCCACGCCGGCACGTGCCGCGCGGTGAGCACCGCCAGCGCCCGGTCGACGTCCTCGGCGCCGACCACGGCAACCATCCCTACGCCCATGTTGAACGTCTTCTCCATCTCGGCCCGCTCGACCTTGCCGCGTTGCGCGATCAGCGCGAACACCGGCGCCGGCGTCCACGTGCCGCGTTCCAGTTGCGCGCGCAGGCCGTGTGGCATCACACGGGCCAGGTTCGCCTCGAGGCCACCGCCGGTGACGTGCGCGAATGTGCGCACCTCGGCCTCCGCGGCGAGCGCGAGGCAGTCCTTGGCATAGATCCGGGTCGGCTCGAGCATCTCCTCGCCGAGGGTGCGGCCGAACTCCTCGACGTGCCCCTCCAGCGGCATCCGCGCGATGTCCAGCAGCACGTGCCTGGCCAGCGAGTAGCCGTTGGAGTGCAGGCCCGAGGCGCCCATCGCGATCACGACGTCGCCGGGGCGCACCCGCTCCGGGCCGAGCACGCCGGACGCCTCCACGACGCCGACGCCGGTGGCCGACAGGTCGTAGTCGTGCTCGCCCATCAGGCCCGGGTGCTCGGCGGTCTCGCCGCCCAGCAGCGCGCAGCCCGACTGCACGCAGCCTTCGGCGATGCCGCTGACCAGCGCTTCGATCCGCTTCGGCACGACCTTGCCGACCGCGATGTAGTCCTGCAGGAACAGCGGCTCGGCGCCGGTCACCACGAGGTCGTCGACCACCATCGCGACCAGGTCGATGCCGACCGTGTCGTGCTTGTCCAACGCCTGCGCGACCGCGATCTTGGTGCCGACGCCGTCGGTGGAGGACGCGAGCACCGGCTCCTTCCAGCGGTCCAGCTTGAGCGAGAACAACCCGGCGAACCCGCCGACCCCGCCGAGCACCTCGGGCCTGCTCGCACGCTCGGCGTGCGGTTTCAGCAGGTCGACGGCTTCCTCACCGGCGTCGATGTCGACGCCCGCAGCGGCATAGGTGGCGTTGGTGGACTCGCTCACGGCAAGCGGACTCCAGACTGATGGGCTCACGGACGCCGGACGGCATCCCCAGCACCGTACCCGGCCTGGGTGACGGTAAATGACGTCCCTGCCGCGTCGTCCATGCTCTCCAGCAGATGTTTGCCCACGAGCGCCTCGTCGGGCAGCGGGATCGGGTACTCGCCCGAGAAGCAGGCCGTGCACAGCCGCGTCTTCGGCTGTTCCGACGACGCGACCAGGCCATCGAGCGAGACGTACCCGAGCGAGTCCGCGCCGATCAGCCGGCGGATGCCGTCCAGGTCCGCGCCGTTGGCGACCAGTTCCGCACGCGAGGCGAAGTCGATGCCGTAGAAGCACGGCCAGCGCACCGGCGGGGACGCGATCCGCACGTGCACCTCGAGCGCCCCGGCCTCGCGCAGCATCCGGACCAGCGCGCGCTGGGTGTTGCCGCGCACGATCGAGTCGTCCACGACGACCAGGCGCTTGCCGCGGATCACCTCGCGCAGCGGGTTGAGCTTGAGCCGGATGCCCAGTTGCCGGATGGTCTGCGACGGCTGAATGAACGTGCGGCCCACGTAGGCGTTCTTGACCAGGCCCTGCCCGTACGGAATGCCCGAGGCCTGCGCGTACCCGATCGCGGCGGGGGTGCCGGACTCGGGAACCGGGATGACCAGGTCGGCCTCGACCGGGTTCTCCTGCGCCAGCCGCTTGCCGATGTCGACGCGCGTGGCGTGCACGCTGCGGCCGGCGATCGTGGTGTCGGGGCGGGCGAGGTAGACGTACTCGAAGATGCAGCCCTTGGGCTCGGGGGCGGCGAAGCGCGAGGACCGCAGCCCGTCGGCGTCGATCGCGATGAGCTCGCCCGGTTCGACCTCGCGCACGAACGACGCGCCGATGATGTCCAGCGCCGCCGTCTCGCTGGCGATGACCCAGCCGCGTTCGAGCCTGCCGAGCACCAGCGGGTGCACGCCGTGCGGGTCCCGCGCCGCGTACAGCGTGGACTCGTCGGCGAAGACGAGACAGAACGCGCCGCGCAGCGTCGGCAGCAGTTCCAGTGCGGCGGCCTCGATGCCCTTGTCCGCCGCGGTGGCGGCGAGCAGCCCGCACACCAGGTCGGAGTCGCTGGAGGAGCCGGTCAGCCCGGCGTGTGGCTTGAGCCCGGCGGCGAGGGTGCGGTCGCGCAGCTCGGCGGTGTTGACCAGGTTGCCGTTGTGCGCGAGCGAGAGCCCGCTGCCGGTGGCGGTGGTGCGGAACGTCGGCTGGGCGTTCTCCCAGGTGGACGATCCGGTGGTGGAGTACCGGCAGTGCCCGACCGCGACATGCCCCTGCAGCGAGGACAGGATCTGCTCGTCGAAAACCTGACTGACCAGGCCGAGGTCCTTGAACACCACGATCTGCTTGCCGTCCGAGACCGCGATGCCCGCGGCTTCCTGGCCGCGGTGCTGCAGCGCGTACAGCCCGTAGTAGGCCATCTTCGAGACTTCTTCACCGGGTGCCCAGACACCGAAGACACCGCATTCTTCACGAGGTTCGGATTCCGGCTGGTCGTGCGCGATGTGGCTGGAAACCACGGAACTGCTCCCTGGAGACGCTGGAGGCAAGCGTGATCGACAACGGCGAAGCTCCGATCACGCAGGCCGACCGGGTGCGGTGTCCCGCAGGTGGCTGCGGGCCTGCCTCGAGTGTAGGTCGCCCGGCCGTCGGGATCAGGTTGCCTCGACGTGACGTTGCGCTCGCGGGTCAGCTCGCGGCCGCGAGCCACTTCGCGCGGCCGGTGGCGCCGGGCACCCAGCAGCCCCGGACCTGCCGCCCCGTGGCGGCGTGGTCGTCGGCCAGCGCGAGCAGCTCGTCCAGCACGTCGTGCGCCGCACCCCGGCAGCGCCACAACGTGGTGCGCGGGCTGAGGATGTCCGGCTCGTCACCGGGGACCCGGAACGCCGTGACGTCGTCCTCGCCGTCGATCCGCAGCACGTCCACCACGGTGTCGTGCGCGCGGATGCCGACGACGGCCACCACCCGGCCGCGGTCGTCGCGCGGGTGGATGAATCGATAGCCCCGGCCGATCAGGTCCCGCAAGCGGGAGTCGACCGAGACGTCCGGGTCAGAGGACATCGTCGAACTCGCCGTCCTTGGCGCCGGCCACGAATGCGGCGATCTCGGCGCGCGTGTAGACCAGCGCCGGGCCGTCCGGGAAGCGCGAGTTGCGCACGGCGATGTCGCCCGTGTGCAGCGTGGCCACTTCCACGCAGTTGCCGAGTGCGCCGCTGCGCTTGCTCTTGCGCCAGGTCACGCCGGTCAGCAGGTCCGCCGGCATTCCGTTCGCGATTCGCTCCATCGTCGCCACCTTCCGCATCAGTTAGCGGCAGTGCAGATGCACGTGCATTTGCTCGTACTCGGAACGCTACCACCCGTGAATGCACGCGTAAATGCACGGTTAGATGCACGTGCAGCTGCACGAGTAGCGGGGACTACCGCCAACCAGAGCGCTGGTCGGTCGACGAAATCGATCGGGTGAAACCGGCCGGGTGAACGCCGCGAAGGGCGCCCGGGATCGTCACGGAGGGTGTTGCTAGATCTCCGCGATGCGCTTGATCAGCATCTGCCTGCTTCGATCGGGTGTTTCCGCATCGACGGTGAGCCGGTCGAAGGTACGGCCGTAGAGCTCGAGTTCGTCCGCCTTCTCCAGGTAGAGCGCGCCGTCGAGCCGTTCGATGTAGGCGATGTTCGGCAGCTCCGGCTCGGCGAACTGCAGCAGCGAGAACGCGCTCTCCGCGGCGTACCCGCTCATGTCGAACGGCACGATCTGCAGCGAGATGTTCGGCAGCTTGATCAGCTCCAGCAGGTGCTCGAGCTGCTCCTTGAGGATCGAGGCACGGCCCACCGGGCGGTGCAGCACGGCCTCGTCGAGCACGGCCCACAGCCGTGGCGGCTTCGCGCCCGTCAGCAGCTTCTGCCTGCGCATCCGGATCGCGACGCGGCGCTCGACCGCCGGGTCCTCGGTGTCCGGATTGCCGCGACTGGTGACTGCCCGCGCGTAGTCCTCGGTCTGCAGCAGGCCAGGGACGAACATCAGCTCGTAGGTGCGGATCCGGGTGGCCGCCTCTTCGAGGCCGATGTAGTTGTCGAACCAGTTGGGCAGCGTGTCGCTGAAGCGATGCCACCAGCCGGGCTGGTTGGCCTGCTTGACCATCTCCACGGCCCAGTCGCGTTCGGTGCGGTCGTGTACGCCGTACATGGTCAGCAGGTCGACGACGTCGCGTTCCTTGCAGCCGACGCGGCCGAGTTCCATCCGGCTGATCTTGGACTCCGACGCCCGGATCTCCCACGCGGCCTGTGCCCGTGAGATGTTCGCGGCCTCGCGCAACCTGCGCAGCTGGGTGCCGAGAATCATCCGTCGTGCCGTGGGCCCGGTGCCCTCGAAATCGGACGAGTCGACCGAAGCCATGGCAGACCTTCCTGAACTCGACTGATGCCCAGCATATGAAGGTACACCGCGGCGCGACGCGGTCAAGGCTGCATGTTGCATTTACCAAAACGGCTCACACGCCTACGCTACGTGTGTTGTGTTCCATTCCGCACTGCCCGGGAGAACTTCGATGACCGGTGCCACGGCCCCGTATCCCAACGCTGTCCCCGTCGGGGTGGACCCGAGCAGGGCGAGCATCGCCCGGGTCTATGACGCGGCGCTGAACGGCAAGGACAACTACGAGATCGACCGGGAGGTGCTCGCGCAGGTCAGGACGGTGGCGCCCCAGGTGAACGACCTGGCATGGTCGAACCGCAACTTCCTGACCAGGGCGTGCCGGTTCCTCGCCACGCAGGCCGGCATCGACCAGTTCCTCGACCTCGGCTCGGGGCTGCCGACCGCGGAGAACACGCACCAGATCGTGCAGCGGGTCAACCCCGAGGCGCGCGTGGTCTATGTGGACAACGACCCGGTGGTGCTCGCGCACGGGCGCGCGCTGCTCGAGGAGAACGAGTTCACGCACTTCATCGCCGCCGACATCTTCAAGCCCACCGAGGTGCTGGACAACGAGGTCGTGCGCGCCGAGCTGGACTTCTCGCGCCCCATCGGCCTGTTCCAGAACGGCACGCTGCACCACTACCTCGGGGACGATGCCCCCGAGCTGATGCAGGCCTACATCGACGCGCTGGCGCCGGGCTCGTATGTCGGGATCGCGCACTTCTTCGATCCCGAGGACGAGGCGCACAGTGAGCTGGCGCGCAAGATGGAGGACAAGTTCGTGCACAGCCCGATGGGCAGCGGCCGGTTCCGCACCCGTGCGGAGATCCAGGCCATGTTCCCTGGCCTGGAGATGGTCGAGCCGGGCCTGGTGCTGTGCGACGACTGGTGGCCGGACGGCCCCCGCATCAAGCCGCTCAACCTCGTCGAGGAATGCATCGTCGGCGGCGTCGGCAGGAAGCCCTAGAGTCGGACCACCGGAAGCCAGTGCGACAGGTCGGCGCGGGTGCCGGAAGCGGTGACCCGGCCGGCCTCCATCGCTTCTGTCCACTGTAGACGGCCGGTGGCTAGCTCGAGCCACGTGCGCGGGTCCGTCTCGACAACGTTCGGCGGAGTGCCGCGGGTGTGCCGTGGACCCTCCACACACTGGACGGCGGCGAACGGCGGCACGCGGACCTCCACGCTTCGTCCCGGCGCGTCGGCGGCCAGGGCGCGTAGGCTGAGCCGCACCGCCGCGGCCAACGCCGGACGCGCGGGTTTCTCTGCTTCTCCGCTCAACCAAGCCGAGATCGCTGCCACCGCGGCGCGCAACTCCACGGGGTCGACCGAACGCGAAGCTGACATGGGGCAACAGTAGAGTGACCATCCGTAGGACGGCACGCGAGACGTGGGGTTGAACATGGCGCAGCGGGACGACGCGGACAAGCTCGTACCGAATCCCCAAGCCGGCAGCAGGCTCTCCAAGCCGAAGATCACCGAGGAGATGCGCGCCAACGCCAGGGCCAATCCGAACAGCTGGCTGTACGTCATCGACGAGGCCTTCGACCCCAACGGCCCGGTGCCCTCGTGGGCGGTCGTGGGCGCCTACCCGGTGAACGCGTCGGGCGCCATCGTCGAGGACTTCCACGCCAACGACAGGTACCGCCCGTCGCCCAAGGCGCTCGGCTTTCCCGAGCCGGGCAACGAACTCGAACGGCTGCTGCAACTGGTCCGCACCAACCATCGGCCGGCCGAGGACCTGCCGCCGGTGATCCTCGACGCGACCCTGTTCGTGTACGCGATGGCGCCGTTGCAGCGCACCGTGATCGGCTTCCACAACACCGACGGCCGCGTCATGGTGCCCGCGTACACGTCGAAGTCGCTGGTGCCGGCCGAGTGGCCGCACGCCCGCGCCGTTCTCGGTCGCGACATGGTCCCGTTGCTCGCCGGTCACCCGGTGGCCATCAATCCGCATGACGTGGTCACCGCCGTGGTGCCCGCCGAGCATCTGGCGCACGCGCTCGCGAACGAGCGTCGCCGGTAATCCTGCTCACGCCGCACCTGCGAAGATCACTCCGTAGAGTGACAACCAATTCGCAAAATGCGCTCTATAGAGGCATCGTGACTCACCTCGGAGGATGGGAGTCGCCGTGCGTTTGTGGAGAACAAGGCTGCGCTGGGGCAGCGCAGCCCTTTGTGTGTCGGGTGCGCTGACCGCGGCGACGATCATGCCGGCCACGGCGGCCGAACCCGCTGACTACGGGCAGGCGGACACGACCTACGCCGGGTCGCAGATCGCCAGGATCGAGGGCGTGGCGGGGGTGCCCCGGTTCAACGCGGAGTCGGCCGCGCTCGGTCACGACGTCAGCGGCCACCAGGGTGACGTCGACTGGGCTGCCGCGTGGAACGGGGGCGGCCGCTTCGTCTACGTCAAGGCCACCGAGGGCACCGGGTACGTCAACCCGAACTTCCCCCAGCAGTACAACGGTTCCCACGAGGTCGGCATGATCCGCGGCGCCTACCACTTCGCGCGGCCCGACGTGTCCACCGGCGCCGCGCAGGCGAACTACTTCGTCGACCACGGTGGCGGCTGGACGGCCGACGGGCGCACCCTGCCGGGCGCGCTCGATGCCGAGTACAACCCCTACGGCGACGCCTGTTACGGCCTGAACCCGGCCGCGCTGAGCGACTGGCTGCGCGACTTCTCCGACACCTACCGCGCCCGGACCGGCCGGTTCCCCGCGATCTACACCTCCACGAGCTGGTGGAATCGCTGCACCGGCAGCAACGCCGGCTTCGGTGCCAACAACCCGCTGTGGGTGGCGCGGTACAACACCACGCTCGGCGCACTGCCCGCCGGCTGGACCTACCAGACGATCTGGCAGTACGCCGACACCGGAGATCTCCCCGGCGATCAGAACCGGTTCAACGGTTCGCTCGACCAGGTGCGGACCTTCGCGACGGACCGCTGACGGACTTAGGCAAACTGGAAGGACGCACGCACATGTCCACCCCCCGAAGAACCTGGCGGCACGTCATCCCCGGCGCGGTCGCGGCCGGTGTGCTGTTCGTCAGCACGCTGACCCCGGCGGACGCGGTGCCCAGCTCCGTCGACGAGTACGTGGCCGCGCACGACCACGAGATGGGCTCGCAGATCCGGCGTGTCGAAGGTGACCACTCCACGCCGGCGACCAGGTCCGCGGCGATGCGGCCGCAGAGTCTCGACGCCGACGGCATGACGGCCACCGCCACCGTCGCGGGCATCGACGTCAGCGGCCACCAGGCCAACGTCGACTGGACGAGCTACTGGAACCAGGGCATCCGGTTCGCCTACGTCAAGGCGACCGAGAGCACCACCTACACCAACCCGTACTTCGGGCAGCAGTACAACGGCTCCTACGGCGTCGGCATGATCCGCGGCGCCTACCACTTCGCCACCCCCGATACGGCCACAGGCGCGGCGCAGGCGAACTACTTCGTCGACCACGGCGGCGGCTGGTCCGCCGACGGCCGGACGCTGCCCGGCGCGCTCGACATGGAGTACAACCCGTACGGCGCGACCTGCTACGGCCTGTCCAAGAGCGCGATGACCGCGTGGATCCGCGACTTCAGCGACACCTACCACGCGCGGACGGACAAGTACCCGACGATCTACTCGTCGACGAGCTGGTGGAGCCAGTGCGTGGACGGGGACTTCAGCGGCACCAACCCGTTGTGGGTCGCGCGCTACTCCTCGAGCGTCGGCGCGCTGCCGTACAACTGGGGTGTCTACACGTTCTGGCAGTACAGCTCCAGCCCGATCGACCAGGACACGTTCAACGGCGCCTACGACCGGCTGGTCGTCCTCGCGAGTAGCCACGATTAGGTGATTCCCGTGGTCGGCGTTAGCCGAAGATCACGGGTACCTCTCCCTTCCTCGGCGGTGGGAACCAGACTCGTCGCAGTAACGTCCCAGCGGGCGTATTGATGCGAAAGGGCGACGCGATGACCTATCCACCGCAGGGGGGCCAGCCGGATTACGGCCAGCAGCCCGATCCATACGGTCAGCAGCCAGGCGGGTATGGCCAGCAGCCGGGAGGATATCCGCAATCCGGTGGCTTCCCGCAGTACGGGCAGCAGCCCGGCTACGGCCAGCAACCCGGTTACGGCCAGCCCTACCCGGGCTACGACCAGGGCGGCGGCGGTGGCGGCTACCCGCCGACCGGCCAGTTCCCCGGCTACGGCGCCCCGCCGCCCGGCGGTGGCGGCAAGAAGGGCCTGTGGATCGGGATCACGGTCGCGGTCGTGGTCATCCTGGCCGCCGTTGGCATCACCGGGTTCGTCGCGCCGGGCTTCTTCCTCGGCGACAGCAAGTCCGACAGCCCCGACGCCACAGCGGCCTCGCTCGTCAGCGCGCTCGGCAAGCACGACAAGGCCACGCTGCGCAGCTTCGTGTGCGGCAACGCCGACAAGGATGTCAACGAGAAGATCGACGCGGTCGACGACGTGAACAGCGCGAAGCTGAACAACGTCGTGCGCAACGGCAACACGGCCACGGCGAACGTGGCGGTCTCCACCGACGACGGCCACGGCACCGCGGTCGCGACGCTGGCGCTGCAGAACGGCAAGTGGTGCTGGCAGAAGGTCGACCTCAAGGAGGACGACGACAGCACCAGCACGTCCCGCTCGACGCGGACCAGCACCCGCACCAGCACCTCGACCTCGACGTCGAGTTCCAGCTCCGGCTCCAGTGACCTGTACAAGGGCACGATCGACAGCTTCGTCAGCATGGTCAACGGGGGCGACAGTGCGGGCGCGATGGCGCTGGTGTGCTCGGCCAACGTGTCGGAGATCGAGCCGAACGTCAGCAAGGCGACGTCCGGTAGCTCCAGCATCACGGTGGACGTGAGCGGCTACGGCGCGGTCGGCTTCGGCGATGTCAACGGCACGGTCGCCGGCGAGTCGATCACCGGCGGGTTCATCAGCACCGACCGGGACGGCGACCACGCCTGCATCGACAACTTCGACTTCTACTGATCAACCCGCATGCGGCCGATGCCGGGCAGCCTCGGCCGCATGATCATCGCCGCCACGTAGTACGTGCAGCGCGCGTCGGAGTGGTTGGCGTAGGACAGTGTGACGTCGGCGGCGAGGTACAGCGAATCCCCTTCACCGAGGATGACGACCTCGCCGTCGACCGTCAGCGTCAGCGTGCCGGACTGCACGACGATGAACTCGTGCGAGCCGGCCGCATAGGGCGGGTAGGTGCCGGCCTCGCACCTGGGTGGCAGCGTCGAGCGGATCCATTCGAAGTTCACCCCGGGCACGACGGGCGTCAGGATCGTGCGCTGCCAGCCGCCCGGCTCCTGCACCGTGTCCTGTTCCGCCGCGCGTCGCACGATGATCCGCTCCGGCTGCGCGACCAGCCGGGCGAGCGGGACGCCGAGGCCCGCGGCGATCCGGTCGAGCACCACGATCGTGGGTGCCTTCGCGCCGCGTTCCACCGACGACAGCATGCTGACGCTGACCGACGAGCGATCCGCGAGCGCCTGCAGTGTCATGCCGCGTTCGGTACGGGCAGCCTGAATTCGCTCGCCCAGCGCGCCGAGGTCCATGTATCCTATAGTAGTGGACAATTCCTCTATAGTGAAAGACGCTGGTCGCGAGCACCTCGCGGACATCGCCGAGATCTACGCGCACTATGTGGAGACGAGCATCGCCACGTTCGAACTGGAGGTGCCGGACGAGGCGGAGTGGTCCCGCCGGTTCGCCGCGATCGCCGGTGCCGGCCTGCCGTTCCTCGTGGCTGAACTCGACGGCAAGGTCGCCGGATACGCCTACTGCTCGCCGTGGAAGACGCGGCCCGCCTACCGGCAGACGGTCGAGGACTCGATCTACGTCGCTCCCCGTGCGATCGGCTACGGACTGGGCGGGCTGCTACTCGACGGGCTGCTGGACCGCTGCCGCGCGCTGGAGATCCGCGAGGTCATCGCGGTCATCGCCGACACACAGGGCGCGTCCCCCGCGCTGCACCACCGGCGCGGTTTCGTCGAAGCCGGGTGCCTGCGCAACGTCGGCTTCAAGCACGGCCGCTGGCTCGACACGCTGCTGATGCAGCGCAGCCTCGTGCCGACGTCTTCCGCTCACCCGAACAGCGCGGGCAGCGTGCCCTCCCAGGCCTGACGCAGCTCGTCCAGCGGGAAGCTCGTCACGCCCTGGATCTCGAGTGCCGCCGACTCCGGGTCGACCACGCCGGTCTTGCGCCAGGGCAGGCCGCGGGCCGAGCACATCTCGGTGAACCGCAGTTCCTCCGTGCGCGGCACGGCGACCAGCACACGGCCGGCCGACTCGGAAAACAGCTGCACGAACGGGTCGACGTCCTCGTCCAGCACCACGCGGGCGCCGCACTGGCCGACCAGCATCGTCTCCACCAGGGTCTGTGCGAGACCGCCGTCGGACAGGTCGTGTGCGGCCGAGATCATCCCGTCCCGCGAGCCCGCGACCAGAATCTCCGCCAGCAACCGCTCCCGCTCGAGGTCGACGCGCGGGGGCAGGCCGCCGAGGTGTCCGTGCATCACGTGCGCCCACGCGGAGCCGCCGAACTCGTCATGGGTCTCGCCGAGCAGCAGCAGGGTTTCGCCGGCTTCGGCGCCGATGCCGGTGGGGATGCGGCGCCGCACGTCGTCGATCACGCCCAGTACGCCGATGACCGGCGTCGGCAGGATCGCGGTGCTCCCGGTCTGGTTGAAGAAGCTGACGTTTCCGCCCGTCACCGGGATGCCCAGCTGCGCGCACCCGTCGGCCAGACCGTGCACCGCCTGCTCGAACTGCCACATCACGCCGGGATCGGTCGGGGCGCCGAAGTTGAGGCAGTTGGTGACCGCGAGCGGCGTCGCCCCGCTCGTGGCGACGTTGCGGTATGACTCGGCCAGCGCGAGTTGCGTGCCCAGGTACGGGTCGAGGTAGACGAACCGGCTGTTGCAGTCGGTCGACACCGCGACACCGCGGCCCGTCTCCTCGTCGATCCGGATCAAGCCGGAGTTCGCTGGCTGGGCCAGCACGGTGTTGCCGCGCACATAGCGGTCGTACTGCTCGGTGACCCATTCCTTCGACGCTTGGTTCGGCGAGGAGACCACGCGCAGCAACGTCTCGCGCAGTTCCTCCGAAGTGGACGGTCGTGGCAGCGTGGCGGGGCTGTCGTCGCGCAGAGTGTCCTGAGTGGACGGACGGGCGACCGGCCGGTCGTACACCGGGCCCTGGTGCGCGACGGTGCGCGGCGGCACGTCGACCACGGTCTCGCCGTGCCAGGTGATGACCAGGTGGTCGCCGTCGGTGACCTCGCCGATCTCCGTGGCGATCACGTCCCACTTGCGGCAGATCGCCATGAACTCGTCGACCTTGGCCGGCTCGACGACCGCGCACATGCGTTCCTGCGACTCGCTGGACAGGATCTCGGCGGGCGTCATTCCCTTGGCGCGCAACGGAACCCGGTCGAGCTCGATGCGCATGCCGCCGTCACCGGCAGCCGCCAGCTCCGACGTGGCGCAGGACAGCCCGGCACCGCCGAGGTCCTGGATCCCGACGACGAGCTTCTTCGCGAACAGTTCGAGACAGCACTCGATGAGCACCTTCTCCGTGAACGGGTCGCCGACCTGGACGCTCGGCAGCTTCTTGCGGCCGCCGGCCGACTCGTCGCCGGCGAACGTGTCGCTGGCGAGGACGGAGACGCCGCCGATGCCGTCGAGACCCGTGCGCGCGCCGAACAGGATGATCTTGTTCCCGGTGCCGGACGCGAACGCGAGGTGCAGATCCTCGGTGCGCATCGCGCCCACGCACAGCGCGTTCACCAGCGGGTTGCCCGCGTAGCTTTCGTCGAAGACGACCTCGCCGCCGATGTTGGGCAGGCCGAGGCAGTTGCCGTAACCGGCCACGCCCGCGACCACGCCGGGCAGCACGCGGCGCGTGTCCGGCGCGTCAGCCGGGCCGAAGCGCAGCGCGTCGGCGACCGCGAGCGGCCGCGCGCCCATCGCGAGAATGTCGCGCACGATCCCGCCGACACCCGTCGCGGCGCCCTGATAAGGCTCCACATAGGACGGATGGTTGTGGCTCTCGATCTTGAACGTGACGGCCCAGCCGTCGCCGATGTCGACGACACCGGCGTTCTCGCCGATCCCGGCGAGCATCTTCGCTCGCATCTCCGGCGTAGTGGTCTCGCCGAAGTACCTCAGGTGTTTCTTCGATGACTTGTACGAGCAGTGCTCGCTCCACATCACCGAGTACATGGCCAGTTCGGCGTCGGTGGGACGCCGCCCGAGGATCTCCCGGATGCGGGCGTACTCGTCCTCCGCTAGGCCCAGTTCCAGATATGGCTGCGGCGTGCCGGGGGTT
>DASZUO010000054.1:0-12106 GCA_035547575.1 Amycolatopsis sp. | reverse complement strand
ACAATGTCAGAAAATCTGATCGAACGACTCGATCTCAAAGAAACCCAAACGGGTTCACATAAAAAACTCTACTGGCTTAGTTCACTAGCACACTGTTGAGTTCTCAAACAACACGCAACCAAAGCTGCTGTCTAGGCTTTTGTCCCTGAGAAGGGATGCCTCTACCGCTACCAAAATCGTAGTGGTGGTTGGCGACCCGACCTCAGGACCGACCAAGTACATTACCCGGTTCGGTTCGCGGTGTCAACCCGCCCGACCCGGGCGCCGTCCGCCGGGATTCGCACCCCGTCGGCCCGGTCTCCCTGGCGACGAAGAGTAGATTACACGCTCCGGAACCCGCCCGTAACAGGGGGGTCCCTTAGAGGTAAAACCGCTGATCAGAGCACCGGGAGAAGGGTTCGGAGCTCGTAGGGCGTGACCGCGCTGCGGTAGTTGTCCCACTCGGCCCGCTTGTTCCGCAGGAAGAAGTCGTAGACGTGCTCGCCCAGGGCTTCCGGGAGCAGCTCGGACCGTTCCATCTCCGTCAACGCCTCGCCCAGGTTCTGCGGCAGCTGGTCGTACCCGGCCGCCCTGCGCTCGTCGTCGCTCATGGACCAGATGTTGTCCTCGGCCGCCGGCGGCAGCTCGTATCCCTTCTCGATGCCCTTGAGGCCCGCGGCCAGGACGACCGAATAGGCGAGATACGGGTTGCACGCCGAGTCGAGCGTGCGGATTTCGACCCGCCGCGACGACGCCTTGCCCGGTGAGTAGTTCGGCACCCGGACCAGAGCGGACCGGTTCGCCCGCCCCCACGACACCGTGGTCGGCGCCTCACCACCCTTGATCAGCCGCTTGTAGGAGTTCACCCACTGGTTGGTCACCGCGGAGATCTCGCGGGCGTGGAAGAGCAGGCCGGCCACGAACGCCTTGCCCGTGTCGGACAGCTCGAAGGGGTCCTCGGGGTTGTGGAACGCGTTGTGATCGCCCTCGAACAGGGACACGTGCGTGTGCATGCCCGAGCCCGGATGGTTCGTGAACGGCTTCGGCATGAAGGTGGCGCGCACGCCCGCGGTGAGCGCGACCTCCTTGATGACGTAGCGGAAGGTCATCACGTTGTCGGCCATCGTGAGGGCGTCGGCGTAGCGCAGGTCGATCTCCTGCTGCCCTGGCGCGCCCTCGTGGTGGCTGAACTCCACCGAGATGCCCATCGCCTCGAGCGTCTCGATCGCGTTGCGGCGGAAGTGGGTGGCCGTGGCGTGGCTGGTCTGGTCGAAGTACCCGCCGTTGTCGGCAGGCTCCGGCTCCGAGCCGTCGTCGGGCAGGGTGGACAGCAGGAAGAACTCGATCTCCGGGTGCACGTAGCAGGTGAACCCGGCCTCACCCGCCTTGGACAGCTGCCGCCGCAGGACGTGCCGCGGGTCGGCCCACGACGGCGACCCGTCGGGCATCGCGATGTCACAGAACATCCGCGCGGAGTAGTGCCCGCCCTCGGACGTCTCCCACGGGAGCACCTGGAACGTCGACGGGTCGGGCTTGGCGACCATGTCCGACTCGTAGACGCGGGCGAACCCTTCGATGGCCGATCCGTCGAACCCGATGCCGTCGCTGAAGGCTCCTTCGAGCTCGGCGGGCGCCACGGCCACCGACTTGAGGAAACCGAGCACGTCGGTGAACCACAACCGGACAAATCGAATGTCGCGTTCTTCCAGCGTGCGCAGCACGAACTCCTGCTGGCGATCCATGAGCGCACCCTACGGGCGCCGTGTTAACGCCGTGTTTCGTGGTTGTACTACTGCCCCTTCCGAGCGAATCGCCACCGACATCGCGGCAGCCAGCACGCACAACCCGCCCGCGAGGTACCACGCCAGGTCGTAACCGTGCATCTCGTCGTGGATGAGGCCGGCGCCCACCGCGGCGATCGACGCGCCTACCTGGTGGGAGGCGAAAACCCAGCCGAACACGATGGGGCCGGTCAATCCGAAACGTTCGCGGCACAGCGCGACGGTCGGCGGTACCGTGGCCACCCAGTCAAGGCCGTAGAAAATGATGAAAGCCCACATCGGCGGCTGGGTGGTCGGCGCGAACAGGTGCGGCAACGCCAGCAGGGACAGGCCGCGGAGAAAGTAGTAACCGCCCAGCAACCAACGCGGGTCGATGCGGTCGGTGAACCAGCCCGACGCGATCGTGCCCGCGACGTCGAACAGGCCGACCAGCGCCAGCAGGGACGCCGCCGTGGTCGGTGGCATGCCGTGCTCGTGCGCGGCGGGCACGAAGTGCGTGCCGACCAGGCCGTTCGTGGACGCGCCGCAGATCGCGAAACCGCCGGCGAGCAGCCAGAACGTGGACGTGCGGGCGCTGCCCGCGAGGACGGTCAGCGCACGCCGCGCCGTGCCCTGCGCCGGTGCCGCCTTCGGCAGCGGCTCGTCGGCACCGTAGGCGGTGGTGCCGACGTCGCCGGGGTGGTCGCGCAGGAACAGCAGCACGATCGGCACCACGGCGAGCGCGGCGAACGCGACCACCAGCGAGGCCGTGCGCCAGCCCTGATGCGTGGCGAGGGTGGCGAGGATCGGCAGGAACACCAGCTGGCCTGCGGACCCCGCCGCGGTGAGGATGCCGCTGACCAGGCCGCGATGCTTGACGAACCACCGTGCGGTGACGGTCGCGACGAAGGCCAGCGCCATCGAGCCGGTACCCGTGCCGACCAGCACGCCCCAGCACAGCAGCAGCTCCCAGCTCGCCGTCATGAAGATCGTGAGCCCGCTGCCCGCGGCGACCAGCACGAGCGCACCCACCACGACGCGGCGCATGCCGAGCCGCTCCATCAGCGCGGCCGCGAACGGCGCGGTGAGGCCGTAGAGCAGCAGGTTGATCGAGACGGCGGCGGAGATCGTGGCCGTGGACCAGCCGAACTCGGCGTGCAACGGGTCGATCAGGACGCTCGGGGTGGCGCGGAAACCGGCTGCTCCGACGAGCGCGACGAAGGCCGCGAACGCGACCAGCCACGCGCGGTGGAGCCGGGGGCGGGACTGCACGTCGATTGTCACGCCGATCAGCTTCCGGGATCTTGGACGACCCGACGAGTGGCCGAAGCGCCAATATGTGCAAAAATTCGGCCATGCACCGTGTCGTCGTGCTCGCACTGTCGGAGGTCGTCGGTTACGACCTCAACATCCCGCCGCAGGTTTTCGGCGCCGCGAAGAAGGACGGCTGCGACCTCTACGACGTGCGGATCTGCGGCATCGACGACGAGCCGGTACGGGTCGGCTACGGCTACTCCGCCCTGCTCGACCACGGGCCGGAGGCGCTCGCCGAGGCCGACACCGTCATCGTGCCCGGCACCCGCATCGAGGGCCCGCGCAGGCACGGGACGCTGGAGCCGAAGCTCGCGGACGCGCTCGCCCGCATCCCGTCCGGGGCGCGGATCATGTCGATCTGCACCGGCGCGTTCGTGCTCGGCGCCGCCGGGTTGCTCGACGGGCGGCGCGCCACCACGCACTGGGCCCACGCCGCCGACTTCCGGCACCTGTACCCGGACGTGGACCTCGACGAGAACGTGCTGTTCGTGGACGACGGCGACGTGCTCACCTCCGCCGGCCTGTCCGCGGGTGTCGACCTGTGCCTGCACGTCGTCCGCGCCGACCACGGCAGCGCGGTGGCGAACCGGGCCGCGCGGTACTGCGTCGTGCCGCCGTGGCGGGACGGGGGCCAGTCGCAGTACATCGACCGGCCGCTGCCCTCGCCCGGCGAAGGCAGCACCGCCGCGACGAGGGCGTGGGCGCTGGAACGCCTCGGCGAGCCGCTCGACCTCGACACGCTCGCCCGGCACGCCCGGATGAGCGTCCGCACGTTCAGCAGGCGGTTCCGTGCGGAGACCGGCCTGTCGGCGCGGGCGTGGCTCAACCAGCAGCGCATCCTGCACGCACGGCACCTGCTGGAGACCACGAGCCTGCCCGTCGAGCGTGTCGCCGCCGACTCCGGGCTGGGCACGGCGGCGTCGCTACGGCTGCATCTGCAGGCGTCGATCGGGGTCTCGCCGCTGGCGTACCGGCGCACCTTCTCCCGGCCCTGACCGGCAGCGCTACGGTTACCCGCATGCTCCGCCGCCGCACCGCGGGTGTCCTGCTGCTGCTCGTGGCGCTCATGTGCGCCTGCAGCGCGTCCCCGGACACGCGCGGGCCGCTGCCCGACGCGGGCGTACTGGTGACCGCCGCCGCGGCCACATTCGACCAGATCCGCGCCTTCCATTTCGATTTCAGCGTGAGCGGCACCATCCCTGGGCTCGACATCCGCGAGGTCAAGGGGCAGGCCGGCCGGGACGGCGGGCCCTATGGCAGCGCCACCGGCCAGGCGGACATGCAGGAGAGCACGAACCGGTTCGAGCTGACCTTCGCGATCGCCGGCGACACACTGCGGCTCACCGACGCCAAGGGCGTGCAGACCGAGGAACCCGTGCCAGCGGCCTACAACCCGGTCGCGCTGCTCGAGCCCGCGAAGGGACTGCCGAACCTGCTCCGCAGCGCGTCGGACCTCAAGACGGAGACGAAGGAAGACGTCCAGGGGGTGGCGACCTACCGGGTCACGGGTGAGCTCGCCAAGGACGCCATCGCGAGCGTCGTGCCGGCGATCCACTCGGACGTCGACGTCAAGTTCTGGGTGACCCAGGCCGAGCCGCGGACCCTGGTGCGCGTCTGGATCCAGGTGCCGCCGCGCCAGCCGAACGAGGGTGCGGTGATGCTCGAACTGGGGCTGTCGCCGCCCAGTGCCAGCACCGCGCCGATCGGCTGATCAGGCCGTGCAGTGCGTGTTCGGCGGCGGGAGCGTGCCGTCGACCAGGTAGGCGAGCGCGTTCACGTCGATGCACTGGTCGCCGTGCAGGAACGCCGTGTGCTGCGCCCCGTCGAAGGTGAGCAGGCCACCGTTCATTTCCTCGGCCAGGTGCACGCCCGCCTGGTACGGCGTCACCGCGTCCTGCGTGCTGGAGATGACCAGCGGGGGCGGGGTGCCCGGCAGTGACGGGCGGTGCGGGCCGGACGTGCCGGGCACGGGCCATGACGCGCACACGTCGGCCTCGCCCTGGTCGGGACGACCGCCGCCGAGGAACGGCGCCGCGGCCAGCATCCGCTGGTGGGTGACCGCGAGCGCGTCCTGGTCCGGGGCGCGCGGGGTGTCCGCGCAGCGAACTGCGTAGTAGGCGTCCTGCAACGACGAGTAGTGGCCGTCCGGGCCGCGGTCGTAGTAGCTGTCGGCGAGGTTGAGCAGGAGGCTGCCGTCGCCGGTCTTCAGCAGGTTCAGCCCGGTGCTGAGTAGCGGCCACGACTCCTGCGAGTACATCGCGTCGACGACGCCGGTGATCGCGTCGTCGTAGGACAGCATGCGACCGCCGCCCGCCGGGGCCGCGGCGGTGAGCAGGGGGCGGGTCAGGTCCGCGAACACCGATGTCGCCCGGGCCGGATCGGGACCGAGCGCGCAGCCTTGGTGCTGGGCGCAGGCCGCCGCGAACAGCCCGAACGCGCGGGTGAAGCCCTGGCCCTGTGACACGAGCGAGTCGGGTTCGCTCTCGGTGGGGTCGATCGCGCCATCGAGCACCAGTGCCCGCACGTTGCGCGGGAAGGCCTCGGCGTAGCTGTAGCCGATCTGGGTGCCGTAGGAGTAGCCGAGGTAGGACAGCTTCGCGTCGCCAAGCACCGCGCGCAGGACGTCCAGGTCCTTCACGACGTCTCGGGTGCCGACATTGGCCAGCAGGTCGACACCGGTGCGCTGCACGCACTTCGCGGCGAAATCCCGCGCGAAGGCGGTCCAGGCCGCGGCGGACACCGGCGTGGTGCCGTCGCCGCGGTGGTTCATGCGGTCGGCGTCCCGCTCGGCGTCGGTCAGGCAGTGCACCCGCGGCTCGCTGGCGCCGATCCCGCGGGGGTCGAAACCGACGAGGTCGAACCGCAGGCCGATCGCGTTCTGCGCGACCGTCGGCACCAGGCGCGCGGCGGCTTCCATTCCCGAGCCGCCGGGGCCGCCGGGATCCATGACGAGCGAGCCGATGCGGTTCGCCGGGTCGTTCGCCTTGTGCCGCAGCACGCCGACGGTGATCGTCGTGCCGTCCGGCCGTGCGTAGTCCAGCGGCACGGTCAGCCGCGCGCATTCGACGCCGGGTGCCGAGAACGCGTCCTCGCTCTGCACGCCGGTGGCGTAGGGCGCGCACGGGCCCCACGCCAGCTTCTGGTCGTAGAACTTGTCGAGAGCGTGCACGTCGGACACGGGCGAAGGCTGCACCTTGTGCGGTGCCTGCGCCGGCGTGCACGCCGCGAGCGCGCCCAGTAGGAGGCCGACGAAGATCAGCAGCCGGCGGCGTCGGATAGGCATCTACCTCATCGTGCCAGCCCGGTCACTGTGCGGCACAACGTTTGCCCGCCGGCGGGACCGTCCCGTTGATCAGGTACTGGCTGCCTGCGTCGTCGACACAGGAGTTCCCTTGCAGGAAGACGGTGTGCTGGGTGCCCTCGAAGGTCAACAGCGCGCCGTTCATCGCCTTCGCGAGATTCACCCCCGCGTCGTAGGGCGTGGCGGGGTCGTTGGTCGTCGAGATGACCAGCACCGGCGGCAGACCGGAGACGTGCGGCTCGTGCGGCTCGGACGTGTTGGGCACCGGCCAGAACGCGCACGCGTCCAGCGCCGCACCGTTCGGGCGCCCGTCGTCGAGGAACGGCGCAGCCTGGTCGTAGCGGTTCTCCGCGTCGAGGATCTTCGCCTTGTCCGTGATGCGCGGGTCGTCCACGCACCGGATCGCGGTGAAGGCGTCCTGCGTGTTCGTGTAGTGGCCGCGGCTGTCGCGCTCGTTGTACTGGTCGGCGAGCGCCATCAGCGTTGTGCCCTGGCCGCGCTCGAGTTCGCGGAGGCCGGAGTTCATCGACGCCCACAGTTGCTGCGAGTACAGCGCCTGCACCACGCCCAGGGTCGCGTCGTCGTAGGTCAGCTTGCGGCCGTCGGCGAGCAGGATCGGGTTGTCGATCAGTGGCCGGACCAGGTTCTGGAACGCCTGTGTCGCGCCCGCCGCGTTCTGGCCGAGCGCGCAGTCGGGTCGTGCCGCGCACCACGCCGCGAACTGGGTGAACGCGTTGCCGAACCCGGCACCCTGCGCGACCAGCGACTCCGTCTCGTCCTGGTTCGGGTCGAGCGCGCCGTCGAGCACCATGGCCCGCACGTTGCCAGGGAACGCCTCGGCGTAGGTGGAGCCGATGCGGGTGCCGTAGGAGTAGCCGAGGTAGGTCAGCTTCTGCTCGCCGAGCACCGACCGCAGCACGTCCATGTCCCTGGCGACGTCACGGGTGCCGAGGTTGGCCAGCATCTCGTCGCCGTGCTGAGTGCGCTGGGCGCATTTCTGGCCGAAGTCCTTCGCCTCGGTCTCCGCCTTGGCGACCCCGGCGGGCGAGCCGTCGGTGTCGAGGTCCTCGGATCGCTCCTGGTCACGTTCGCTGTCGGTCAGGCACGTCACGTCCGGCTCGCTCGCGCCGATCCCGCGTGGATCGAAACCGACGAGGTCGAAGCGTTTGCCGAGGTCGCTCTGCCCGACCTGCGGCGCCAGCGCGGCAGCGGCCACCATGCCGGAAGCACCCGGGCCGCCAGGGTTGATGACCAGCGACCCGATCCGGTTGCCGGTGTCGCTCGCCTTGTGCCGCAGCACGCCGATCGCGATCGTGTCGCCCTGCGGGTTCGCGTAGTCCAGCGGCACGGTCATCCGGGCGCACTGCAGACCGTCGCTCTTGAACGCCGACTGCGCGTCCGAGGACGTCGCGTAGGGTGCACAGTCGCCCCAGCTCATCGGCTGCGCGTAGAACTTCGCCAGCCCGGCGGGCACGGGGCCGGCCGGTCCCAGCGTCTCGGTCTGGTTCTGCTGCGGCTGAGGGGTTCCCGGCTCTTGCGAGGTACAAGCGACAATCGGCACGAGCAGGCAGACACCGAGCAGGACGGTCGTTCGCGCGATCCGCTGAAATAGGGGCACCGCGTGATCGTGCCATCCTGGCAGGGAACACAGGACCACCACCGTCTCGTTGGCCGGGTGGACCGGACCGAGAAAGACAGGAGACCACGGGTGCCAGCACTCATCAGCCGAGTGGGCAAGCGGCTACGCCGGCTCATCGAGCGTCCGGGCAGCGTCGAGCTCTCCCACTACGAGGCGCTGCTCCCGGCCATCGGCGACCTCGAGGCCGAACTCGAAGAGCTGTCCGGCACCGAGCTCACCGAGCGCGTGGCCAAACTGCGGCTCGAAGCCGAACTCGGCGACCCCCAGCTGATCGAGCTGTGCGCGCTGGGCCGCGAGGCCGCGCGCCGGGCGCTGGGCGAACGCGCCTTCGACGTGCAGCTGCTGGGCACCATGGGGTTGCTGACCGGGCACGTCGTGCAGATGGAGACCGGTGAGGGCAAGACGCTCGCCGGTGCGCTGGCCGCGGCCGGGTACGCCCTGCAGGGCAAGCGCGTGCACGTCGTAACCGTCAACGACTACCTCGCGCGCCGCGACGCCGAGTGGATGGGCCCGGTCTATGACCTGCTCGGCGTGACGGTCGGGTGGGTCGGACCGGCGCTGACCAGGGACGAGCGCCGGGAAGCGTACTCGCGCGAGGTCACTTACGGTGCCGTCAGCGAGATCGGGTTCGACGTGCTGCGGGACCGGCTGGTCACGCGCGTCGAGGACCTGGTGCAGCCCGAGCCCGAGGTGGCGATCGTCGACGAGGCGGACTCGGTGCTGGTCGACGAGGCACGGGTGCCGCTGGTGATGGCCGGTTCGGTGGACGCGGCGTTCGCCGACATGGAGGTCGCCAACGTCGTACGGCGGCTGCGGCTCGGCCTGCACTACGAGACCGACTCCGACGGCCGCAACGCGTGGCTCACCACGGCCGGCGCATCGGTGGTGGAGAAGGCGCTCGGCGGCATCGACCTCTACGCCGAGTCCGGCTCGACCCGGCTCGCCGCCGTGAACGTGGCGCTGCATGCCCATGCGCTGCTGACGCGCGACGTCGACTACATCGTGCGCGACGGCAAGGTCCAGCTGATCAACACCTCGCGCGGCCGGATCGCCGAGCTCCAGCGCTGGCCCGACGGCCTGCAGGCGGCCGTCGAGGCGAAGGAGCAGCTGCCCGCCACCGACCGCGGCGAGATCCTCGACTCGATCACCGTGCAGGCGCTGCTCGCGCGGTATCCGCAGGTCGCGGGCATGACCGGCACCGCGGTCGCGGTCGCCGAGCAGCTGCGCGAGTTCTACCGGCTCGAGGTCGCGGTGATCCCGCCCAACACCCCGAACATCCGCGAGGACCACGCCGACCGCATCTTCGCGTCGCCGTCGCACAAGCTGCGCGCGATCGAGACGGAGATCCGCGAGGTGCACGAGACCGGGCGGCCGATCCTCGTCGGCACCCAGGACGTCGCGGAGTCGGAGGAACTGGCCGACAAACTGGCCAAAGTGGACCTTCCGTGCGTCGTGCTCAACGCACGCAACGACGCGGAGGAAGCCGCGATCATCGCCGAGGCGGGCACCTACGGCGCGGTGACCGTGTCCACGCAGATGGCGGGCCGCGGTACCGACATCCGGCTCGGCGGTGCCGACGGCAAGGACCGCGAGCGCGTGGTGGAACTCGGCGGGCTGCACGTCATCGGCACCGCGCGGTACCCGAGCAGCCGGCTCGACGGGCAGTTGCGCGGCCGTTCCGGCCGCCAGGGCGACCCCGGCAGCGCCGTGTTCTTCGCGTCGCTGAACGACGAACTCGTGCTGTCGAACGCGCCGGACGTGCCGGAGGGCATCCACGCCGACGACGACACCGGTGAGATCACCGACGGGGCGGCGCAGCGGCAGATCAACCACGCGCAGCGCGTCGCCGAGGGCGTGCACCTGGAGATCCACCGCAACACGTGGCGGTACACGCGGTTGATCGAGCACCAGCGGCACGAGCTGCTGAAGCACCGCACCGAGTTGCTGCGCGCCGGCCTGGCGGCCGAGAAGCTGAAGGAGGCCGCGCCGAAGCGGTACGCCGAGCTCGAAGAGGCACTGGACGAGGAGCGGCTCGAGCGGGTATGCCGCGAGATCATGCTGTACCACCTGGACGAACTGTGGTCGGATCACCTCGCGTACCTGACCGACGTGCGGGAGAGCATCCACCTGCGGGCGCTCGCGCGGGAGACGCCGCTGGACGAGTTCCACCGGCTCGCCATCCCCGAGTTCCACAAGATCATCCCGGCGATCGAGGAGCGGTCGGTCAAGACGCTGGAGGAAGCGCAGGTCACCGGCGACGGCGTGGACCTCGCGGCGTCCGGCGTGCGGCGGCCCAACTCGACGTGGACCTACCTGGTGCACGACAACCCGTTCGACTCCGACTTCGAGCAGACGCTCAAGCAGGTGCGGAACCTGCTGCGGAGGAAGAAAGACTGAGCACATTCCGGCTGTGGTGACGGGCGGCGTGGGCGAGAATGCCGGTATGCCGCAACTGAGGATCGCCCTGGCGCAGGTCAACACGACCGTCGGGGACATCGCGGGCAACACCGACGTGCACGTCGAGTGGGCCCGCAAGGCCGCCCAGGCGGGCGCGCACGTCGTGGTGTTCCCGGAAATGTCGCTGACCGGGTACCCGGTCGAGGATCTGTCGCTGCGCGCGACCTTCGCGCAGGCTTCCCGGCAGGGCATCGACGACCTGGCCCGGCGCCTTGTCGAGGCCGGGTGCGGCGACCTGCTGGCCTACGTGGGCTACCTGGACCTCGACGAGGCGGGCCCACGCGACGCGGCGGCCGCACTCTACGACGGCGAGGTCGTGGCCCGGCAGTTCAAGCACCACCTGCCCAACTACGGCGTGTTCGACGAGCACCGGTGGTTCAAGGCCGGGCAGACGCTCGACGTCGTGCGGTTGCACGGGGTCGACATCGGAATGGTGATCTGCGAGGACATCTGGCAGGACGGCGGGCCGATCACCGCGCTCGGCCAGGCCGGGGTCGACGTGGTCGTCGCGCCGAACGCGTCGCCGTACGAGCGGTCCAAGGACGACATCCGGCTGCCGCTCGTGGCCCGGCGCGCGGCCGAGGCGAAGGCCCCGCTGGTGTACACCAACCTCGTCGGCGGGCAGGACGATCTGGTGTTCGACGGCGACTCGATCGTCGTCGGCGCGGACGGGGATCTGCTGGCGCGGGCGCCGCAGTTCGTGGAGCACCTGCTGGTGGTGGATCTCGACCTGCCGGGCGGGCATTCGACCGAAGGTGTCTTCGAGGGGCTTTCGGTGCGCCGCCGCGTGCTGGGGTCCTCGCCGGTGGCCGCCTACGAGCCGGTCGCGCCGGAGATCCGGGAGCCGCTGTCCGACGAGGCCGAGGTGTGGTCGGCGCTCGTGCTGGGGTTGCGGGACTACGTGCACAAGAACGGCTTCGCCTCGGTGACGTTCGGGTTCTCGGGCGGGATCGACTCGGCCGTGACGGCCGCGCTCGCGGTGGACGCGCTCGGGCCGGATTCGGTGTACGGCGTGTCGATGCCGTCGAAGTACTCCTCGGAGCATTCCCGTTCGGATGCCGCGGAGCTGGCGCGGCGGCTCGGGTGTCACTTCCGCGTCGAGGCGGTCGAGGACATGGTGCGGGTCTACGTCGACCAGCTCAAGCTCGCGGGCACCGGGCTCGCGGAGGAGAACATCCAGGCGCGCACGCGCGGCATGCTGCTGATGGCTCTGTCCAATTTGGATGGACACCTGGTGCTGGCGACGGGCAACAAGACGGAGCTGGCGGTCGGGTACTCGACCATCTACGGCGACGCGGTCGGCGGCTTCGCGCCGATCAAGGACGTGTTCAAGACGCACGTGTGGGCGCTGGCACGGTGGCGCAACGCGGAGGCCGAGAAGCGCGGTGAGGTGCCGCCGATCCCGGAGAACTCGATCACGAAACCGCCGTCGGCGGAGCTGCGGCCGGACCAGCTGGACACCGACTCGCTGCCGGACTATCCGCTGCTGGACGACATTCTGGACGACTACGTCGAGGGCGACCGCGGCTACGCGGACCTGATCGCGGCGGGCTTCGAGGCGGAGACGATCGACCGCGTGATCCGGATGGTCGACCGAGCCGAGTTCAAGCGGCGGCAGTACCCGATGGGCACGAAGATCACGTTCAAGGCCTTCGG
>DASZUO010000053.1:0-19752 GCA_035547575.1 Amycolatopsis sp. | reverse complement strand
TTAGTACGGCAGCCGCAGTATGTGATCTTGGTCGGAGTGTTGTGATCATGAGGGCGGCCACCGCGTGATCAACTTCAAGGTCTGTTGGGTCTCGAAGAAGACGCGGTGGCCGCGTCACGCACTGTGGTTGATGATCGTCAGGGTGGCGGGCCGATGACGCGTTCGCGCTGGTGGCGGGGCGCTTCGCGCAAGCGGACTCCCGTCGCCGTGCCCTGATGTACCTGCTCGGGTTGTTGTCCGGGGTCGAGCGCAAGAACTCGTGGACGCTGGCGGAGCAGGCTGGTGACCTGACCCCGCATGGTGTGCAGCGGCTGCTGAACTTCTACCAGTGGGACGCCGACGCGGTGCGCGACGACCTGCGTGGCTACGTGCTGGAGCACTCGCCGATCCCGGCGGGTGGTCGTCGCAGACGAGACCGGATCCTCAAGAAGGGCACCAAGTCCGCCGGAGTTGAACGCCAATATTCGGCCACCGCCGGGCCGGTCGAGAACTGCCAGCTCGGCGTGTTCCTGACCTACACCTCAGCTCAGGGGCGGCCGTTGGTCGACCGCGAACTCTACCTGCCAGCATCGTGGACCGAGGACCGGGAACGCTGCCAGGAGGCCGGAATCGGTGCCAAGGTATCAAGTACCGGGTTCGTGGAGACTGGATTAGACCGTATGCAGTGACCGCTGGGTGAGTGCAGCGGTTGCGGGCCGGGACCTCGCTCACGCAACCTCGTGGGTTACCGAGCGCGTTCCGTGCTTGGCCTTTCCGACATGTATGAGGAGGCCCCGGTGTTTTACTAATCCGACCAAAAGTAGGCGGACCCCCGAGCAGCGCGTAACCGTTGCTACGCAAGCCGGATAGCCGTGACTGTGGTCGGATTGGTAACGAACGGCACAGTATGAGCGTACGAGTGTTGGCCTGGATGTGCACGCCCGGTCGATCGTCGCGGCGGCGATCGATGGGGTGAGCGGGGAGGTCTTCAAAGCGCGGTTGGCACCCTCGTATGTCGAGGTGCTCGACTGGATCGGCAGGCTGCCAGGCCCGTGCGCGGTGGCCTACGAGTCCGGGCCGACCGGGTTCGGGTTGGCGCGCACGCTGCGCGCGGCGGGGTTGCGCTGCGAGGTTGCCGCCTCGTCGAAACTGCAGCGACCTGCTGGTGATCGGGTGAAGACCGACGCGCGGGACGCCCGGCAGCTGGCCCGGCTGCTGCGGCTGGATGAGATCGTGTCGGTGCGGATACCGAGCCCGGCCGAGGAGGCCGCGCGTGATCTGGTCCGCGCCCGCGAGGCATCCCGCGCGGATTTGATGCGGGCGCGGCATCGGTTGTCGAAACTGCTGCTGCGGCACGGGATTGTCTATTCTGGTGGCAAGGCGTGGACCGAGCTGCACGACCGATGGCTGCGCCAGCAGCGCTTCGACTCGATGCCGACCCAGGCCGCCTTCGATGACGCTTACGAGACGGTCGTGCTGGCCACAGCCCGCCGCGCCCGCCTCGACGAGAAGATCACCGTGCTCGCCGAGGACAGTGAGTTCACCGCGGTGACGCGGCGGCTGGCGTGCCTGCGTGGTATCGCCGCGTTGACCGGTTTCGCGCTCGCGGTCGAGATCGGTGACTGGCACCGGTTCACCGGCCTTCGCGCCGGTGCAGGTGGGCCTTGCCGCCTCCCAGCTGCTGCATGCGACCGACGAGATCCAGCACACGTACCTGCCGCCCCTCATCGAAGGGAGGCAGACCATCGCCATCGCGCTCACCGAACCAGGTTCCGGCTCCGATGCGTCCGCGTTGACGACCGTCGCCCGGCCGGTCCCCGGCGGGTGGCGGCTCACTGGGGAGAAAACGGCGATCTCGTGGGCCTGTAAAGCCTCGGCCGCTGTCGTCTACGCCAGGGACCCGGGCACAACGCGCGCGAACGGTGTCAGTTCCATCTGGCGTAGAGCCGCTGCGGCATGTCGGCCATGGGGAAATCTTGCCGGTTCGAATCGGGTCAGCCGGCGGCGCGCGCGATGACCCGGTCGCGTGCCGCGATGCCGTCGTTGACGATCTTCTGCGCATCAGCGCAGACGAGCCAGCGGTCGCGCTTCACGATGTTTCCGGCGACGAGGACGTCGGTGACGTGCTGCGGAAGTCCATTGAGGACAACCGCGCCCACGGCGTCGTTGACCGGTGCCGCGTCGAGGGTGTTGAGGTCGAGGATGACGATGTCGCCCTGCTTGCCGACCTCGAGGGAACCGGTGACCGAGTCGAGCCCGAGGGCGCGGGCGCCTTCGATGGTGCCCCAGGCCAGTGCGTCGCGTGTGGTGTGGAACGGGACGTCTTCCTGACCGGCCATTTCGAGCTGGAAGCTGCACATGCGGCTCTGCTGGTACGCCGCACGCATCTGGCCGAAGAGATCGCCGGCCACCGAGCATTCGGCGTCGATACTGAGACTGGGCGCGAGACCGACGGCCTGCAGGCGGGCGAAGACGGGAAATCCGTGACCCATGACCGCTTCGATCGCCGGCGACGACGAGACGGTGCCGCCGCTGTCGGCGATCAGCTTCAGCGCTCCGTCGGAGGCGGTGTTCAAGTGGATGTAGGTGATGTCGTCACCGAGCAAGCCCTTGTCGTGTAGGTGCTCGACGGTGTTACGGGCACCGAGCGCGGAGCATCCGGCATGCATGGTGATCCGCAGCCCGAGCTCGCGCGCGAAACGGATGTCGTCCTCGGCGGCCTCGTAGGAAGAGAACTCCGGTCCGCGCACGCCCGCGGCGAGGGTGACGAGCTGGTCGCCGGAGGAGAAGTACTGCTTCTGGATCCGGCGCAGGTCCTCGGGATGGCGGTGGACGCTCTCGACGGTCAGCCACTCCTGCAGCGGGTGGACCGGCACGCTGTGGGCGTAGACCGCGCGCAGGCCCGCGGCCTGCAGGGCGGTGATCGCCGCGTCGGCGTGCTCGGGCGTGGTGGACACGTGCGACCAGTCGAGCAGGGTGGTGACGCCCGAGTCAACCGCGCCGACGGCACCGAGCAGGTTGCTGGCGTGGACATCGTCGGGTGTGAAGTGCCGGCCGTGTCCGAAGAGGATGGTGTTGAAGTAGTCCATCAGGCTGCCGTCGGGCAGCGCGCTGCGCGTGGCGGACTCCCAGACGTGGCGGTGGGTGTCGATGAGGCCGGGGATGACGATCTTGCCGGTCGCATCGATGATCTCGTCGGCCTTCTCGGCCGCGCCGGCGAGCGAAGGCCCGATCGCGGTGATCACACCGTCGGTGATCAGGATGTCGCCGGTCGGCAGGTCGTCCTCGGCGCGGCTGGTGGGGATGATGTGGCCCTGGCGGATCAGAATGGTACTCACGGTGCAACCTCTCTTCGCGCGGCGGTGCGCTGTCCTGAGCCGATCGTGGGTGAACGGAGCCACAGGTCGCTTGGGCTGTGCGTCCAACGACGGCTGATCGGCTTGCCCGTTGTGGTCAGGTGTCGCGGCCGGGTCAGTCCGCGGGCAGGACGATCTGGGCGAGCACGAGAGCGGTCCACAGTTCGAGCGGGCGGTCGGTGATTCCCCGGTGCAGGATTTCTTCCGCTCGCTTGAGCCGGTAGGTGACGGTGTTCCGCGCGATGTAGAGCCGTCCGGCGGTGACCTGCGGGCTGCGGGTGTCGAGGTAGTCGCGGACGGTGGCGCGCAGGTCGGCGTTGGCGCTGCCGGGCCGGGCCAGGTCACCGAGTTCGTCGTGCAGGAACGCGACGGCGGCGCCGGGGTCGTGGGTCAGGAGGGTGAGCAGGCTGTAGTCCTGGTAGCGCATCACGCCGTCAGGTGTCTCCGCGCTGAGCGTGGCGACGCGCTGGGTTTCCCGCGCCTGACGGTGTGAGCGGCAGAAGCCCGCGACGCCGTCGAGGCACTCGCCGGCGGCGATGGCAACGCCTGCGGGGAACGGGGTGCTGGGCGCCGTAGGCGGCCGGAGCGGCCCGGTGCTGTTGCCCCAGGCGTGCAGCGTGCCGCGTCCTCGCGGTAGCAGCAGCACCTGGTGTGCGCCGGCGAGCCGGAGCCACGAGATGGCGATCTCCTGGAGAACCTCGCCGCGCAGCGCGTCGGCGGCCCACAGGACCATGCCGAGGTGGTGCCTGTTGGCCAGCGCATAGCGCAGCACCCGGGAGGCGGCGTCGACATCGTCGACGGTTCCGTCGCGCAGGGCACGGACGGCTTCGTCCCGGGCGGCGAGTGTGGTCGCCAGCCAGCGTTCGTTCTCCTCGATGTACTCCAGGCTGAGGACCTTGCTGAACTCGCCGACCCAGTCGAACAAGATCGACGAGATCGCCTGCAGGTGCGCTGCCTGCTGCTCGGCGGGCACCACGCTGACGCACGCCTGCATGAACCGATCGGTCAGCCAGGCGTGCCCCTGCCGCACCGATTCCCACACGATCTCCAGCGGAATGCGGCGGTGCACGTAGTCGCGAACGGCGTCGGCCAGTTCGCCGGAACGCCCGATGCTCTGGCTGCGACCCACGTCGATCGACAACAGCATCGCGAGCGCGGCCGTTTCGGTACCGAGCCGGAGGATGGCGAGCTGGGCCTCGCCACCTCCGAACTCGGGGTACTCCTCGACGTTGCGGACCGCGATGTCGTAGCCGAGCCGAACCGCCCAGGCGACCGGTTCGTTGCCGACGGCGGTTTCTGCGCGGCGAATGGCCGCGGCCGAACACACGGGCTCGACGTGGTCCTCCGCCGCGATGCGCAGTGTTCGGACCCAGCGTCCTCGCAGAGCGGGCAACGTCGCCACGTCCTCGTCGACGCGGTTTCCTCGACGGTCCATGACAGAGTGGACGCCGGCCGGGCGGGTTACAGGAACGTCGTGTCGGGGCTCAGGCCCAGCAGGACTCGCCCGAGCAGCTCGGAGTTGGTGTTGGGCTGCATCAGCGCGTGCAGCGCCAGCGACTGGATGTCGCGGTGGTAGCGCTGGATCGGCACCGAGGTCTGGATGGCCGAGGCGCCGCTGGCCTGGAAGAGGATCTCGACGATCTCGCGGGCCAGCCGCGTGACGTGGCCGGTGTGCCCACGGACGCCGGCGCGGGCCTCGACGGTCAGTTCGCCGTCGCAGTCGTCGATCAGGGACGCGGTCTTGGCGACGTGCGCGTCGAGCGAGGTGGTCTTCAGGTGGGCTTCGGCGACCTGGTGGTGGGTGATGGGCGCCTGCGCCTGCTCTTCGTATTCGGTATAGGTGATCTTGCGGCCGGGCAGGCGTTCGAGGAAGACGTCGGTGGCTCCCCGGGCGATTCCCTGCGGTGTGCCGGTGGAGCCCGCGATGAAGACGGGCACGCCGGGCTTGGCGAAGTAGCTGTTGGTAGCGGCGAGCGAGCTGTCCGGGTAGTTCGCCGTGGCGAGGTCGAGGACCGAACGGATGCGGTGGTCGGGGACGAATACATTGTCCGCGACAGTCGTGTTGCTGCCGGTCCCCGCCAGGCCGCTGGAGTACCAGTCGTCGAGCACGGTCAGCTCGGAGTACGGGATGAGCAAGAACTGAGGGCTCACCGAGCCGTCGCGTTCCTTGACCAGCGCGGCCATCCCGGCCCAGTGGGCGTTGGGCGAGCCGGTGTTCCAGCCCCACCGCCCGCTCACCACGACCCCGCCGGAGACGCGCTCGCCCTTGGCGGTCGGTGCGAATACTCCGGCCATGCACAGGTCGGGGGTCTCGTACACCTCCTGCCGGCCCTGGTCGGGGAACACGCCGACCATCCACGAAACGGCCAGGGAGATCGTCGTGACCCAGCTGGTGGACGGACAGCCGCGGGCAATCTGCGCGGTGACCTCGATCTGGTCGGCGAGACTGGCCTCCAGGCCGCCGTGCTGGCGCGGCAGGCTCAGCTTGAACACACCGGCGGCGCGCAGGGCCTCGATGTTGTCGTCCGGGACGCGGCGTTCCGCCTCGGTGCGCTCGGCGTTGGCCCGCAGAACCGGGACCAGGGCGTCGACGGCGGATCGGACGGATTCGACGGTCGTCCCGGCGGTGTAGGGACCTGCGGCCGGGGCGGGGGTCGTGGTGGTCATCGGCGGCTCCTTTGCGCGGCGACAGGGTGAAAGGTAACGAAGGGATGGTGCGTCTCGGCACGTCACCGGCTCTCTGTCGTTGCGCCCAACTTGGGCGCCGGCGATTGGGCGACGCGCGCAGCGAGGCGATTCGGCGGACACTCGGCGAGGGCCGTGTCCGGCCTCTCGGTGCAAAAGACCGACGCCATTTTGGTCGTTCAATCGGGACGTCGGGGGCGCCGGCAGCTTCGCCGCCGCGAACCCGATCCAGCGGATCTGGCGGGACATCAACAGCGTCGCCGGGCGTGAGATCCGCGCCCGCCTTGGTCTCCGCGACCAGAAGCCGACGGTTCGACTGCCTCCCCGCCCATCGCGCCGAAGGCCCGGCTGCGTCTTACTGGTGGGTGAAGCAGAACCACCGCGGGCAGCAGCCGAGGCGACTGACCGCTCGACCACGGGAGCCGCCGTGCCAACCACAGGCCCAGAAATCCGCGAGACGATCCGCGCCCTGGAGGACCGCCGCTATTCCGCGATGGTGGCCGGTGACATCGGTGCCCTGACCGAACTGCTGTCCGAGCAGCTGATCTACACCCATTCCAACGGAGCACGCGACTCGAAGGCCGGCTACTTGGCGAAGGTCCGCGACCGCACATTCGTCTACGACGCCATCGATCATGCCGAGGAGCGGATCCTCCTCGGCGAGGGTGTCGCGGTGGTGGTCGGCTCGATGGTCGCGCGGGCGTGGTGGTCGGGCGAGCCCAAGACCCTGCGCAACGCGGCCATGGCGGTGTGGGCACGCGAGGGCGACGTGTTCCGCCTGCTCGCCTACCAGCCGACGCCGCTCCCGGCCGGCGCTCAGAGCGCATAGGCCCGATGCCAACCCAGCGCCCGCCAGCTTGGCTGGCACAACCTGGAGGTGCGCCTCATCCGGGCCCTGCCGCTGGCGATTGAATCCCGCGAGCGACGGCCGGACCGCGCATGAACGGCTCGAAACCGTCGATCAGCGCCGACATTGCTCGCACCACCAAGCCGAGCCGACCGACCAGCCCCGTCCGTCAGGCCGGGCGAAGCCGTGTGGCACGCGGTATGGCCCGAGCACATTGTCCAAGCTTTCTCGCGCCGCTTCGCGGCAGCAGACGCACGCAGAGACCCGCTTGCCGGACTGCAACGAGCCGGGCGGCACCGTGCCGCCGCGATCTCGGTGCAACACGAGAAGGTGTGCCCCAAGGGCGCGCACTCACAGCGGCGCCCTGGGCCTGAGCGCGTGACGCCGCTGCGACGGCCCCGGTCCGCTTCCACGATCGAGCCATTCCTGCAAGTGCGGGGCTTCCGCCACCATGGTGGTGCTGGGGCCGTGACCCGGGTGGACCGCGGTGCTGCCGAGCAGGTCAGCAGGCGCCCGGCGCGTGCCCGGGCGTGTGCAGCACCCGCAAGGTCAGATCGCCGACCTTGATCTCGTGCAGGCCGACGACGAACGGCGGACGCCGCCGGGTCGACCTTGGCGCACTGTCCACTGTGTACCAAGCTTCGTGGCCGGGCTGGCAGGGGAACTCGTCGTTGATGCCCGTGGGAACGGTTCTTCCTTCGCTGGCGGGAGACTGGTGATCAGACGTCGAAGAGTTCGACGAGCGCGCCCTCGGGGATGTCGTCGTTGTCGAGCGGCCCGCCGGCGTCGCGCCAGAGTTCGTAGGCGATCTCGCGGGTGATCCGACCGTCGCGCATCTGGAAGCAGTGCACCAGCCGCACGCTCATCCGCGTGCCGATCGGGTAGGGCAGGTTGGGCATCTTGTCGCCGACAACGGTGACTTCGGCGATCTGGTCGTCAAAGACGAACGTCTCCGTCGCGAACCGGCGCAGCGCCGTGGTCTTGTGGTAGGTCAACGTCTTGAAGATGTCGAGGTAGGCGGCCTTGACGTCGGCGGCGTTCGTGTAGACGATGCCGCGACCGGGGGCTTCCCAGACGATATCGTCGGCGTAGAGCGCGATCGCCTTGTCGACGTCCTCGGGGTTCTCGTTGTGAAAGTGCGCTTCGACGACCTCGAGGTTGCGCGCGATGATCTCATCGTGGGTCAGTTCCGCGTCCGGCTTGAGCGATTCGGTCTGCGTCATTGCAGGATTCCTTCCGTGCGAGGTGGTGGCGTTCATCGTCTGGCCCGGGGCCGTGGGCCCGCTTGGACGCCGGAGCCAAAAATGGGTCAGCGGGTTGGCTTCCCGGCAGCCGCCGTGACCGGCGCGCGTCTGGTGTACTGGCTGGGCACGTACCGACCGAAGGAGACGTCATGCCCGCGCACGTACCGGAGGCCTTCCGTGACCTGCTCGACACCCCGGTGGCCGCGCTGGCCACCCAGGGCCCGGACGGTCATCCGCAGGTGACCGCAGTGGCATTCCTGCACGACAAGGACGACGATCTCGTGAAGGTGTCGCTCAACGACACCCGGCAGAAGACGAAGAACCTGCGCCGCGATCCGAACACGACGTTGTTCATCCTGGACCCGGCCACGCCGTACCGGACCCTGGAGATCCGGGCGCGGGCCGAGCTGGTGCCGGATCCCGACTTCGCGTTCGCCAAGGTCGCGGGCGCCAAGTACGGGCAGGACTTCCACGACAGGGACCTGCCCGGCGAAACCCGCTCGATCGTGATCCTGCACCCGGTGAAGGTCAACGCCACGGACCTGACCTGACCGCGTGACCGGCGGCGGGTCGGCCACCGGATCGGGTGGCCGGCCCGCCGCCGGTCACGCGCAGGCGCGGGTGTCGAGGTGCTCGAGCACCGTCGCGCACACGCTGCCCAGCTGCCGGACCTGCTCAGGCCCGAGCGCGGTGAGCAGGGACGGCGTCTCCGCCAGCAGCTGCGACATCGCGCACAGGTTCGCCCAGGTCTGCTCCCGGGAGGCCCCGGCCGCCAGCACCTCGTCGGCCCCGGCCAGCGGCAGGCCATGGCAGCGGGCGAAGTCGGCCAGCTCCGCACCGGCCGCCAGCTGGGTCGGGTCGACGACACCGACGACCGACGACAGCACCACGGCCGCGGTCTCCCCTGCGGCCACGGCGAGCTCGAGCGCGGCGTCGGCGAGCCCGGCACCGCCCGGCCGGGCGCGGATCGGCACGGTGTGCCCGGGCCGGCACAGGTCGTCGGGCCGGGTGCCCGGGTCGGCCAGCAGCCTGGCGGTCCGGGCGCGGTCGGCGGCGGAGATGCCGGTGCTGATGCCTTCGGCGGCGTCGACCGTGACACCGAGGCATGGTTCGCCGCCCGAAGCCGCGGCCGTCGTCATGGGTGGCAGCCGGAGTTCGTCGCACCGGCTCTCGGGCAGGGCGACCTGGATGAACCCGGAGCCGTGCCGGACCGCGAACGCCATCAACTCGCGGGTGGCGTGCGCGGCCGCGAAGACGACCTCGCCCCGCGCCGGGGCATCGATCCGGTCGCAGAGCACGATCGCGCCTCCGGCGGCGAGTTGCTCGATCGCCCGCTGGCGCCGCCTCGCCGACGAAGGGACCACAGCGGTGTCGGGGCGTTCGGTCGTAGTCCTCACGGTGCCTCCTCCTGCCGGACCTCGCCCGGTCAGCCGGTGATGTCGCGGCCGAAGATCTGCCGGGCGATGACCCACTTCTGGACCTCGTTGGCGCCTTCGTAGATTTCGCCGATCTTGGCGTCGCGGTAGAACGCCTCGACCGGGCCGTCGGCGTCGTCGGCACCGCGCTGGGCGGTGAACCCGAAGCCGCCGAAAGCCTGTACGGCGTCGCGGGCCATGTCCCCGGCCAGCCGGGTGCCGAAGTGCTTGGCCATCGCGGCCTCGGGCTCGGGGAACGCGACGCCGGAGTCCATGCGCAGCGCGGCCTTGAGGTAGAGACTGCGCGCCATCTCCAGCTCGGTGGCGCGTTCGGCCATCAGGAACTGCCAGTGCTGCTTGCCGGCCAGCGGGCCGCCGAAGGCGTGCCGGGACGCCAGGTGCGCCGCGGTGTGGTCGAACGCCGCCTGGGCCATGCCGACGCCGGCCGCGGCGATGCCGATCCGCCCGTAGGTCAGGGTCTGCAGCGCGATCTTCAGCCCGCCGTTCTCTTCCCCCAGCAGCGCGTCGGGGGCGAGGCGGACGTCGTCGAGGATGACGTCGGCGGTGATCTGGCCCTTGTTGCCCAGCTTCCGGTCCGGCGTCCCGATCGTGACGCCCGGCGTGTCGGTGGGGACGACGAAGGTCGACAGCCGCTCCCCCGTGCGCGCGAGGACTACGACGAAGCCGGCGGCGACGGAGTTGGTGATCCACCGCTTGCGTCCATTGAGGACCCACTCGTCGCCCCGCCGGACCGCGTGAGTGGCGACGGCGCCCGGCGAAAGGTCCGAGGAGGCACCGGGTTCGGAGGTGGCGAACGCCCCGACGACCTCGCCGGTGATCAGCGGCGCGAGCAGACTGCGGCGCTGCTCGGGGGTGCCCTGGTTGACCGCGTTGCCGGCGAGGATGCAGTGCACATCGAAGATCGCCGCGATCGAGTTGGAGTAGTACGCCAGCTCCTCGACCGTCACCGCGGTCGCCGTGGCGCGGTGGGTGAGGCCGTCGCCGCCGACATCGGTGCCGAAGGGGATCCGGTAGAGCCCTTGGGCGGCGAGGGCGTCGAACACGTCGCGGGGAAAGCCGTCGGTGCGTTCGTCCTGGTTGGCGATCCGCGCGGCGACCGGGGCGACAACGCTGGAAGCGATGGCGCGGACGCGGCCACGCAGCTCGGTGATCTCCGGCGGGGACTGCAGGTCGTGGTAGAGCCGGTCCGCGGTCCGCGGTGGCCCGGCGATGGTGGTGGGCTCGTCGGTCAGGGTCATGCCAGGTCTCCGTGGGTGACGATGGGGTTGCGCAGCACGCCGATGTGCTCGACCTCGACCTCGACGACATCGCCGGGGGTCAGGAATATCTTCGGGTCGCGGCCGACGCCGACGCCGCCGGGGGTGCCGGTGGCGATGACGTCGCCGGGCAGCAGCGTGACGGTGTCGGTGATGTACGCGATGATCTTCGCGACGCCGTGGATGAGGTCCTTGGTGTTACCCGACTGCATGATCTCGCCGTTGACGCGGGTTTCCACGTGCAGCCCGGACGGGTCAGGGATCTCGTCGGCGGTCACCAGGACCGGGCCGATCGGGCCGGAGCGGTCGGGGTTCTTGCCGAGGGTGAACTGGGGGGTCTGCATCTGCTTGGTGCGGGCGGACAGGTCGTTGAACCCGGTGTAGCCCAGCACGTACTCCAGTGCGGTGTCCTCGTCCGCGGCCCAGGCCCGCCGGCCGATGACCGCGGCGAGTTCGACCTCCCAGTCGAGGCCGGGTTCGTTCGGCGGGACAGGCACGGCGTCGCCGTCGACGACCAGCGACTGCTGCCAGCGGCCGAAGATCATCGGGTACTTCGGCAGGTCGATCCCGGCGACGTTCTTCGACTCCCCGGCGTGGGAGTGGTAGTTGATACCCACGCAGAAGATCCGGGACGTCTCCGGCACCGCCGGAGCCTGCGTAACGCTCGCCAGCGCGACGGTCCCGCCGACACCGCCGGTCAGCGCCTGCTGCGGGTCGGCGTAGAAGGCGGCGGCGGTCCCCAGGTCGCGGACCTGGTCACCCTCCACCGCGCCGATGTGGCGGACGCCGTCCTGCACGAATCCGACGAGCCTCATCCTGTGTCACCTCTCCTTGACGTGGTGCGGGGATCAGTTGGGGCGGAAGCCGAGGTCGACGCCCGCGACGGCGTCGTCCCAGCGGGACGTGACGTACTTGGGCTGGGTGTAGAACCGCCAGGCCCCGTTGTTCAGGCCGGTGTCGCCGAAGATGGAGTTCTTCCAGCCCGCGACGCTGTACGGCGCGACCGGCACCGGGATCGGCACGTTCACCCCGACCATCCCGGCCGCGGCCTCGCGCTGGAACTTGCGCGCCGCAGCGCCGCTGCGGGTGAAGATCGCTGCGCCGTTGCCGTACTCGTTGACCTGGATCAGCCGCAGCGCCTGGTCGAGCGTGTCGACGCGCAGCACGATCAGGACCGGACCGAACACTTCGTCGCGGTAGATCTCCATCTCGGGGGACACCTCGTCCAGCACGGTCGGGCCGACGAAGAAGCCGCCCTCCGCCCCGGGCACGGTCTCGGTGCTGCGGTCGACCACCGGCCGGACGCCGTTGGCCACGGCCCTGGCCACCAGGCCGCGAACCCGTTTCTGCGCCGCGGCGCTGACCAGCGGTCCCATCTCGGTGCCGGGGGTGGTGCCCGGGCCCATGGTGACGGCTTCGGCACGCTCGGCCAGCGCTGCCAGCAGCGGCTCGGCGGCGTCGCCGACGACGACCGCGGTGGTGATCGCCATGCACCGCTGCCCGGCCGAGCCGAACGCGGCGGAGGCGAGGGCGTCGGCGGCCGCGTCGATCTTGGCGTCGGGCATGACGACGAGGTGGTTTTTCGCGCCGCCGAGCGCCTGCACCCGGATGCCCGCCTCGGCGGCTCGGCGGTAGACGCTGTGGGCGACCCGGCTGGATCCGACGAAGGACACCGCCGCGACGTCGGGGTGGTCGATGAGCGCTTCGACGGTGTCCTGCTGGCCGTGCACGACCGACAGGACGCCCTCGGGCAGCCCGGCCTGTGCGGCCAGACCGGCGAGCAGGATGGCCGGTCCGGGATCCTGTTCGCTGGGCTTGAGCACGAAGGTGTTGCCGGCGGCGATCGCGACGGCGATCTTCATCAGCGGGATCATCACCGGGAAGTTGAACGGGGTGATGCCGACGCAGACGCCGAGGGGCTGCAGCATCGAGAAGGTGTCGACGTTCGTGCCGGTCTGCTCGGAGAACTCGCCCTTGAGCAGGGCGGGGACGCCGCAGGCGAGTTCCACGGCTTCGATGCCGCGGGCGACTTCGCCGCGGGCGTCGTCGAGGGTCTTTCCGTGCTCGGCGGTGATCAGCGCGGCGATCTCGTCGGTGTGCTCGCGCAGCAGGTTACGGAAGGCGTAGAGGACCTGGGCGCGCCGCGACGGGGGTGTGTCCCGCCAGGCCGGGAACGCCGCGACCGCGGCGGCGACGGCCTGCTTCACGACCCCGGCGTCGGCGAGCCCGACGGTGCTCAGTGGGGCGCCGGTGGCCGGGTCGAGCACTTCGAGGTACTCGCCGGTCGATTCGTGGCGCCGCCCGCCGATCCAGTGCGGCGTGGTGGGTAGAGCCATGGGTTTCTCCTCGAGGGTGAGCGGGCGGAAGGTCAGTCGGCGACGCGGGCGCGGTAGTGCGGGTGATCGGGCGGGGTGTGCGCGACGCCGTGCAGTGTGCCGCGCCAGAACACCAGCGGCTCGGTGCCCGCGCGCGGGGCGTCGAGTTCGTGGACCCGCCCCAGCACCATCGTGTGGTCGCCGGTCAGGGTGACCGCTTCGACGTGGCATTCCAGCACCGCGAGTGCGCCGTGCAGGTGCGGGTTCTGGTGCGGGCCCGGCTGCCACGGCGCCCGGTCGAACCGGTCGTCGGCCTTGTGGGCGAACAGCATGCACGTGTCAGCCTGGTCGGCCGCAAGGACGTTGACCGCGAACCGGCCGGCGGTGCGCACCGCGGCGAGGGTGTCGGAGGTGTGCTGGGAGAAGAACGCCACGAGCGGCGGGTCCAGCGACACCGAGGTGAACGTCCCGACGGTCGAGCCGACCGGGACTCCGTCGAGGGTGGTGGTCACCACGGCCACCGAGGTCGGCACGTGCCCCAGTACGCGCCGCATGTCGTCGCGATGCGGCTGGTTCGGCACGGCGTTGACCGTGGCTGCCGTCGAGTGCTCGGCCATGTCGTCTCCCCGTCGAGACCGGTGGGTTCCGGCAACGCTGCTGAGGCGCGCCGGCTGTCACAAGGAGTAGAAGCCAGAGCGCGAGTGGTCGTCTTGGTCCGCGGGACCAAGAAATGCCGCACCGGTTGCCTGTGCGCCGACGGTCCAGGAAGCCCGCGCATTTTGGTCTCCGAGACCAAGACAGCTGTGGGTGGCGTCACAGACACTGGGTTATGGTGCGCTCCGGCTGGTCCTCGCGACCAGCCGGGAATATGACAACGACGTCGACACCGGATGGAGGCGGCCGTGCCGACCACCGTAGGCGGGCAGTGGGTCCGCGAACTGCGACCGGACGGGCCGATGCAGGTCGAGCCGGTGTGTGAACACGACACGATCGAGCGGGCCGTCGCCCAGGTCGGCGAGGGTGCCGTGGACTGGGCGGTGCAGACCGGACACCGGATGGCGCTGCGCGCGATCCGGCTGGAGCCGCAGTTCGGCTGGAGCGACGGGGCGGTGCGCACCTTGCGACTGGGCACCGAGGCGGCGGCGATCTGGACGCTGGTGGGCATCGACGCCGGCGCGCTGCGCAAGCCCGAGATCCCGGCCGAGACCCAGCCGATGGTCCGCGAGTACGTGCACCGGCGGATCTCGCTCGAGCGGATCTGGGCTTCGATCCGGCTCGGGCACTCCTGGTTCGGCGAGTACTACATGTCCGCCTGCCGCGAGCTCGTCCCCCGCGAGGAGCAGCCCGAGCAACTGGAACTGGTGTCCCGGGTGCTGTTCGAGTTCGTCAACAGCTTCTCCGCCGGTGTCGGCGAGGCCTACCACGAAGAGGAGGAGCGCTGGGTCACCAGCGCGGCCGCCGCCCGTGACGAAACCGTCCAGGCGATCCTGGCCGGCGAAGAGATCGACCCGCTCGCCGCATCCCACCAGCTGCGCTACGACCTGGCTCACCAGCACCACATTGGACTGATCTTCTGCCAGGAAGGCACCGACGCCGCCGACACCACCGCCCTGCACCGCCTCGCCGGCACTGTGCTCACCGCGCTGGGAGCGACCAGCACGCTGATCATGCCGGTCGGACGGACCGAGTTGTGGGCCTGGGGCGCGGCCCCAAAACCTTTCTCCGACTGGGAAAGCGCCGCCGCGGACGTCGACCTGAACGGCGTGCGCGCAGTCGCCGGCACACCAGGGCGCGGGGTGGACGGTTTCCGGCGAACCCACGCCGAGGCACAGGAAGCCGCTCGTGTGGTGCTGCTGACCGGCCCGGCCGCCGAGGGCGTCATCAGCTACCCCTCGGTGAGCCTGCTGGCGCTGCTCACCGCCGACCCGGGCCTGGCTCGCGCCTTCCTGCACACCGAGCTGGACCGCCTGGCCACCGACGACCCGGCGACCGCGACCCTGCGCACGACCCTGTTGGCCTTCCTCGAACACCGGCGCAGCCCGCAATCGACCGCGAGCGCGCTGTTCGTCGCGAAGAACACCGTCGTCTATCGCGTCAAGCGCGCCGAAGAACTACTCGGCCGCAGCATCGACGTCCGCCAGCCCGAGCTGTGGACGGCGTTACTGCTCGCCCGCGGGATCGGGGTCGGGCCCGAGCCGGAAGAACAGCCACCGCGGCCGGCCACCGCGCCACACTCATCCACTGCCGGGGCCGGACCACGCCTGTCCCGCGTGGTGACCACCCGGCGTCGCGTCACGACCCGGGCCGCGCCGGCCGCGGTCCGCCCCGGGCATCGCGCATGACCCATCGCCGCCCGGGCTCCGGGCCGGAAAGGAGCTTCGTCATGGAACTCGGACTTCTGCTGCTGCGCCTGCTGCTCGGCGCGATCCTCTTCATGCACGCCACGCAGAAGCTGTTCGGCTGGTTCAGCGGCCCCGGCCTGGACAAAGCGGCCGGGCTGTTCGACTCACTCGGGCAACGCCCCGGCCGGGCCATGGCCCGGCTCGCCGCCCTCAGCGAACTCGCCGGCACCATCCTGATCGTGCTCGGCCTCGCCGCACCGCTCGGCGCAGCGATCGTCACCGGAACCATGCTGGTAGCGGGGCTGGCCATGACCGGCGTCAAGGGCACCGTGTGGAGCGCCGCGGGTGGTGGGGAGTACCCGCTGGTGCTGGCCGCCGTCGCAGCCGTTCTCGGGTTCACTGGCCCCGGCGGGTGGTCGCTCGACGCGGCGCTTTCGGCGCCGTGGTCGGCCACCGGCACGAGCGCGGCGGCGCTGACCGGTGTGCTGGCTCTGGCTGTCGCGGTCGTCGCGGCGATCCCGCCGCTGCTGCGGGGCCGGCTCGCCCTGCGCCGCACTACCCAGGTCAACGACCGGGCGAGCGCCGCCTGACCCTCCGAACGGACTTCGGCCGGGTGTCCGACTCAGCGTCGGGCACCCGGCCGAAGCACGGGCTGGTCATCCTGGCTGGTCAAGGTCAAGCCACTTGCCACCACGAACACCGGGAAAGACCACTATGGAATTGAATGGCTTCGTTATACCGCAACGAAGCCGTGTCCCGCTCCGGCCGCGACGGGCACCCGGAAAGGCGGACACCGTCCACTATGGACGACGCCCGCCTCGGGCCCGGCCGCGCGCTAGCTGGCCGGGGCGCTGCCCTGCGCGGCGAGGATGTCCGGCCGCCGGCCGCCGGCGGCGAACAGGTGGTCGCGGGACGCTTCGATCAGGCCGCGGATCTTGGCCAGGTCCTGGCCGACCAGCTCGCCGCGGAACTTGCGGACCTGCCCGGCCACGAACACGGTGTCCACGTTGCCGGGGTGCGCGAACGCGGTCACCGTGGCCAGGGCATTCGACAGCGGCGCGGTGTTGACGTCCGAGGTGCGGATCAGGACGACGTCGGCGTCCTTGCCCGGTGTCAGCGAGCCGGTCTTGGCGTCGAGGCCGGCGTTGACCGCGCCGCCGAGGGTCGCGAACTCGAATACGTCCGCTGGGGACAGGTGCTCGGGCACCTGCTCCTCACCGCTCACGATCCGCTCGAAGGTGCGGCCGCGGTGCCCGCCCAGCAGGGTCTGCATCTCGGTGAACGGGCTGAGCGCGTAGCTGATCTCGTTGTCCCCGCTCAGTCCCGGCCGCAGGCCGAGCTCCCGGATCTTGTCGATCGGCGGGAAACCCGGGCCCAGGCCGAACGCGGCGTCCGAGCGCGGGCAGACGTTGACGGTGCCGCCGGAGCCGGCGATGAGGTCCCACGCCTTGTCCGGCAGCGCGAAGCAGTGGTTGAAAGTGTGCTTGCCGGTCAGCAGGCCCTTGGCGCTCAGGTCGGCCAGCACGTCGGCGACGTTCTCGATGTGGGCGCCCATCTCGTGCGAGATCCACAGCTCGTGGTCCTTCGCGAACTCCCACAGCTCCGCCGAGGGGTAGAGGTCGAACAGCCGCAGCGTGACCAGCTGGTCCTCGGAGCCGAAGTACTCGTTGCGCAGCCGCTCGACGTCGGCGGGCCAGTGCGGAACCTCCGCGCCGACCGGGGCGCCGGAGGCGTGCACGCCGCGGATTCCGGCGTCCAGCAGCGCCTCGACGGCGGCGTTGGAGTGGTCGGGGGTGTGCGAGTTGTGGGAGTTGTCGACGATGGTGGTGATCCCGGCGTCCAGGGCGACCAGCGCCGTGGCCAGGGTGCCGACGTAGTTGTCGTGCGGACGGTAGTGCGGGCCGTAGCCGAAGGCTGTGAACCCGAGGTAGCCGCCGAAGTCCAGCACCGGCGCGGTCGAGCGCAGCTGACCTTCCCAGGCGTGCACGTGCGCGTCGACGAACCCGGGGACGACGATCGCGTCGGAAGCGTCGACCACGACAGCGTCGCCGGCCTTGGCCGACAGGTCGGGGCCGATCTCGGCAATCTTGCCGCCGCGGATGAGCACGTCACCGGAGGCGAGGTCGCCGACCGTGGCGTCCTGGGACAGGATCGTGCCGCCGGTAATCAGGATCGGCCGATCGTCGCCGGAGCGCAGGGACGCCAGGACGCCTGCGTCCTGGCCCCGGTCGCGGGCGGGCAGTGCGGTCGCGGGCGTGCCGTCGTCGGGTGCGGCGTAGCGCGAAGGTGTTGCGGTCATGGTGGGTCCCAACTGTGGTGATGGTGGCCGGGCGGGACAAGCGCGTGTGGACCGGCTCATCCCGCCCGGAGTGGAGGAATCAGAACGACGGGCTGACCTGGTCCAGGCCCAGCAGCGCCCGGGCGTAGATCTCGCGGCCCAGGTCGGCGTTGACGTACCCGTGACGTGTCGCCGTCCCGAGGTCGCGCCAGATCCGCTGCAGCGGGTTGGCGGTGGCGAAGCTGCCTGCTCCCCCGATGTTGAGCAGCAGCTCGACGGCCTCGCGGGCCCGCTTGACCGCCACGGCCATGTCGCTGCGGATCCGGGCCCGGTCCAGGTCGTCGAGGACGACGTCGTCGCGGGCACCGCGGTCGAGGTCTTCTGCGGCACGGAACAGGTGCAGCCGCGCGGAGTCGATCGCGCCGCGCGCGTCGGCCAGGTTCAGCTGGTAGCTGGGCGACTGCTTGAGGTCGGTGTAAACGGAGTACGCGATGGCCTTGCCCTTGCCGATCGTGGTCAGCGTCGCGTCCCAGGCGGCCTCGGCCAGGCCGAGGATCGGGCCGGTGACGGCCAGGGTCAGGCCGGTGACCGCGGCCGAGCGGTACAGCGGCTCGTCGGTGTGCTCCGAAGGCTTCACGCCGGCCCCGAGCGCCAGCAGCGACAGCGTCCGGTGCTCGGGCACGAACAGCTCGTTCGCGACGAAGGTATTGCTATTCGTGCCGGCCATCCCGGCGACGAACCAGCTGTCCTCGATCGTCAGCTCCGAGGTCGGCAGCAGTGCCAGCCGCAGGTCGCTCAGCTGCCCCTGCTCGTCGAGCACCGGATACGCCGACACCGTCCACTGCGCCTGGTAGGAGCCCGAGGCCCACATCCACCTGCCCGAGATGACGTAGCCGCCATCCACGACCTTCGACTGCGCGCTCGGCGTCAGCTGCCCGGCCACCGCGGCGGTCGGGTCGGCGCCGTAGACGTCCTCGCGGGCCTGGTCGCCGAACAGGCCCATGCAGTAGGCGCCCCCACCGAAGATCATCGTGATCCAGGCGGCCGCGCTGTCGCCCCTGGCCAGTTCGGCGCAGACCTCGAGGTAAGTGCGGAAGTCCGCCTCCGAGCCGCCGCAACGGCGCGGGGCCATCAGCTGGTAGAGCCCGGCCTTGCGCAGCGCTTCCGAGCTTTCCTCGGGCAGGCGCCGGTCACGTTCGGACTGTCCGGCGTTCCCACGCAGCAACGGCACGAGGTCACGCGCGGTCTGCACCAAACGCTCACGGTCCTGGTGCGGGTTGGTGGAGAACGCGGCCTCGGCGCGTTCCTGGGTGGCAGTCATACGGTCCTCCGAATCGAGCGGCAACGGCGACGCTCACCAGGCGTGTAGCCCGCGTCACGTTCCAGACCCTCCGATTGAAAGACCCGGACCCACTCCGTCTCTTGCCCCGGCGACCCAAACTCCGGCCGGCCCTTAGGCACGAGAAGGCAGCGCAGCTTCCGATCACCGGATTGTTCCGCCGCGGGTCGCCGCCGGGCACCCGGGCGCCGGCCTGCGGACCCAATTCAGGGCACTGCGGCACGGAGGGAAACCTGCTAGATGCCAAGCTCCCCCACTGAGCAAGATCACGTTGCTTGCCGCAGCGTGCTCGTCGTCCGTTGCCCGCCACGGACCATCCGCTGTGGGACGAACTAAACGCCCCGGCCAAGCCGGCGGTTCCGGGAGCGATCCGTCGTGCCCTCGACGACGTCGAACACCATACGGCCGACGTCGTCACCAGCACGAATATCGCGGATGCTCAAGAGCCGGTGATTCCGGCGCTCATGGCCAAAGCGGCGGCTTCTCCGCGGGAGCTGACGTCCAGCTTTTTCAGGACGCCGGCGACGTGGAACTTGACCGTGCTTTCGGCGATGCCGAGTGTGCCGGCGATGGACTTGTTGCGCTGTCCCTGTGCCACGAGCCTCAGCACTTCGAGTTCGCGGCGGTTGAGGTTCGCCAGCAGAGCTTCGTCAGTCCGGCCCGCCGCCGGTTCGT
>DASZUO010000052.1:0-21129 GCA_035547575.1 Amycolatopsis sp. | reverse complement strand
GCCGGTGATGTTCACCTTCTCGCCCTTGTTGACCGTACGGATGATGATGTCGACGAGACCGTCGACGGCCTCCGACGCAACCTTCTTGTCGCCCAAACGCTCGGAGAGCGCCTCGATCAGCTGGGCCTTGTTGGCCATTCCGGTCCTCCATGAAGAACTACTTGTCACACGGCCACATCGGCCGACTTGCGCACACGGTATTACCAACTGCCCGGAAATTCCAAACGGCGCGCGGAATTTTTTCGTGCTCGGGGCCTGCTTTCCGCCCTCTGAGCGACCCCCGCAGGGGCTTCCGCGCGCCGTCCGGCGTGGTGTGGTGTGGGCTGAATTCCCTTTCTGAGCAGGGAATCTACCGCTGTCAGGAGGCTGCTGGGACGGTCACCGGCTTCCAGTTGGGACGCTGGGATTCGAAGTCCGAGATCTGGTCGGCGTGTCGGAGGGTGAGAGCGATGTCATCGAGTCCTTCGAGCAGCCGCCAGCGGGTGTAGTCGTCGATCTGGAACCCCGCGACGAAGTCCTTGGCTCGCACGGTCTTCTCCTCGAGGTCCACCGTGACCGCCGTGCCGGGATCGTTCTCCAGGATCTTCCACAGCTGCTCGACATCCATCTGCTCGCACTGGGCCGCCAGCAGACCCTGCTTGCCCGAGTTGCCCCGGAAGATGTCGGCGAAGCGGGCCGAGATGACGACCCGGAACCCGTAGTCCATCAGTGCCCAGACAGCGTGTTCGCGCGACGAGCCGGTGCCGAAGTCCGGGCCCGCCACCAGCACGCTACCCGCCTTGAACGGCTCCTGGTTGAGGATGAACGTCTCGTCCCCGCGCCAGGCCGCGAACAGGCCGTCCTCGAAACCGGTGCGGCTGACCCGCTTGAGGTAGACGGCCGGGATGATCTGGTCAGTGTCCACGTTGGACCGGCGCAGGGGCACCCCGACGCCGGTGTGGGTCTTGAACTGCTCCATGGTGGTGGTACTCCTTCGTCGTTCGGATCAGGCCGGCCGGCTAGCGGTCGGACCCCGCGAGCAGGTCCTCCGGCGAGGACAGGGTGCCGCGGACCGCCGTGGCGGCCGCCACGAGCGGGGAAACGAGGTGCGTACGGCCCCCCTTGCCCTGCCGGCCCTCGAAGTTGCGGTTGGAGGTCGACGCGCTGCGCTCGCCCGGCGTCAGCTGATCGGGGTTCATGCCAAGACACATCGAGCAGCCCGCCTGCCGCCACTCCGCACCGGCGTCGGTGAACACCTTGTGCAGTCCCTCGGCCTCGGCGGCCTGCCGCACGCGCATCGAGCCGGGCACGACGAGCATCCGCACCCCGTCGGCGACCTTGTGGCCCTGCAGCACACCCGCCGCGGCGCGCAGGTCCTCGATCCGGCCGTTCGTGCACGAGCCGAGGAAGACAGTATCGACCCGGATGTCACGCAGCGGCGTGCCCGGCTGCAGGTCCATATAGGACAGGGCCCGCTCGGCGGCCAGCCGGGCGTTCTCGTCGGGGATCGTCTCCGGGTCGGGCACCGTCGCCGACAGCGGCAGGCCCTGGCCGGGGTTGGTGCCCCAGGTGACGAACGGGGTCAGCTCGTCGGCGGAGATGTGCACTTCCGCGTCGAACTCCGCGCCCTCGTCGGTGCGCAGTTCCCGCCACGCCTCGACCGCCGCGTCCCAGTCGGCACCCCGCGGCGCGTGCGGACGGCCCTCGAGGTAGGCGAAGGTCGTGTCGTCAGGAGCGATCATACCGGCGCGGGCGCCCGCCTCGATCGACATGTTGCAGACGGTCATCCGGGCTTCCATCGACAGCGCCTCGATCGCGCTGCCGCGGTACTCGAGCACATACCCCTGGCCGCCGCCGGTACCGATTTTCGCGATGACGGCGAGGATGACGTCCTTCGCGGTGACGCCGGGCCGGAGCCGACCGTCCACGGTGATCGCCATCGTCTTGAACGGCCGCAGCGGCAGGGTCTGGGTGGCCAGCACGTGCTCCACCTCGGACGTGCCGATGCCGAACGCCATCGCGCCGAAAGCACCGTGCGTGGACGTGTGACTGTCACCGCACACCACGGTCATCCCGGGCTGGGTCAGGCCGAGCTGCGGGCCGATGACGTGCACGATGCCCTGCTCGGCGTCGCCCATGGGGTGCAGCCGGACGCCGAACTCCTTGCAGTTGCGGCGAAGGGTGTCGACCTGCGTCCGGGACACCGGATCGGCGATGGGCAGCTCGATGTCGACCGTCGGGACGTTGTGGTCCTCGGTGGCGATGGTGAGGTCCGGGCGCCGGACCGGGCGCCCCGCCAGCCGCAGGCCGTCGAACGCCTGGGGGCTCGTGACTTCGTGCACCAGGTGCAGGTCGATGTAGAGCAGATCCGGTTCGGCGCCTTCACCTCGGCGCACGATGTGGGCGTCCCACACCTTTTCGGCCAGTGTGCGCGGCCGTGTCGCGGTCATCTGTGTGCCTCCCACGAGGTTGCTTGGGAGCAAAGGAACTCGATCACTTCTCGCCCGGTCGAGCCACGGCGGCCCGCGACTCGAGTTCGATGTTTCCCAGATTGTGGACTTCCCATACTTCGGGAAGCTAGTATCGCTTCGTGGGACAGCATAGCCCTTCTGAGCAGCACAGCGGTATCGGAGTTCTCGACAAGGCGGTCGCCGTCCTGCAGGCGGTGGCGGAAGATCCTTGCGGGCTGGCCGAACTGTGCACCCGTACCGGCCTGCCGCGGGCCACCGCGCACCGCCTCGCCGTGGGTCTCGAGGTGCACCGGCTGCTGCGCCGCGGGCCCGACGGCCGCTGGCGCCCCGGCACCGCGCTGGCGGAACTGGCCGGTGGCACCACGGACCCGCTGCTGGACGCGGCGAGTGCGATCTTGCCCAAACTGCGGGACATCACTGGGGAGAGCGTGCAGCTGTACCGGCGCGACGGCGTGCAGCGGGTCTGCGTCGCGACCGCGGAGCCGGTGAGCGGGCTTCGCGACACCGTGCCGGTGGGCAGCCGGCTGCCGATGACGGCCGGTTCGGGCGCGAAGGTGCTCGCCGCGTGGGCCGATCCCCATACGCAGCGGGCGGTTCTGGCGGACGCCGTGTTCGGCGAACGCACTCTGCTGGAGGTGCGCCGGCGCGGCTGGGCACAAAGCGTCGCCGAGCGCGAGCCTGGTGTAGCGAGTGTTTCCGCTCCGGTACGGGATTCCTCGGGTGTGGTCACCGCGGCGGTGTCGGTTTCGGGACCGGTGGAACGGATCGGGCGCAAGCCGGGTGCCCGCTGGGCGGCGGATCTGCTCGCCGCGGCAGAGGCACTGCAGGAACGGCTCTAGTCGACGCAGTTCTGACCGCTGGCGGTGATCGCGGGGGCCGGAGCGGTCGTCGGCGTCGCGGACGTGCTGGCAGGGCCGGGATAGCCGGTGCCGAGATACACGCGCACGCGCCCCGCGCCCAGTTCCGGATCGGACACCACGGCGATGTCGTTACCCAGTAGCCGGGCCACGTCCTCGGCGGCAGCGCGCTCACCCGGCCCGTAGTCGACGACCGTAGTACGCCGGGACGGCACGTCCGCCGTGCTGCCGGTCGAGTAGCCGTGGTCCGTCAGATCTTGCGCCACGCGCGTTGCGACGCCCGTCACACCGGTGGCGTTGTCCACCTCGACCACCGCGTCCGGGTGGGTGGCCGGGCCTGCCGTGACGGGAGCCACTGTGGACGGTTCACCGATGGCGCCGCGGATGAAGGACCGCACCTGCGCCGGATCGACCTGCACGGCGTCGCCGTCGGAGGTCTGGAGATCGAGGGTGCCGACGGGGATGGTCTGGAACCGGATGGCGCCCGCGCCGAGGTTCCGCAACTGCTGGGCGAAGGAGAGGATGTCCCAGTCCTGATCGAGGGTCACGCTCTTGTGCACGGCCCCGACGAGAGCGCTGAGCTTGCCGGGATTGGTCAGTGTGCCCGCCGACAGCACCGTGTGCGCCATGCTCGCCATGAACGCCTGCTGGCGGCGGATCCGGTCGAGGTCGCCGTCCGGCAGCCCATGCCGCTGGCGCACGAACGCCAGTGCCTGTGCGCCGGAAATCGTCTGCGCCCCGGCCGGGAAGTTCGCGCCGGAGTACGGATCGCGCACCGCGGCCTTGAGACACACCGGAATGCCGCCGACGGCCTCGCTGATGTCGTAGAAGCCGACGAGGTTGACCGACGCGAAGTGGTTGATGGTCAGCCCCGTCAGCTGCTCGACGGTCTGGACCGCGTTGCGTGCGCCCGCCTGCGCGGCCCGCACGTTCAGCTGCGGCCCGCTCACGCCATGGGAGCGCAAGGTGTTCTCCTCGGCCACCTGAGCGTAGGTGTATGCGGAATTGATCTTGTGCTTGCCGTAGCCGCCCGCGAGCTGAACGTAGGAGTCGCGCGGGATCGAGAACGCGACCGCGTCCCCGCCGCCCGCGGGGATGTGGATGACGACCATCGTGTCGGTGTTGTCGCCACCGTCGTCGCTCGCGCCGGCATGCAACGCGTCGAGGATGTCCCGCGGCAGCGGGTTGCCCTGCGCGTCGGTGCGGGTGTCCAGCCCGACCACGAGAATGTTCTGCTCGCCGGTCGTGGTCGAGGCGCCGGGATCGAGCACATCGGCCCGGGACAGCCCGTTCACCAGGCCCTGTTCCTGGGCCCAGCCGAGACCGGTACCGCCCAGAACCAGCAGGGACACCAGCGCGATCGTGGTCCGGCCCACGATTCGCGCCGATCTTGACGCGCTCACCTGACGATCTAACCGCTCACCGCATGCGGACAGCGTGAGCTTTTCGCTCAAACATATGTTCGAAGAGTCGTGTAGACTGCAGGCATGACCGTGGGGTTGCAGGGCTCACTGTTCGGCGAGACCGAGTGCGTCGTACTCGGGTCGCTGCGGTCTGTCCGGCGCGTCCCGCTGAGCCGCGGCGCGTGGATCGACCTGCTGCCGGACTGGCTGACGGGTGCGGACACGCTGTTCGAGCGTCTCGTGGAGCAGGTGCCCTGGCGCGCGGAGCGGCGGCGGATGTACGACCGCGTCGTGGACGTGCCGCGGCTGTCGTGTTTCTACGGCGAAGAGGACGAGCTGCCCGATCCCGTGCTCGCCGAGGCGCGCGAATCGTTGAGCCGGCACTACGCCGGCGAACTGCGCGAGCCGTTCCGCACCGCGGGGCTCGCGTACTACCGCGACGGGCGGGACAGCGTCGCCTGGCACGGCGACACGATCGGCCGCGGCTCCCGTGAGGACACGATGGTCGCGATCCTGTCGGTCGGCGCGCCACGCACGCTGCTGCTGCGGCCGCGCGGCGGAGGCCGGGCCGTCCGGCAGTCACTGGGCCCCGGCGACCTCGTCGTCATGGGTGGTTCGTGCCAGCGCACCTGGGAGCACGCGATCCCCAAGACCGGCAAACCGGTCGGCCCTCGCATCAGCATTCAGTTCCGGCCGCGCGGCGTCCGGTAGCGAGATGTCTTCGAGCCGCCTAGGAACGTGCCCAGCGGTTACCGACGTGGGCCCATTCGCGATCCCAGCGTGCACTGCGGCGGCGGTCCAGGATCAGGCGCGTCGCCCAGTACAGCCCGGCAAGAGCCAGTGCGGCGATGAGCCACGTGAAGATCCCGGCGAGCATGCTCGTGGTGGTCACGTCCGACGCGGTCATCGGGGCAGGCACGGGCTCACCGCTGTCGGAGAGCCATACCGGCACCTTGGCGCCCGCGGGCGTTCCCGGGTCGGCGGTAATGGTCCCTACCTTTTCGGCACCGCCCGCGACGGTCCACGTCGCGTGCACGCCGGTCGTCGTCTCGATACCACCGTTGACATAGACGCCGTCGGAAGCCGCGGCGGACGTGGGAGCGTCTTCGATCAGCGTGGCGGTGGCCTGATGCCGCGTCGCGCGCTGCTGGTCCGCCAGCGCGTGCTGACCCCCATAGGTGTGGGTACCGACGAGTGCGGCGAACGGGAGCGCGAGCAGCAGACCGAGCACGACGACGAGCAGCAACGCCGCTTCGACACGGTCCGAACGTCGTGCCAGCGGGTTGCGACCCAGGTGGATACGACGCCAGAATCGGGCCGTCCGCCCGAATGGTCCGTTCACGGTGTGCAGTCCCCCCTTCTTCTCAACGTAACGAACACACGCCCTTCCCTATACCCACTGTGCCGCGCACGTACGCGGGTTGGCTCGTGAACGAGACCAAGGCCGCTGTGAGCCGCCGGTCACACTGGCAGAAATCATGCCTACCACGATCATCGGCGAGCACACAAATGGCTCAACAAGGCCAAATTTCCAACTGAGCAGCGGTTACGCGGAGTAATGCCCGGGTCGGTTCCTTCGAATTGTCATTCGAAGGAACCGCCGCGCCCCGCCCCGCGCGCAAAACGCTCCACGCCCGGTCCGGCGTCGGCGAAGGACACCATTCCGTGCTGCCATTCAACGGAAAGCGCGTCCCGTTCGGTCAGCCCGTCCTGCTCCAGCATCGACAACCGGTCATTGCGCAGGCACGTCTGCGGGAAGCGGGCCAGTTGCGCCGCCAGTTCCTCGGCGGCGGCGCGTTCCGTGCCGGCCGGCACCACGCGATTCACGAGTCCCATCCGCAGCGCCTCGTCCGCCGCGACCGGCCGTCCGGTGAGCACCATGTCCATCGCGTGGCTCGTGCCGATCAGTCGCGGCAGCCGTACCGTTCCGCCGTCGATCAACGGCACGCCCCAGCGACGGCAGAACACGCCGAACACCGCGTCCTCGGCGGCAACCCGCAGGTCACACCACAGTGCCAGTTCGAGACCGCCCGCGACCGCGTGCCCGGCGACAGCGCCGATCACCGGTTTACCGAGCCGCATCCGCGTGGGCCCCATTGGGCCGGGACCGTCCTCGGCGAGCCGGTTCATCCGCTCCGTGCCCACTGCCTTGAGATCCGCGCCGGCACAGAATGTGCCGCCCTCGCCCCACAGAACGGCGACCGCGGCGGCGGGATCGGCGTCGAAATCCGCAAAGGCGCGGAAAAGCGCCGCCGCGGTGGGCCCGTCCACCGCGTTGCGCGCTTCCGGCCGGTTCAGGATCACCGTGTAAACCGGTCCGGTTCGCTCGATACGCACTGCCTGGGTTGTCATTGAAATCACTCGAAAGTGTTGGCCGGTGACGGGCACAGTTCCACACAGCATTCGCCAGGGCGGGGCCTCGGCACGGCCCGCAGGTCGCTGCCGTCGAGGTAGCCGCTGAGGAAAGCGTGGTTCAGGCCACACACGAGACGGGGCGCGCGCTGGACGAGCGGATGGAACGGGCAGTTGCGCATCCGCAGGCACGACCCCTCGGCGCGGTAGGGCTCGAAGCCGTGCTGGGCCAGCATGCGCTCCGCGGTGGCGAGATCACATTTGACCGGCGCGAGGCGTTCGCCGACCGCCCTGGCCGCGCGAACGGCGGCGTCCGTCGCGCGCTCGCCCGCACGCTCGCCGAGAACGGCCTCGAGCAGGATCTCGCTGAGCAGATCGCGCGAGCGTTCCGGGATCGCGACCCGGATCTCCACTTCGGTCGGCCGGTAGACTTTCGGTGCCCGGCCGACCCGGCGCACACCTCCGACCGGCTCGTAGTCCGCACGCAGCAAGCCCGCCGCGACGAGCTTGTCCAGGTGGAACGCCGCGAGCTTGCGGGAGATGCCGACGCTCGCCGCCGCCTCGTCTCGCGTGACGGGACGGTGGGCACGGCGGATGTAGAAATACATAGAGCCACGTAGCTGGTCCTCCAGCGCGGCCACGGCGGTGATCGACGTGTTCAGGCTCGCTTCCACCCTGAAAAGAATAACGCCTATAGTCGTTGGTGAAATGGCGGCCGGCAAAGACGAGGAGCCCGCGGTGCAGACGAACTCGGCTCTCCATGTGGTGCACACGACGGAGGGCGTCGATCTCGGCGCCGCCGAAGAGGCTGCCGCCCAGTTCCTCAAAGCGCTCGGCGTCTCCACCGACAGCGAGAGCCTGAGCAACACGCCGCGCCGGATGGCGCAGGCCTACGCCGACCTGTTCTCACCCCGGCCGTTCGACCTGACCACGTTCCCCAACGACGAGGGCTACGACGAGCTGGTGCTGGCGCGGGGCATCCCGGTGAAGTCGGTGTGCGAGCACCACCTGCTGCCGTTCACCGGCACCGCACACGTCGGGTACCTGCCGGGCGACCGGATCCTCGGCCTGTCGAAGCTGGCGCGGATCACCGAGTATTTCGCGCGGCGGCCGCAGGTGCAGGAGCGGCTGACGAAGCAGATCGCGGACTGGCTGTCCGAGCAGTTGCAGCCGAAGGGTGTCGGGGTCGTGATCGAGGCTGAGCACACGTGCATGACGCTGCGCGGGGTGCAGGCGATCGGGTCCACCACCGTGACGTCGACGCTGCTGGGCATGCTGCGTACGGACGCGCGCTCGCGGCACGAGTTCTTCGCGCTAGCGGGGGTGCAACGCTGACATGGAGATATGGGTCAATCCGGCGTGCTCGAAGTGCCGGTCGGCGGTGTCGATGCTCGACGAGGCGGGGGCGGAGTACACGGTGCGGCGGTATCTCGAGGACCCGCCGACGGTGGCCGAACTGACGGCGGTGCTCGACCGGCTGGGGCTGGAACCGTGGGACATCACCCGCACCGGCGAGGCCGTCGCGAAGGATCTCGGGCTCCGCTCGTGGCCGAAGGACGCGTCCGCGCGGGCGAAGTGGATCGAGGCGCTGGCCGCGCATCCCAAGCTGATCCAGCGGCCGATCATCACCGCCGACGACGGGACGACAGTCGTGGCACGCACGCCGGAGGCGGTCCGTTCCGTTTTGCCATGAGCGCGTTCGTGCTTCACTGAGGGTGATGGACCTGGACTCGGTGTCGAACGAGCTGTACGCGGCCAAACGAGAGGAGTTCACCGCGCTCCGGGACGAGCGGGCGAAGCAGGCGCGGCCGGACCGGTCGCTGGTCGGCAAGATCGCGGGCCTGCGCAAGCCCACCGTCGCGGCGTGGCTGGTGAACCAGGTGAGCCGTGCCTGCCCCGAGGAGATCGACCGGCTCGCGTCGGTGGGCGAGTCGTTGCGGGATGCGCACCAGCGGCTGGCGGGCGGCGAGTTGCGGGCGCTGTCCCGGCAGCGGCACGAGGTGATCGACCTGCTGGCGCAGCGGGCACACTGGCTGGCGCGCAAGGCGGGCTACGCCTTCGGCGACGCGACGGAACGCCAGGTGATCGACACGTTCGAAGCCGCACTCGGCGACGTGCGAGCACTGGAGGCGATCCGCGCGGCACGGTTGAGCGCGGCGTTGACTCCGGGCTCTCCCGAGACGTGGTTGGTGGGGGCGCTCGTCCCGGCGTCGCCGCAGCGGCGCGAGTCGCCGCGCGCGGAGCCTCGCGGCGGGAAGCGACGAGCGGGTTCGGCTCCGGAGACGCGGGAGGATGCGGGGCGCGCCAAGGAGAGGCGGAAGGCCGCTGAGACCGCGACGCGGCCCCGGCGCAAGGGCGGCGCCGAGGAACGCGCGCACCGGGACGACGACGCCGCCACGCGCCGGGGGGCTGCCGAGCGAGCGCGTCAGGAAGCGGACGAGGCGGCGGAGCGGGAACGGCGGGAGGCCGCCGAGCGGGCGCGCCGGGAAGCCGACGAGGCGGCGGAACGCGCCCGGCGGGAGGCGGCAGAGGCCGCGCGGGCGCGGGACTTGGCCGAGCAAGCGCTCGCCGAAGCGGAGGAAGCACTCGCCGACGCGGAACAGGCCGCCGAGGATGCGGCGGACACTGTGCGCGAGCTGCAGGCCCGCCTGGAAGACGCACGCACGGCGGACCGCGAAGCGCGCGCGGAGGTGACGTCGGCACGGAAGGCCGTCACGACGGCCCGCCGCACGGCGAAGAGTGCCGGACAGCGGGCCACGCAGGCGGAGGAACACGCCACCGAAGCGGAAAGCCATGCCACCGAACTCGAGTGAGCGAGGTCCCGGCTCTGAGGACACACCGCCAGCGCGCATCACTCGCGGCGGTACTCCGCCGCGCTGCTCACGCCAGGGACCGCGCGCGGCGCGCTACCCACGCCCGGACCGCGCAGACGAGGTACCCCGGGCGAAACCCCGCCACCGAAGCGGAAAGCCATGCCACCGAACTCGAGTGAGCGACGCTCCGGCTCGCCGATTACACCACCAGCACTCACCACTCGCGCCGGACCTCCGCCGCACGGGACCAACCCGCGCCACGCCAAGGACGACGCCGGGAGCGCGCGCCACCCACGCCCGAGACCGCGCGCTACCCCGGCGAAACCCTGCCACCGAAGCCGAAACCTCCCCACCCGACCCGGCTGACCGACGCCCCGCCTCCGCGAACACACCGCCAGCGCGCACCACTCGCGCCGGAACACCGCCACCCCGGATCAACCCGCGCCACGCCAAGGACCACGCCGGGAGCGCACCCGCCACCCACACCTCGGACCGCGCGCGGCGCGCTACCCCGGCGAAACCCTGCCACCGAAGCCAAACCTCGCCACCCGACCCGACTGACCGACGCCCCGCTTCCGCGAACACACCACCAGCGCCCACCACTCGCGCCGGACCTCCGCCACCCCGGATCAACCCGCGCCACACCAAGGACCACGCACGGCGCGGTCCCGCCACCCACGGCCGGGCCCGCGCCGGCGCGCTATCCCGCCGAATCCCCGCCACCGAAGCCAAACCTCGCCACCCGACCCGACTGAGCGACGCCCCGCCTCCGCTGACACACCGCCAGCGCTCACCACTCGCGTCGAAACCCCGCCGCCCTGCCCGCGCCCAAGGACCACGCCGGGAGCACACCCGCCACCCAAGCCCGGGACCACGCCCGGCGCGATACCCCACCGAAACCCCGCCCCGGAAGCCAAAACCCGGGCGGCCGAACGCGATTAGCCGGGCGTCACGGAGCCCACCGGGCAGCCGGGATGCTCATACGCTGGCGGGCAGCGTCGGGTGGCGTTCGAACAGGACGGTCGATCGGACGATCAACTCCTTGTACCGGGCCGCCAGCCGACCGGTCAGGATGGTGTTGCGCGGGCTGTCATCGGCGTGCACGAACTGCACCAGGCCGTCCCGCCGGCCCAGGCTGATGCACTGGTTCAGGTACCGGTACCGCAGCGGCTTCGGCTCGCGGCCCGACAGTCGGGCCGCCATGGCGCGCACCGCGATCTGTGAAGAGGGCAAGCCCGTCGCGCAGGCCATTCGCAGTTCCTGCCCGGTCGGCATGCGCATCGCGGCGGCGTCGCCGATCGCGGACACTTCCGGGTGCGACACCGACCGTAAAGTCTCGTCCACGAGCATGCGGCCGTTCTCGTCCACCGCGAATCCCGCCTCGCGGGCCACGTCCGCCACGGTGAACCCGGCGGTCCAGACCACTGTGTCGGCGGCGATGTGGTCGCCCGATTCGAGCACCAGGCCGTCGGCCCTGGCCTCGGCGATGCGGACGTTGTCGCGGATTTCCACGCCCAGCCTGGCGAACGTCCGGCGCAGGTACCGGCGCGCTGGTTCCGACAGCGCGGCGCCGAGTTGGCCGCCGGTCACCAGCCCCACCTTCACTGCCGGGTACGACTCCGCGATCTCGGCGGCCGCCTCGATCCCGGTCAAGCCCCCGCCCGCGACCACGACAGACTGCGCGTCGGCCAGCCGTGCCCGTAGCGCGCGTGCCTGGTCGAGGCTCGCCACGGTGTACGCGTGCTCGGCGACACCCGGGACCGATTCCATGTCGGCACGGCTGCCGAGCGCGTAGATCAGCCGGTCATACGCCAGTGTCCGCCCGCCTGCGGTGCGGATCTTCCGCTCCCCCGCGTCGATTCCGGTGATCCGGTCGACAACGAGGTCCACGCCGGTTCCGTCCAGCAGCGCCGACAGTGGCAGGTCGCGCAGTTCCTGTCCCGACGCGAGCTGGTGCAGCCGCACCCGCTCCACGAACTTGTCATGCGCGTTGACCAGAGTCACCTGGGCATCCGTCCACCTGGCAGCGAGTTTCGCTGCCGCAAGTCCCGCATAGCCCCCGCCCGCGACCACGATCTGTTCCGTCATGTGCCTGTCCCTTCTGAGGTCTCACCCCAGGGACGCGGCCTGCCGCGAGACTGTGACAGTGATCCGGCTCACGGTCACGGTCCGGGCCGGAAATCGATCGCGTCGCGATCGGGGACGCCTTCGACGACCGCGCCCGCGACGTCGAGGATGCGCCGGTTGTGGCCGCGCGCGTACGAGCGCAGCACGCCGAATGCCTCGCGGACGTCCACGCCGAGGCGCTCCGCGAGCACACCTTTCGCCTGTTCGATGGTGATCCGGCTGTTCAACGCGCTTTGCAGCTGCGCGACCAGCACCTGCTGCCGCCGCAACGTGCGCTGGTGCAGGATGCCGATCGCCGCGACCTCGGCCAGCGCCTGTGCCAGTTCGAGGCCGCGCTCGTCGACCCCGCCGAAGAGGATCACCGCGCCGGCGATCTCCTCGCGCTGGCGCATCGGCACCGCGACCACCGACTCGAAACCGGCCGCCAGCGCGGCGGACGCGAACTGCGGCCACCGCTCGCGGTCGCGTGCCAGGTCGGTACAGCGCACGACCTGTCCGCCGCGGCGGCAGTCCCACGCGGGCCCCTCGCCCAGCCGCGCCAGCCTCCGGCAGGCGTCCGACGATCCAGCGGTCTCGGCGCCGCCGCCGTCCACCACCAGTACGCCCGCCCCTTCGACGTCCAGTACCTCGACGTATCGCGTGACGAGCGTGCGCAGGAAAGCGGAGAAGTCGAATCCGGTGACCGGTGTATCGGCGACTTCGACGAAAGTGCGCGCCACCAGGTTCTCCGGTGCGCTCACGACAGCTCCTCCCACGACAGCCCCGCCGTCGGCGAGAACCCCGGCCGCCCTGCTCCCGGACACCTCGTGAATGGTAAAGCCACTGGAACTCCCGGTCGACGACAAATGGAGTATTCGGTCCGTCCACGCGGAGTAAAAAGCGTTTTCCGCGCCCCGACCGGGGAATCCGACACGGCATGACCAGGACAGGCACTTATCGTCGACATACCACGGCCGCCAGGGTGATAACCGGAATCGGCGCGGTTTTCGCGGCGATCGAGATCATCCAGTTGCTGCTGGTCGTGTTGCACGCCAACCCGGGCAACGCGTTCGTGCGGTTCATGGCCTCGATCGCCGACCCGCTGGCCCTGTTCTTCCCTGGGCTGTTCCCGATTGGCAGCCCGGAACTGGCGGCACTCGCCACCTACGGTCTGGCCGCCGCGTTCTGGCTGGTCGTGGCCAATCTGGTCGCGCGGATCGTCAGCTGAGCGCGTCGAGCGCAGCCAGTACGTGCGATCGGGCGGCCGCGGGAAGACGGCGAGTACGCGCGTCGAGCCGGTTGGTGACGGCCTCGTGCGTGCGGTGCGCCAGCTCGACGCCTTCGTCGGTGAGCGCGATCCGGCAGGCCCGCCGGTCGCGATCGTCCGGCACCCGCGTGACGAGCCCGCGACGTTCGACGCGATCCACCAGCCCGGTCAGGCTCGACTTCTCCAGGTGTAGCAGCCTGGTCAGCTCGGTCATCCCGACGGGTTCCCTGATGAGCACACACAGCAACTGCGCCTGCTGCGGCGTGAGGTCCTGCTCGCGGCTGACATCGCCGAACACGTGCTGCACCGTGTGCGCCAGCCGCACCAGCGCCTCGGCCAACCCCAGTTCCGTCGTCGTCACGGTTCGAGTCTACTTGACGGTCGTTGGTAGTACGTACTAATCTAGTTTGTATTACGAACTGTCGGTAGAGCGAACTGAGGGCGGATATGGCAACCGTGGCGGTGCTCGGCGGCGGATACGGCGGCATCGCCGTGGCGAAGGCACTGGACGACGTGGCCGACGTCGTCCTGATCGAACCGAGGGAACACTTCGTGCACACGGTAGCGGCGCTGCGCGGGCTCGTCGATCCACAGTGGACCGATCGGTTGTTCTTCCCCTATGAACGCCTGCTCACCAGGGGGCGCGTGGTGCGCGACGCCGCAGCCGCGGTCGAACCCGGCCGCGTCACGCTCGCGTCGGGAGAACGGATCGAGGCGGACTACCTCGTGCTGGCCACCGGGTCGTCATACCCGTTCCCGGCCAAGATCGACGTGCTGGACACCGCCGCCGCCAAGGCCAAGCTCCACTCGACGCGCGGAGTCCTCGAGCAGGCCGATGGCGTGCTGCTGCTCGGCGCGGGACCGGCCGGGCTCGAACTGGCCGGGGAGATCCGCGCCGCCTGGCCGGACAAGGCGATCACGATCGTCGATCCGGCCGACGACATTCTCTCCGGCAGGTATCCCGGCGAATTACGCGACGAACTGCGGCGCCAGCTGTCCGCGATGCGTGTCGAGCTGCTGCTGGGCACCACGCTGGCCGCGCCGCCGCCGTCGGAACCGGGCGAGGCCAAGACGTTCACCGCGATCACGGAGTCCGGCAGCCAGGTCACGGCCGACATCTGGTTCCGCTGCTACGGGATCGTGCCGTCCTCGGACTATCTCGTGGGCGACCTCGCGGCCGCCAGGCAGGCGAACGGGCACGTCGAGGTGACCGGACATCTCCGGCTTCCCGGCCAGGACCGGGTGTTCGCGATCGGCGACCTCACCGCGCTGCCCGAGACGAAGATGGCCAAAGCCGCCGCGGACCACGCGGACCTGGTCGCGGCGAACATCCGGGCGCTCGAGGCAGGTGAACCCCTGCGCACCTACACTCCCGCGGCGCCCGCCATCGCCCTGCCGCTCGGCCCGTCCGGCGGAGCATCCTATGTGGACAGCATGGGCGTGCTCGGCGCGGAGCGGACGGCACAGATCAAGGGCGCCGACCTGCGGATCGGCAGCTACGCGGCACTGTTCGGGCACTAGGGCGCTGTCACAACGCCGCCGACGCCGGAATGTGCGGCAGGCGTGCCGACAAGGTCCACGGTCACCCCGGAACGAACGCGTTCGCCGAACACGGCGACGATCGCCTCGGTGACACCGGATACCAGCCGGGCCACGATTTCCGGCGAATCCGGGCGAGTGAGCGCCGCCTCCCGGATGCCGAACGTGACGCTCGGCGCGGGCGCCTGCGCCGGCTTGCCCCCGATGCCCCATCGGGCGGCCGGCATGCCGATGAGCCGCACCACGACGATGTCCCGCGGCCGTGCCAAACGCCTTGTGCCACCAGAGCGGTTGCGGTCCTTCGACCTGGCCCCGAGACACCTTTCCCTGCTGGCCGTGCTGCTGCTCGACGGTCCACAGACGGTCTCGCAACTGGCCGGGAGGCTCGGCGTCGCCCCCACTACGGTGAGCTTGATCGTGAGCGAAGTGGCTCTCGCCGGGTGAGCGCGCCTGGCGGCACGCGCTCGCGCCGCTGACGCCGCGGCAACGACGCATGGTCGTCGACACGCTGGTCGCCTACGAGGCCGCCTTCCCCGACCCGGACTGACATCCGGCCCCCAACGCGGCGTTTACCGTTCGAACGCGGCGCACTACGCTAAGTCGGTCAGTCGCCCGTCTCTCTGCTTGCGAGGCCGCAATGTCCGATGCGCCGCATACCTCCTCCCCCAGCCAGGTCCCCGTGGGGGTCGACCCGACCAGGCCGAGCATCGCCAGGGTCTACGACGGTTTCCTCGGCGGAAAGGACCACTACGAGGTAGACCGCGTCGTGATGCGCAAGATCAACGAGGCCGTGCCGGAGGCCGTCGACATCGCCCGCGGCAACCGCGGGTTCCTCAACCGCGCGTGCCGGTTCCTGGCGGCGCAGACCAAGATCGACCAGTACCTCGACTGTGGCTCGGGCCTGCCCACGGCGGAGAACACGCACCAGATCGTGCAGCGCGCCAACCCGGACGCACGCGTGGTCTACGTCGACAACGACCCGGTGGTGCTGGCGCACGGGCGCGCACTGCTGGAGGAGAACGACGACGTGCACATGGTGGAGGCGGACATCTTCACCCCGTCCACCGTGCTCGAGAACGAGGTCGTGGTGCGGCACCTGGACTTCACCCGGCCGCTGGTGCTGCTGCACGTCGGGACGCTGCACCACTTCGAGGGCGACGGCGGCCCCGCGGTGATGCGGCAGTACATCGACGCGATCCCGTCCGGGTCCTACGTGGTGTTCTCGCACTTCTACGATCCGGAGGTGCCGGAGCTGACCGCGATCGCGAAGAAGATCGAGGCCATCCTGGTGCAGGGCCCGATGGGCGCCGGCCGGTTCCGCACGAAGCAGGAGATTCTCGGGATGCTGCCGGGCCTGGAGATCGTCAAACCGAACGCGTTGACCGAGCCGGACCTCGTCGCGTGCGACGAGTGGTGGCCGGACGGTCCCAAGCTGAACCCGATGAGCGACGCGGCGCGCTGTATCGCCGGCGTCGTGGCCCGCAAGCCGTAAGCGCTGACCGCGAAACGCCGCCCCCGGATCTTGCGGGGGCGGCGTTCCTTGTCAGCGAGCGACAGCCAGTCGCCGCACCGGCTCGTCCCAGTCGATGTGGTACTCGGTCTGCCAGGCCATCTTCCCGGGCTTGGCCAGCAGCTTCATTGCCACCGGCAGGACCGTGTCACGCACCACGCGCGCGACCGGCCCCGCTGCCTTGTCGCGGTTGGTCTTCGCCCCGGCGGCGATGACGCGTTCCACCCGCGCCCGTCGCAGGTCCTCGTAAGCGGCGAAGGCGTCCGCACTCGACGGCACATCGCGAAGGCACCGCGCCAGCTGCACGGCACTTTCGACGGCCTGCGAAACGCCCTGGCCGGAACTCGGCGACGTCGCGTGCGCCGCGTCGCCGACGAGCACGATCCGCCCCCTGCTCCACTGTGGAATCGTCGGCAGGTCCTCCATCCCGCCTACGATCACGAGTTCCTCCGGCCGGCACCGGCGCAGGATCTCGACCGCGGGCACCCGGTCGCCGGCGAACACGTCCAGCAGCACCCGCAGCCATTCCGCACCGCCGACCGCACGCGCCTGCGCCAGCGTCATCGGCTCGCGCCGCGGCAGGTTCGCGAACCACCCGGTCCGGCCGTCGTCCTCCACCTGGTACGCGAAGAACGCCCGTTTGCCGAACACCATGTGCATCGACCCGTTCGTCGACGGCAGGCCCGTCGCCGAGGACAGGTACCCGCCGAACCCCAGCAGCCCGGTGTAGCGCGGGCGGATCCCGGGGTACAGCAGGCCGCGCACGGCCGAGCGGATGCCGTCCGCGCCGATCAGGATGTCCGCCGTGGCCCGGCTACCGTCGGCGAAGGTGGCCGTGATGCCGTCGCCGATGTCGTCGGCGCCGGTGAACCGCTTGCCGTGCTCGATCTCGATGCCCCGGCGGGCCGCTTCGTCGTAGAGCGCCCGGTAGAGGTCCGCGCGCCAGACCGCGTGGAACACCGGCCCTCGCCCGTCGCCGAACTCGGCCAGCCGCTTGCCGGTCCAGCTGCGCATCACCATCGACGTGACGGGCACCCCGATGTCGCGCACCGCCGCGTCCGCGCCGAGCACGCCCAGCGCGTCGATCCCGTTCGGCGCGAGACCGAGCATCCCGCCGACGCCGTCGGCAGGCTCGTCGTACGCCTCGTAAACCCGTGCCTCGATGCCCGCGCGGCGCAGCGCCATCGCGGTGGCCGGGCCGGCGATCCCGCCCCCGATGATGAGGGCGGTTCTGTTCTCCGTCATGGTTCTCTCTCCCTGTGCGGTGGTCGCAACCGTGACAGGGAGCAAGACCCGGCTATCGTGATGAGTGCCAGCTCTCGGCCGGTCCGCTCCGCGTCTCGGTTACGAGGGTTGCGGGTCCCGGCGCGGTGTTACCGCACCCCGCCGGGGCCATCCCTACTGTTCCGTTCGTTAATCGGGCGTGCTCCCCCTTTCCGCGATCTCTTCGAACTCGGGCGGGAGCCGCCCGGTCTCGTGGAACTCGCGCCACTGCGCGAGTCCGGGGAAGGTGCCGTCGGCCAGTTCGGCGAGGAACGCCCGCACCCACGTGGCCTCCGCCTCGCGCAGGGCCAGGTCGTACTCGTCCTCGATGAGGAACAGCCGCGGTAGTCCGGCGCCGAGCCGGGCCAGCGTCGCCCGCTGCCCGGCCAGCTCTTCTTCGAGAACCGACAGGCGGTGACGCAGCAGTGCGGTGGCGTCGTCCGGGGTGAGGGCGCCGAGCAGTGACAGGCCGGCCTCGAACCGGGGCTGCTCGCGCTCCGGGGTGGACACCAGCTCCCGCACCCAGTCGACCAACTCCGCGCGCCCGGCATCGGTGATGCGGTAGACCGTCCGCTCGGGACGCGCGCCCTGCCGCGCGGTCTCGGTGGCCTCGATCAGGCCGTGCTTCTCGAGATTGCCCACGACCGTGTACAGCGACCCCCACTTGATCTTCATGTCCTGGTCCTTGCCCCGTTCCCGGAGCATCGACGCCATCTCGTAGGGATGCATCGGCCGCTGCACGACCGTGCCCAGCACGGCGAGCGCCAGCAGGTTCGCCACCTTGCGCCGCTTGGCCACCTCGCCCCTCCCGCCGTCCGTAATACTCGTCTACGAATATACGCGTGCGAGCAAGGGCAGGCAAGTGGCCAGCATCGACACCGCGCACACCGCCGCCCGCACGACCGCGGTACGTGATCAGCCGGCCGAGAGGTCGTCGGTGGCCTGCCTGCCCGCGTCGGCGACGCGGCTGAGGAAACCGGCCAGCAACTCGAGTTCGGCCTCGCTGTAGCCCGCGCAGATGTCATCCATCGAGCGGTTCATGCCGGCGTAGAGGGTCAGCAGTTCCGCGCCACGCTCCCGCAGCACGCGTACGCGCACGGCACGGCGGTCCTCGGGGTCGCGCTCGCGTGTCACCCAGCGGTCCCGCTCCAGGCGGTCCAGCACCCCGGTGACCGTGGCCGGGTGCAGGCCCGCGCGCCGGGACAGCTCGGACGGGCTCAGCGGGCCGCACCGCGCGACCAGATCGAGGCAGTCCAGATCGGCGTCCTTGAGCTTCGCGCGCATGCCGACCTGATGGTTGAGCAGGGACAGCTGAATGCTCAGCGCCCGCATCGACTCCTTGATGCCGGCGGTGAGCCTGCGCTTGCGGCGGGCGGCATCCCGGGAATTCATCTCAGCTCCATACTGGCGATCCGGCTTGTGTAGCAAGGTTTCCGGCTGCTCGGCGCCTGCCTACTTCTGGTCGGATCCATAAATTACGACTTCCGAAGTAGATTACACGGGCACCCACCAGTCGATGACCACACGATCGTCGGCGTAGCCGACCTCGCCGTCTCCCCCGAGCAGCCGCGCCCGTTCGGGCAACGCCGTCAACGTGTGCCGCGACGCTCCCTCCGGGGCGCCGGCCACCAGGTGCAGCAGGAGCCGGCCACCGGTCCGCGTGAGTCCGATGTGGACGGGCTCGGCCGGGAGCACCGCGCGCAGCGCGTCGTGCAGCACGCCGAGTACCTCGCTGACCACGGGTTCCGGCAGCTCGTGGTCCAGATCGCCGCTGAGCACGAGGTCCGGCACCACGCCGACACCCTCCTCCACCTCGCCGAGCAGCGCCTGGACCTCCACCCCCAGCGCCTGCAGCTGCGGTGGAGACGGGCCGTAGACCGCGGCCCGGAGCTGGTTGATGGCCTTGTCGACATCGGCCACCGCGATGCGGCAGGCCGGCCCGGCCGCCGGGAAGCGCGCTGCCATGGACTGCAGCGAAAGCCCGACGGCGAACAACTGCCGGATGACGGTGTCGGCGAGTTCGCGGGCGATCCGGTCCGCCTCCTCGAGCCTGCCGACCTGCGCCGAGCTCGCGATGGCGTGCACCCGCATCGACTCGACCGCGCCGCCCAGTTCCGCCAGCTCCGCCGGGCCGTTCGCGTCCACCCGCTGGTCCAGTTCCCCGGCCGCGACGCGGCGCACCTGCATCATCAGCCGGCCCAGCGGCTGGTCCAGCGAACGCCGCAGCAGCAGGACCGTCAGCATGCCGAGCACCAGCGCGGCGACCACGCAGCCGACGGTGATGGACGTGGCCAGGCTCTGCGCGCTGGTATTCGACTGCAGGCCGGTGGTGGTCATGCTCTCGATGCGGGCCTGCAGATCGGTGAGGCGGGCGCGCAGGTTGTCGAACAACGTCTTGCCGCTCGCCATGCTCGACGTCAGGGCATCCGGGCTGAGCGTGCCGGCCCGCGCGGCATCGAGTTCCGGTGTGATGGACGTTCTCAGCCACGTGGTGCCCATCTGCTCGGCCGCGTCGATCAGCCGCAGGGATTCGGGGTCGTCGACGAGCAGGCCCCGCAGCCGCGCGGTCTGCTGACCGACGATGGTGCGGCCCGCCGTGTACGGGGCGAGGAACTGCTCTTGACGGGTCAGCAGGAAACCGCGCTCACCCGTTTCCATGTCCAGGTAGCCAGTCGTCAGCGCGACGGCGGAGACCTGGGCGGGCCGCAGGGAGTTCCGCAGGTGCTGGCCGATCGAGTAGGCGTTGCGCCACGCCAGCGTGGTGGCGACGGCCGTGATGAACAAGAGCAGCAGCATGCCACCGACGAGCACATAAACCCGCCAGCGCAATGTGCGCGGCCATCGTGGTCTCACTCTGCCCGACACTACAGTGCCGTTTGTTACCAATCCGACCACAGTCACGGCTATCCGGCTTGCGTAGCAACTGTTACGTGCTGCTCGGGGTCCGCCTACTTTTGGTCGGATTGGTAACCGCACCCGGGATTCGCGGATAGCGGACAACCGGGCACGATCTCCTTCCCTACGAGTCGTAGTCGACGGTCAGCTCGTCCGACACCGGCAACGACTGGCAGGTCAGCACGAAACCCTTGTCCACTTCGGCCGGCTCGAGCGCGAAGTTGCGGCGCATGTCGACCTCGCCGCACGTCACCTGCGCCCGGCAGGTCCCGCACACCCCGCCCTTGCAGGCGAACGGCAGGTCGGGCCGGACACGCTGGGCGCCGTCGAGCACCGGGACGTCGCGGGGCAGCGTGACCGTGGTCGAGCGCCCGTCGAGAATGACCGTGATGTCGCTGGTCAGACCCTCGACAGGCGGCTCCTCGTGGCGTACCGGCGGGGGCGGCACATCGTCCACATAGAACAGTTCCTGATGGACACGATCGGTGGAAATTCCCGCACCGAGCAGCACATCACGCGCCTCCCGCACCATCTCGAACGGGCCGCACAGCCACCACTGGTCGACCGTGCCGAACAGCCCGAGCAGCGTCCGCAGCTTCACGGCGTCCACGCGCCCGGTGAACAGGTCCGCCTCGCGAGGCTCGCGGGAGAGCACGTGCATCAGGTCGAGGCGG